>NZ_JBYFCH010000007.1:0-147204 GCF_057652295.1 Runella sp. R5_40 | reverse complement strand
GATGGCGCGCTGACGTATATCCCCTCGTTTGGGTGAAAGGTTTTTGAAATAGAAGTGCTAACTTGCGACTTCTTTCGTGTCCAATTCCGCTTCATCCATGAATTATACCTCTACGCTGGTACTGTGCCTGCTGTCGTTCTGTTGTTTTTCGCAAGACGTTCAACTGTTTAAACCTGATTCGGTTCGCAAAGAATTTGAGGCGGTTAAGATTTCTACTAACCTGAAAGTTGACGGTCATTTGAACGACAAAGAATGGCAGTTGGCCAAGCCCAAAAGCGACTTTATTGAAGTTGATCCTCGCCAAGGAGACAAACCCCGCCACCACACCGAAATTCGGGCTTTATTCAACCAAAACTACCTGTATTTGGGCGTTTTTAACCGCGATACGTTGGGTAAAAAATCGGTACGTGTTATTGATTTTAAGCGCGATTTTAACACCCGAACTTCTGATTTTGTGGGAATGAGCATCGACGGTTTCAACGACCGTCGCAATGCAATGGTCTTTACCACCAATCCCCACGGCGTGCAGCGCGATTTTCTATCTTTTGATGCTACGTATATTGACTTAGATTGGGATGGGCTTTGGCGGGTTCGGACCACGCGCTCGGACTCAGGTTGGGTGGCTGAATTTGCCATTCCTTGGAAAACATTACGTTACGCCAAATCAAACGAAGCAACCCAAAGTTGGGGTTTCAATGTCAATCGTGGGCGTCGTATGACCAATGAAAACTACGCATTTTCTCCTTTTCCACGTTCGTTTAATGTCTTGCGTATGGACTATGCAGGTATCATCAAAGGACTTCAACCGCCTCCGCCCACGGCCAACGTTCGCATACAACCGTATTTTTTGACTTCCTACGACCGTTATCGGCAAATCGACGGCCGCAAACCCGAAGATGCGGCGGTAAAAGTAGGAGGCGAGATAAAATGGGCGGTAAATTCGCGGGCGGTCTTGGATTTGACGTTTAATACTGATTTTGCGCAAGCCGACGCCGACCGCCAAGTCAACAACGTTACACGTTTTTCGGTGTTGTTTCCCGAACGCCGTCAGTTTTTCTTAGAAAATGCCTCGCTGTTTGGGATTGGAATCGGGCCTGCGTCGGATATGTCGGGAGGAACAATGCGGATTCAACCGTTTTTTAGTCGCCAAATTGGGCTAGACGGAACAGGAAATCCGATCCCAATTGATGCGGGTGCGCGTTTTGTGAGTCGTTCGGCTAAAACAAATTACGGAGCCATGTACATCCGTCAGCGAGGGTCGGCATCGTCGCCACTGACCCATTATTTTGTCGGACGTTATTCTGAAAACTTGGGCAAACAAAGTCGTTTGGGGGCGTTGGTGACGGTCAAAAATGATTCGGGAAATACCAACATCGTGGGCAACGTGGACGGTTTTGTCCGCTTTGACGAGGCACATTCGCTCAATTGGATGCTCAACGTCAGCCATGATACCAAGGGCAACGTGACGGGTGCTGCGGGTGCAGCGCAGTATTTTTATGCCACCAACCAATGGAAAATATGGTGGACGCAATCGCTCATTTCAAAATCATATAACCCCGCCGTTGGATTTACTTCGCGTTCTGACGTCATCGGGACTACCCCAGGTATATTTTGGTTTTATCGGGGCAAACACGTCCCTTTCAAAAAAATAATCCGTTCGGTAGAACCGAGTTTGTTGGTTGAGTTTTACCACCAAGCGAGTACCGGGCGTTTGATTGAACGTTCGTACGGGTTGAGCCCTTTTTGGCTCATGCTGCAATCGGGTGGTTTTATGGGGCACATCATGACACCAACCTACCAGTATTTGACTGAGCCGTTTAGTCCGTTGGGGGTAAAAATCAACGCAGGAAGTTACAATTATACGCGTCATGCTGTCTATTGGGGAAGCGATGGTTCCAAAAAAGTAAGCTTTAATTGGAACGGTGAATACGGAACATATTACAACGGCAAACTGAATACGACCAACTTTAGTATGTTAGTGGCGCCGATTCCGCACGTTTCAATCACGGGAAGGTACAATCGGAATACTTTCAAAAATGTGGGTGTTAATAATACCTCCAAAAACATTGATTTGTGGTCGATAGAAGGGCGTTTTGCCGCAAATCCACGTCTGCAATTGATTGGTTTTTACCAAAGAAATACCGATACCCAAGCCAATAATTACAACATTCGTCTTTCATGGGAATACCAACCGTTGTCGTTTATCTACATTGTATTCAACAAAAGGGAGTTTCAATCAACCACTCGCCTAGATACGCGCAGTCAGGAAGACCATCTTATTGCGAAGATTAGCTATTTAAGACAATTGTAAGGGAATACCGAGTGGGGGAGTGCAGAGTGTCGAGTGGGTTAGGCGTTTGCGGGTTTTGTGAGTTTTTTGCCAAAAAACCAAAAACAAATTCCTAACAAAACAGAACATCCAAGCGTGAGCATAAAGTTATTTTGGTCGTAACCGATGCTACCACAGTAGGCGTAAAGCACACAAAGTGGGAGGTAACCGATGAGGTTATACAACAAATAGTGCTTAAACGGCATGTTGTTGAAGCCACAAACTACACAAATACTTTCGGAGAGAATTGGAATACCCCTTGACAGCAGGATTGCCAGTGAACCGTATCTTTCAAGAAAAAGTAGTGCGCGGTGCGTTGAAACCTGCGACTGTTTTTTGCTGCCTATTTTGCCCAAATAGTAACCTGCCACACAGCCTAGCATTAGTCCAGCCAAAGAAACGAGCGTCCCCGAAAACGTCCCAAGTACGTAGCCGTTGAAATACATGACCAAGATAGAAGGAACGGGCAAAAGTAGGTCGGATGCAAGCAAGAGGGTACTCAAAGCGCCAAATTGCCACGGATACTGCACAAGCGTATTTAATTTATCCGCAAAGACGGTTTCGAGGTTTTGGAATACCAAAAACGTAGCAATCACAAAACTGGCGAACACCAACAACGGATAAAGTAAGCTTTTCATTCATCAACGCATTTGTGAGGCTAAAAAGTAGCCGTGTTGTTATTGCGCTAAATAGCTGATTTCGGCGATAAATTGCTTGCCTCCTGGCGAAAGTTTTTCTTGTGCACGGGCCGACAATTTGATGATAATGCGGTTGTTAGCACTGATATCAGGAAGTTTGCCAATCACTTTGACCCAAACACTTTGGCTATTGTTCATATTTTTGACCTGAATCAACGACCCCACGGGTGCGGTGCGGTGGAGGGCTAAATATTTGCTGTTGTTGTCGGTGCCGTCCAATACCTCTGCTACGCCCGTTTCCATGATACGTTTGCCTGTGTTGGCAATTTTAGGTTCGGGCAAATTGGCATTGGTAGGGTCTTCGGGACGAACAGGCGGAGGCGGCAATTTCTCTTCGCTTGGCTTTTTCGCTTCGGTCAGTTTCACCGAATCTAATTTGTTCTTCTTGAGATAATCCTGGTACGTATTTTCCGAAACAATCAATTCTTGCCCCGAACGAAGCTGGTCAGAGGTAAGACCGTTCCAACGCCGAATATCAGCCATTAAGACGCCGTACTTAATCGCAATTCCGTACAGCGATTGTCCACCTTCCACTTTGTGCAAGCCTGTTTTGGGTGCCGAAATGGGGGCAGGTTTTGTGTCTTCCTTTTCGGGTTCTTCCGTTGGGGTGGCGGTAGGTTTGGTATCTGCCTCTTTGCCTTTGTCTTCATCTACTTTGACAACGGGAGAGGTTTTCGATTGAATTTCGTAATCCAAAACGAGTTTATTTCCTTCGGGTTTTTTATCCGTCTTTTCGGGTTCTTTAGCGGCCGTTTTTGTAGGTGAGCCGCCCGAGCGGGCAGGTACACGCACCACTTGCCCAACGGAAAGATTGTCCTTCATTCCAGGGTTGGCATCTTTCAATGCCTTAATGGTGGTTTGGTACTTACGCATCACTGCGTAGAGGGTTTGGCCAGGTTCTACTTTGTGAATGACGTACGTTTTCCCATTTTTATTCTCGATGCCTGTAGAGTCGAAGGGAAAGGGAGAAGCCATGGCCTTTGCTCCCATCAACAGCGCTACTACTACAAGGCAACATCCAACTCGCGTAATCATGGTTTCGGCAATTTTATAACTACTAATTCTTGTAAATTTTTCAAATACACTAAATGGTGCTCATTGTAAAAAGACTCACCAAAAGCAGTACTCGTCACGTCGGTTTCAAGGGTTTCGTGGTGAAGCACCGTTTTTGATGTATTTACGACCAAGATAGAGCGGGATAGAGCAGTTGCGTTAGCGTGGTAAAGATACTGAAAAAACAAAATATGTCCACCAATTTCCCCATAATTTAGGGCTTTTTGGGGTGTTTTGCCAATTATTTTTTGGATAAACTGACCGATAACCGAATAGTATGGGCTGCTTTCTGGGTGTTCGGTAGGAAAGCGCCAAGAAGCATTCGTCGCCGATTGCTCTAGGACAGAAGCTGCCGAAAGGCTTCCGTCTCTTAAATGCCGATGCGTAATGTTTAGCTGCAAATCGCTTTGGGTTTGTCCAGTTTGAAGCAGTCGCCCGTCGGTAGCCACAAAAGAATATCCCTCTAGTTTCCAAAGAAATACACCCGTCTTGGCGTCGATGGCTAGTAGCGACTTGGGAGCGGGTTGTTCGCTACCTGCATACGTATGAAACAACAAAACCCCCGAATAAAACCCAATTAGGCTGGTCCACCAATCGGTATCAGCGATTGTTTTTTGCCAACAAACAGCATCATTTTCTACATCAATCACCGCCCATTCAACCCCTGATTTGCTCCGAAGTTCAACCGCCAACAAAGAAGCCGTCGTCTCCGCAGGAATGGTGTCATAAATTAGTCGCCAAACGGGTAGCGAAAAGGTAAAGGTATGGGTGGGGAGCATTTTGGAAGTTGGTGAAAAATGGGCTAGTTGGCAAAGGGCAAAAGGCAAAGGGCAAAGGGCAAAGCCGAGTTTGCAAATTTGCCTCTTGCTAACTTGCAAATTTGCCCCTTGCTAACTTGCAAATTTACCCCTTGCGCACTAGCCTCTTGACTTAATATAACTGTGCTTTGTTGGAAAGTAATGACCAAATGAGGGCTAAGATGGCCACAATGCCGATGGCAAACGAAAGGCTAACAGCGTTGGAAATGAGGCCGATGAGGGCAGGGCCTGCTAAAAAACCTGCCAAGCTAAACGTATTCATGGTGGCTAGTCCTGCGCCTTTGGCCATGCCTGGGACGCGGGCGGCACTTCCGTATAAAATAGGTGCTCCACACGATACGCCTGCTCCCACTAACCCAAAGCCTAAAATAGCCGTGAGGGTATAGGGGAAAAACACGGCAATTAGAATGCCTGATGCGGCGATGATTCCACCTGTAACAAGCACTTTTCGGCTACCGTATTGTGGAATAAGGGCATCCCCAATAAACCGTCCAGAAGCCATAAAAAAAGCATAACAAGCAAACCCCCAACCAATGAAAAAGTCGTTGGCTTCTACCACTTCACGCATGTAAACAGCCGTCCAATCCGACATGGTACCCTCGGTGATGTTGGTACAAAGCGAAATGGCAATCATCCCCACCAAGACACGGTTGGGCCAAGCAAACTTAGCACCGCCTTCGCTTTTGAGCTTTTCTTCGTGAATGCCCATGATGATGGGCCGAGCCAAAACAATGATGGTTAAAATCGTGAGAGTGATGATGGAAACGTGTACCGCAGGAGGGACTTTAAAGCCCATCAAGACACTGGCCAAAGCCGAACCTATCATTCCGCCCCCGCTGAACATGCCATGCGACGTGGACATAATAAATGTCCCGTCTTGTTTTTCAATCGCCGTAACGCAGGTATTCATCGCAACGTTGGTGAAAGCAATGCCAATGCCTAAAAGTCCGAGCGAGATGGAGGTCATCCAAAGCGCAGGAACGTTGACAGGCAGTAGATACACCAAGGCCATGCCCGTGAGTCCACCAAGGGTAGTGGTTCTCATGCCAAAACGATTGATAACCAGCGTGGAAAGAGGATTGGTAAGTGTCGAAGCTAATGGCAAACTCAACAAGAGCAAGCCAAGCTGTGCATCGTCCAAACCATATTTTTGTTTAACAAATGGAATCCACGTGACCCAATTTCCAAATAGAAACCCCACCGAAGCAAAGATAGCTCCGATGGCTAGGCTGCGGTGGTTGGTAAAATACGTTTTTAAGTGAGTTGTCATACCAAATTAAGAAAGCAATTGTTTTACGAAATCGAAGTTCAACGAATCGTAATTGGCAATATAAGCACTACAAGGCGGAAGCTCATTCGGGCCATGTGAGGTAGTAACACCCACCACTTTCATGCCTGCGGCGAGTCCTGCTTTTACTCCAGAAACTGAGTCTTCAAAAACCACGCAGCGGTCAGGAGAAATTCCCAAACGTTCGGCGCTTTTGAGGTAAACTTCAGGGTTGGGTTTGTGCTGAGTAACGTCTCTTTCTGAGAGCATCGATTCCATTATTTGTCCCAATAATGGAATGCGTTCCACCATCATGTCTAAGTTTTCAAATGGGGCAGAAGTGGCAATGCCCGTTTTGACGTTATTTTGCTTGAGGTCTTTCAAAAAAGGCAAAAGCCCAGAAATAGGCTCGGCGATAGAAGTATATAGCTCGCGGAAAAGCGCTTCTTTTTCAAATTGGAGTCGAGTGAGTTCGGCTCCTTCTACGTTTTTTTTGAAAAAATAACTCAAAATGTAGCTGTTGTGCTTGCCGTACATGTGGTTTTGGAGCTCTTCTTCGGTGGGAACGATGGCGTATTGGTCCAAAAATTTACGCCAAGCGATGTTGTGAGTGGGGTTGGTGTCGGCAATAACGCCGTCCATGTCAAAGATTACTGCAATGTCTGTCATTTCGTAAATGGAAACTTTTGAGAAAAAGCTCCGCTGGATTGTTTTGAAGCTACAAAAGTAATGCCTCTTTCTCAATTGACGCTACGACTTTGTTTACCTTTTCTAACACTATATTGCTTTTGCGTTATTTCTACCTTAATTTACATCAAAAAACCAACCCCTATTTATTTCAAACATGTTTAAATACGCAGCGATTAGCTCAGTGACGGCAACCGTGATTTTGGCCAGCCAACTGATGCACCAACCTCAGCCCACTACCGAGTATGTGGCTACCCCTGCCGCTTTTGAAACGGCTGCCAACAACTACAAAAATTTCTGCTCAGGTTGCCACGGCGAAAAAGTAGAAATGTTTGTGGATCGCCAGTGGAAACATGGCAAAACGAAGGACGATTTAATCAAAAGTATCACCAATGGCTACCCCGACAATGGAATGCCTGCGTGGGGAAAATCGCTCAAAAAAGAGGATATCGACGCCTTAGCCGATTATGTTTTGGAGGGACTCGATAAAGCAAGCAAGTACAGCTTTGCGTCAAAACCTAAATCAAATATTTTTACATCGGAAGATATGACCGTCAAACTCGACACCATCGCCAGTGGGTTGAGTAGCGCGTGGGGAATGACGTTTTTGCCCGATGGTGATATGCTCATTACCGACCGTAACGGTAGTATTTATCGGGTGGATAGAAACAAACAGAAGGAAAAAGTAACGGGCGGGCCTGAGGTGTTAGCTGAAGGTCAGGGAGGACTACTTGATGTGGAACTGCACCCTAAATTTGCCCAAAACCAACTGATTTATTTCTCTTATTCGGCGTTTAAAACGGTTGATGGAACAAAACTTTCTACCACGGCCGTCATGCGTGCCCGACTTATGGGAAATATGCTGACCGACCAAAAAGTGATTTTTGAGGCATTACCTTACTTAAAAACGCGCCATCATTATGGTTCACGATTGGAGTTTGATCGCAATGGTTTCTTGTTTGTATCCGTGGGTGATCGTGGGCAGCACCAGCCGCTCTTTCCGCAGTCGGTTGAAAATGCCTGTGGAAAAATTCACCGAATCAATGACGATGGAAGCATCCCTGCCGATAATCCGTACGTCAAACAAGACAAAGCGATTGCGTCGATTTATTCGTTTGGACATCGCAATCCGCAAGGTTTGGCCATGCACCCTGCGACGGGGGAAATGTGGGAACACGAACACGGCCCTCGCGGTGGCGATGAGTTGAACCTCATTCGCAAAAACGTCAACTACGGTTGGCCTACGATTTCGTACGGTATCAATTACGACGGAACGGTGTTGACCCCACTAACGGCCAAAGAAGGCATGGCACAGCCGAATTTGTACTGGATTCCGTCGATTGGCCCGAGCGGGATGGTGTTTGTGACGGGCGATAAATACCCTGCTTGGAAAGGCGATTTGTTGGTAGGTTCGCTGCGTTTTAAGTACCTTAACCGTTGTAAAATGGAAAACGGAAAAGTGGTGAAAGAAGAGATTTTGCTCGAAAACCTCGGTCGTTTGCGTAACGTTCAAATGGGCCGCGACGGTTATATCTATGTAGGAGTGGAAGACCCAGGTTTTGTATTTCGTTTAGTACCTGTGAAAAAATAATAAATGAAAATCGCAACCATCATTCTGAACGTACTCCTTCTGATAGGGCTTATCCCGTCGATTCTTGCTGCAATGACCTCCCCTATGATTTTTGATGCTGGGCAGAGTAATCATTTGTGGCGGGTATTTTGGACGGCGGTGGCTTTGCCTGTGGTCATCGTGGTTTGCCAAATCATTTCGTGGATTGCTTTTTATCGGGATAACTATTCGTTGGCGTTCAAAATTAGCCTGATTCCTACCGTACATGTTGTGGTACTTATTTTATTAATGCTGACCATGAATGGCACGGTTGCAAGAGGCCCGTCTTCCCAAAATACCGAAAAAAAAACAGGATAGTGTAGGTGCAAAATTTGGCTCAGGTTATTTGTAACCTGAGCCAAATCTACTTTTCAGGGGCGGTGTTAGGGGTTTAGCAAACTTTCCTTGTACTTTTGGGGTTAGTTAAAAAAATTGACCAGTCCTATCATAGCAAAAGTGTACCCGAACTAGGGATACCGTCATTACAATGGGTGACCTAACAATAAATAAAGAGAAAATACTTCAAGCGCTCAGTACTGTACAAGAGCCAGATCTTAAAAAAGACCTTGTAACGCTCGGCATGATTCGAGACGTAGAAACAGGGATTGACTTGGTAAGTTTTACGGTGGTGCTAACAACCCCCGCTTGCCCGTTGAAAGAACTCATACGCAAGGATTGTACGGATGCCATTCATAAGTTTTTTGGCAATCATATTCGGGTCAATATAAACATGACCGCCGATATTACAACCACTCGTTCGGGCGGGCCCGTGATGCCACAAGTAAAAAATATCATTGCCATAGCATCAGGCAAAGGAGGCGTAGGAAAATCGACGGTGACGGCCAATTTGGCCATGGCGTTGTTGCGCGCGGGGGCAAAAGTGGGTATTTTGGATGCGGATATTTATGGGCCTTCGATGCCTGTGATGTTTGGTGCCGAAGACATGCAGCCTCGCATTGTGACGCGCGATGGGCGCAACCTGATGATGCCGATTCAGCAATGGGGAATCAAAATCATTTCGATGGGCTTCTTAGTGCCTGCCGAAAGTGCCACTGTTTGGCGCGGCCCGATGGCGAGTACGGCATTGCGGCAGTTGATTGGTGATGTAGAATGGGGCGAATTAGATTATTTGTTGATTGACCTGCCACCAGGCACAAGTGACATTCACTTGACGTTGGTGCAAGCATTGCCCGTCACGGGAGCGGTGATTGTCACAACGCCTCAGAAGGTTGCCTTGGCCGATGCCATCAAAGGTTTGGCAATGTTCCGTCAGCCGCAAATCAACGTTCCTGTGCTTGGGGTCGTTGAAAATATGGCCTATTTTACCCCTGCCGAACTTCCAAACAACAAGTATTTCTTATTTGGAAAAGATGGAGGAAAAGAACTTGCGTCAAAGTTTGATGTTCCAGTTATTGGGCAAATTCCGTTGGTGCAGGGGATTCGTGAAGGAGGGGACGAAGGCCGCCCAGCGTTTTTGAGTGAAGATGAAATTACAAAAGCGGCTTTCCAAGAAGCAGCCGAAAGTTTGGCGCAGCAGGTGGCAATTCGAAATGCGACTCAGGCCAAAACGAAACAGGTCGAGATTCGGGTGTAGAAAGCGCCGAACCTTGATTGGCAATGAAAAAATGTACATATTAGCGTTTTAATCACAGGTTAATACAAACATTCATGGAAGAATTAAAATCACGCGTGGAAAATGCCCTCAATAGCATTCGTCCGTATTTGGAGGCGGATGGGGGCAACGTCAAAGTGAAAGAAATTACGGATGAGATGACCGTAATGTTGGAGCTCACGGGTGCTTGTAGTGCTTGTCCTATGTCTTCAATGACGTTTAAGGCAGGCTTGGAAGAGGCTATTTTGAAATCGGTACCCGAAATCAAAAAAGTAGAAGCCCTCAATTTAACACCTGCGTTTTAAGGAAAAAGCCTTCGTTTTGATAGTTGCAAACCCTTTGCAAAATAAAAAGTGCTTCTAGGTTTAAACTTAGAAGCACTTTTTTGTTAAAACAGGACCGTCGTTGGTTATTTCCACCAAGCCTTGTTAGGATAATGGCGATTGATTTCTACCACTTCGCCAATCATAGGGGTTGTTACTGGAACGTTTAGCTCTTGTGCTTTTTTGGTAACACGTTCGATGGGTTCCATCCAAGGATGCAGACCTAAAGTAAACTTGGCCCAGTGAACGGGTAAAAGTGTTTTTGCTTTTAGTTCAACGGCTGCTTGGGCTACTTCTTCGGGCATCATGTGAATGTATTTCCACATCTGGTTGTACTGGCCACATTCCAAAATCGCTAAGTCAAACGGTCCGTATTTCTCGCCAATTTCTTTAAAATGGGTGTCGTAGCCCGAATCTCCCCCAAGGTACAGGTTGTATTGGGGTGTTTTTAAAATAAAGGACGACCAAAACGTTTGGGCACGTTTAATGCCTCTTCCCGAAAAATGGCGGGCGGGCGCGGCGGTGATTTCTAACGAATCGGCAATGGTTGTGTTCTCCCACCAGTCTAACTCATTGATTTGTGAAGGAGAATAACCCCAATGCTGCAAGTGCGAACCTACACCAAGTGAGGTCACCACTTGTTTTACTTTGGGTTGAAGGGCTTTGACGGTTGGGTAGTCGAGGTGGTCGTAGTGGTCGTGTGAAATAATGAGGAGGTCGATGGGGGGAAAATCATCCAAAGAATAGACGTTACTACCTGCGTAATTGCTCCCAAAAAAAGAAACAGGTGAGGCATTTCCACTAAAAACGGGGTCCACCAAAATAGTTTTTCCTCCAACCTTCAAAAAATACGATGAATGCCCAAACCAAACCACCGAAGGGACATCGTTGGGCAGGTTTTTTAGATCGGTTTTAACCGACGGGAGGGGCTGGCTAGGTTCTTTATTTTCGACTTTGACAAAATAGGCTTTGAGAATATCCCAGTAGCTAGTGCCTTCGGCCAGGTCGGGGGTAAGGTGTTGATTTTGGAAGCCTTTTTCTTTGTAATGAGACGATTTTTTGATTTTCTCAAGGTGCGCTCCCTCAGGATTGCGCCCAAATTGCGGCTGTTGCAGGTAAAAATAACCTCCCAAAGCGAGGGCGGCTAAAATAATAAGGGTTGTCATCATGGTTTTTTTGAATTTGCGAGACATTTGTCGGTGTTAGTTGGGGTATTTACTTTTAAGAAAAGCGAGGGTAGTTTCAATGTATTCTGGAGACGGAGAAAGGGCAAGTTGGTGACTAAAACCGTCTAAAAGCATCATCAAAATCTTAACTTCTTGCTCGGGTTGTGCGTATCCGAGTGCCCGAAAACCATCGGTAAGTGCTTGTATCACTTTTAGGTGCGCAGGGCTTGGGGTGTAGGTTTGGTTCTTGTATTTTTTCTGCCATTTGAGCGAAAACTGAAGCATCCAAAACTCCCGCTCTTCCTGAAAAAGCTGAACGGGTAGTTCGAGCGTCGCGTGGATTTGGTCAACGGGGTTGGATAATTGTAAAATACGCTCGGCATTGGCGCTAAGCCGCTCTTCGCTCATGGCGACGATGGCGTCCATAAGACCGTCTTTGTTGGTAAAATGGCGAAAAATCAACCCTTCCGATACGCCCGCTTCTTTGGCAATGAGGCTCGTGGGGGTGGTGTCAAACCCTTTTTCGGCAAAAAGCCGAAGGGCGGTTACCAAAATAAGCTCTTGTTTTTCAGTCATTGTTCAATAAAAGTGAGTAATCACTTACAAAACTGACCGATTCGTAAAATGGTTCAAGAGGGCGCATTTTTTTTTGGGTACGCCGGAGACGCTAGGGCGAAAATGTCCCAAATTGGAGTTCAAAACACTCGCTTATGGGCGCCAGTCTTTTAGAATGCCAGCGTGGTCATTTTGAAGAAGCTGCTCAAATAATAGGGTAGTGGCGGAGGCGTCGCCCATGGCGCGGTGGTGGTTGACGTGGCGGATTTGGAGGTCGCGGCAAATGTTGCCCAAACTGTACGACTTATAGCCAGGGAAAATTTTCCGACTTAGTTTCACTGTACACAACGTATCGCGTTTGAAATACTCATCCAAACGGTTGAATTCCCGTTGCACAAACCCATAATCGAACGAGGCATTGTGCGCTACGAAGGCGGCGTTGAGGGTCATTCGGCGTACTTCGTCGGCTATTTCTTCAAAAGTAGGGGCATCTTTGACCATCTCGTTGTCGATGCCCGTCAGTTGGGTAATAAAACTAGGAATCCAACAGGCAGGATTGACCAAGCTTTGGTAAGAATCTATGACTTGGGTGCCATCGTGGCGGATAATCGCAATTTCAGTGATGCGGCTTGTGGCGTAAGCGCCGCCCGTGGTTTCAATGTCAACAATGGCAAACATATAGATGGATATAAACTAAGCTGCAAAAATACGGGAAAATTGCGGGAAGTGAAGGGTAGTTTTCCCCTTGAATGGCCGAAGGCAAATCATGCACCTTTGTACAACTATTCACTAACTCCCTGCTACTCATGAAAGTATATGAACTTGCATTTACCAAAAAAGGCGTTGCTGGCTTACGTCTTCCATGTACTGGAGGAAAAGTATTTGTGCCTTTGAGTGAAATTGTTCGCTTGGAGGGGCGTCGTAATTATACTCTTATCGTAATAAATGCCCATCCACCGATGCTTGTAGCCAAAACGTTGGGGCTTTTTGAAACAGAATTATCTAACTCATTTGTGCGCATTCGGCGGGGGTGTATTATCAACCTACTGCATGCTTCCGTGGGGCACGATGGGTTGGTGCGTCAGAAAGATGGTTTTGCCGCACCCGTAGCCCGACGAAGGGCCAAGCAACCTGCATTGCTCACACAGGCTGCTTGAGAGGCGATTTATCGACCACAAATTTCCCTAAAATCACAAAACTGGCAAGCCGTTAGGTAGTCGGTTTTGCGGAAAGGTTCGTCAGGGTTGAGAAGTTTATCTACAACAAAGGCGCGGAGGTAGTTTTCCGATTGTTCTACGTACGATTCGGCATCTTGGGTATCGCCAAATTTTAATGGGTTGAAAATAAAACCACGTTTGATATTGCGCAGTGAGTAAAAGCCCGAAGTCACTTCGTAGGCATCTAAGTGAAACTCACGTCCGCGCAAACGCAAGCCTTTTTCACGCAGCATTTGTTTATAAATCAGGTATTGATAAATCCATAACTGCCTGATTTTCTCATGGTTTGAGTTGTCGCCCGAGCTCATGATGTGATCAAGTTTGTCGGGGGTAACTTTGGGGAGCTGTTCGATTTTCCCCGTTTTGTAATCGGCCACGCGAATGACGTTGTTGAGGAGTTCTACTCGGTCAATTTTTCCCGCAATTTTCAAAGCGAGTGAGCCGTCTGACAAGGGTACGTCAAAGGTTGCAGTCAATTTTTGTTCGGTAGCGAGCACAGTAAGGTTTTCATCGCGTTGGCGTTGTTCTTTCAGAAAATCCAACACGGTTTGTTCGGCTACTTGATACAAAAGACGATTAATGCCCGATTCTGGGTCGTAACCTCGGAACAATTTGGCAAATTCTTCGCGCAAAATGGCCTTGATTTCGGCGTCGCTAATGGGCTTCCCGTCCATCAAAAATTCGATGTCAATGCGTTCCAACACGGCGTGTATCCACGAACCAAAATCGGCAGCTCCCATTCTTTCTTCCACTTCTTCGTCTTCCGAAACCCCAGCCACGCGACTAAAATAATATTGAAGTGAGCATTTTAAGTACTGGTTGAGGTGGGTTGCGTATAGACCACCGTTAGTTAAGTTTTGACGTAAAAATGCCAATGTTTCGGGGGTTTTTGGTACGGTCCAATCGTTGCTGAGGGGGTGTTTGGGGTTTACTGTTTGGGGTTTATTGTTTTGGGTTGTATCGGCAACTTCTTCAGTCATATCGACGGAGGAGGTGTCCATCTCCTGAAACCTAACCACGTGTTCCGTAAACTTGATCGTACCGTTGGCTTTGGGTACAAGTTCATGCTCAATTTGGAGAATAAACCGACTTTTTTCGCCGCCATTGTAGGTGTTTGAATCGGTTACATAGACCAGGTGAACGTCGTTGGCGCGTTGTAAAAGCCTATAAAAATGGTATGACATCACCGCGTCTTGGTCGCTAAACACGGGCAAACCTGCTTCTTTGGCAATGTCAAACGGGATGAGCGAATTTTGACGTTTGGTTAGGGGAAAAACCCCTTCGTTCATCGACAAAATAATGATTCGCTCAAAGTCTAATGCCCTGGTTTCGAGCATCCCTATGATTTGAAGCGGACTGACGGGTTCGCCACTAAATGGGATGCGGGTTTGGCGGATAAGTTCGTACAAAAAGGATTTAAACGTACGCAAATTGAGCTTTTCAACGTGCTCAGAACTGAGCGTAGTTTCGAGTTGTTTTAGGAGTGTATAAAACAAGTAGAGGTATTCCGTTTCAATCGCATTTTGGGTGTCTTTATAGACTTCACGCAAAATATCAATCAGGTCATAAAATACCCTGATGACGGTATGTGGGTTGTCGTCCCAGCGGCTAAAAAGGGTTTTGAAAAGTGGGTGTTGCTGTCCCCATTCGAGGAGTAGGGCAGGGTCAAGATAGACCAAATTGCGCTGCTGAATTTCCCGAATGGTCACTTGAATGATGGTTTCGGTCGAGACATCACGCTGTTGTAATGCCAGAAATTCATAGCGACGAATAAAGGGGTGGTTCAGGACTTTTTGTACCGTTCGGTGGTTGAATTTGGGAATTTTTATGGCTCGTCCGTCCTTGGACCTAAATTCGGCAATGGTAAATTGTAACTCAAAAAGGGAGTCGATAAGCGTAAACAACAGCGAGTTACGAAGCGTAAGCCCCATCGTTACGTTCAAATCTGTGATGGATTCATCAAGCCCATTGAGCATCGGAACGAGCAGGTTTTCGTCGGCCAAAACAATACCCACGGGGCGTTGTTCCGAACCACCTTGTCCTTCCGCGCACCATTGTTGGTAGAGTTCGCCCGCCACTTTCGCCTGCATCGAAGCATTCGGAACGGCATAGACGTGTATGTCTTTTTGGGTGCCTAACAAATGGCTTTCACTCCATTTCCATTCACCTGACCAGGCCGCGTCACGGTATTTACGCAAAAATTTCCCCCCTTCGGCGAGTGGATTATCGCGCATATAGTAGTAATCACAATCCCAAATCGTTTCGGCTTGTTTGGCATTAACGAGGGTTTTGATGATTTTCTCTTCGGCTGCAGTTAGGGCATTGAAGCCAACAAAATAGTAACGCGGTTTGATTGAATGATCGGCAGTGAGTAGGACATCAACTGCATTTTCAGCTAAATCTCGGTAGGCCATTCCGCGAAACGCCCTGTTCCTCTTTTTTAGGTCTTTTTTGAATGAAAAATATACCTTTTTTAGGTTTGAGAACAATTCAAAATACGCTTTTAGGCGGTCTGATTGCGTAGAAACGTTGCTGTTTGGCCAATCAACTTGCCACCGTTCGAGGGCTTTGGCTTCGGTGATGTAGTCAAAAAGGTAATCGGCATCAATCAAATATTGATCAATTTGTTCAAAGTCACGCAGGAGCATACTACCCCACTGCAAGTAGCGGTCGAAGGTGATGTTTTTATCAACTTGCTTGAAAATATCGTACAATTCAAAGAGTAGGCTCACATTATCGGCAATTTCGATTTTACAACGGTCAGCTACAAAATCGTCAATTGCGACTACTTCAGGTGCCAAAAATGGCTGAGCAGAACACTGCGCCAAAGCACGCTTCAAAAAATACCCCGAACGTCGGGTAGGAACAATGATGGATAATTGCTCAAGTTGCCGAATGTCAGGATGTTTTGAAAAAATATACCGAGCTGTTTTTTCTAAAAAGGACTCAATCATGGCCAAGCGTTGTAGTTAATGTTTTGGTTTAAGGTTCAAGGTTTTGTCAGTAAAATAAGTATTTTTCGTCGCTAAAATCTGGGGTTTTAGCCGATGTTACTAAGAATACTTACTGATTTTTAGAGATATTATTTTAATCATGTTTTAATTTCGCGCTTACATTAGCACAAAAGCACCTAACTTTGTGCGAAGTAAATGAGTAAACACCATTTGTTTAACTAAAAACCAAACTAAATCGTATGCGTAATTTTTTACTGGCAAGCTTTTGCTTGTTATTGGGCTTTTGCACTCAACTCAGAGCGCAAGAGCGTACCGTTACTGGTGCAGTCACCAGTAGTGATGACAGTTCTCCATTACCTGGGGTAAGTGTAGTAGTGAAAGGTACGTTAGTAGGAACTGTTACGGATGGTAACGGGAAGTACTCTATCCGAGTTCCTAATGGCAATAGTACCTTGGTGTATTCATTCGTAGGAATGGAAGAGCAAGAAGTGTTGGTAGGCAGCCAATCAGTAATTAATCCTTCGCTTAAAACCCTTGCCAATGAGCTGAGTGAGGTTGTGGTAGTTGGATACGGTGTGCAGCAGCGCAAAGCCTTTACAGGGTCTGCTTCAAAAGTAGATGCCAAACAATTTGCAAACTTGATGACTCCTTCGATTGACAAGCAGTTGGCTGGTCGTGCGACAGGGGTACAGGTAACAAACGTGGGTGGTGGTGTTAACACGCCAGCACGTATCCGTATTCGTGGTACAAACTCAGTAAACCAAGCCAATGATCCATTGATCGTGGTGGACGGTGTGCCTATCATTTCAGGAAACTTGGCAAGTACAACCAACTCAAACGCCTTGGGAGATATTAACCCTGCCGACATCGAAAACATGGAAGTGTTGAAAGATGGATCGGCTACGGCGATTTATGGTTCAAGAGCGGCTGCGGGGGTTATTTTGATTACCACCAAAAAAGGTACCAAAGGAAGAGGAAAAGTTAGCTACGATGCTTCCATCGGTTTCAACAACGCCCTCAAGCGTTTTGACGTCTTGAATGCTCAGGAATTTGTGACGATTGCCAACGAAAAATTGGCTAATGCAGGTCAAGCTTTGCGTGCCAACATGGACGCAGCTCAAACCAACACCAACTGGCAAGACCAAGTGCTAGTAAACAATGCAGCGGTGCATAACCACACCCTAAGTGCACAAGGTGGTACTGAAAAGACAAGCTACTACATGTCACTTAACTACTCGCAGCAACAAGGGATTATCATTACCAACTTTAACAAAGCATACCGTGCTCGTTTGAACGTAGAACACGAAGCAAATAAGTACCTTAAAGTGGGTAACAACATCACGATTAGCCGCCAAGACGACGGAGACCAAAACAACGGTACAAACGCCTTGAGTGGTGCGATCTCGTCAACGCTTCGTTTGTTGCCAAACGTTTCGCCTTTCAATGCCAATCACCCAACAGGCTATAACATCAACTGGCCAAGTGGTAACTCAATGAACCCAGGCGCTAACACAACTTCAGTGGATGACAACTTCACGAATGCGGCCTTTACGTTGCGTAACAACCAGTACCGTTCGGACAAATACCGTATCATCAACAACAGCTTTATCGAAATTTCTCCGATTCAAGGCTTGAAATTGCGTTCGGTATTCTCGGCCGATATGTTTAGCGATTATAGCTTCCAAAGCTGGACAAACCTTCACGGTGACGGTTATGGAACATCAACGGGTGGAACAAACGGTTATGTTTACAACGAAAACCAAAACCGCTTGCGTTATACGTGGCAAAACTACCTAAACTACAACTTGTCGTTGGGTAAAAACCACAACATTTACTTGACAGCAGGTCACGAAGTACAACGCGATAACTACAAGTGGCACTCTACCTCAGGCTCAAACATCTCGGATATGTTCTTCATCAAAGAAAACTTTATCACGGGTAGTGCAGCCATTCAGACAACGGGTGGATCAATGACGCAGTCTGGTTTTGAATCATTGTTTGGTCGTTTCAACTACGATTTCAACAACAAATACTTCGTACAAGCGTCGATTCGTCGCGATGGACAAAGCTCTTTGGCTCCTGAAAAACGTTACGGGGTATTCCCAGGTTTCTCAGCAGGCTGGCGTGTATCGCAAGAAGGCTTCTGGGCAAACAGCGGCTTGAGCCAATACATCAACGAAGTGAAATTGAAGGCTTCGTATGCAAGAGTTGGTAACACGTTGAGCGGTTTCCCTTACTTGAGTACATATGGTGCTCGTCCGTACGGAAACATCAGTGGTATTGCAGTATCAGCCATTGGTAACTCTGACTTGCAGTGGGAAACAAGTAACAAATACGACGTAGGGCTTGATGTTGGTATCCTTAACAACCGTTTTAACGTAACAGCGGATTACTTCATTAATGACGTTGATAACTTGGTACTTGGTGTTCCAACGCCTTTGAGCGCAGGGGTTCCAGGTAACTCAATTTCTCAAAACATTGGCTCGCTTCGCAACAAAGGATTTGAGTTGTCGATTGGTGGTGACATCATTAGAAGCAAAGACTTCACTTGGAATGCCAACTTCAACTACTCAAATATCAAAAACCAAATCACTGCCCTTTACTCAATCGGTGGTACGGCGGTTCCATACATCCAAAACGGTGGCTATAACTTGATTGAAGTAGGTCAACCTATCAACGTGATTCACGGATACCAGTTCTCAGGTGTAAACTCAGCAAACGGTAACCCAGTTTACTTGAAAGCTGATGGTACACTTGCACAGTTGAACATTTCAAACGGTGCTCCTTTCTCAATTGGTGGTTACTACATTGCTTCAGGCCAAAACGAAGGTACCTTGGGCGCTCAAACGTCGTTGACATTCAATGACCGTGTGCGTTTAGGAAATCCTACACCTGTATGGTTTGGTGCATTTACCAACAACTTTAACTACAAAGGGTTGGGCTTAGAAATAATGTTGCGTTACTCAGGTGGAAACAAAATCTTCAACATCACTCGTCAAGATGCGTTGATGAACCAAAGTTTCCAAAACAACGGTCGTGAGATTCTTCAGAGATGGCAGAAACCTGGTGATGTTACTAGCGTACCTAGATTGTACTATGGCCAAGGTAACAACATCAACCAATCTCAATTGGCAAACTCTCGTTTCTTAGAGAGCGGCGATTACCTCCGTTTACAAAACATCGTATTGACTTACAGTGTACCAAGCAAAGCGTTGACAAAAGCAACGAAAGGTTTTGTGCAGAGTTTGCGTTTGTTTGCGCAAGGACAAAACTTGGCTGTATGGACAAAATACAGCGGAGCTGACCCTGACAACATCAGTACGTTGGGCTTAGACAACGCAGTTAGTCCACAAATTAGAACCGTTTCTTTTGGTTTAAATGTTGGTTTTTAATTCACACTACGACAAACGATTGATTTATGAAAACATTAGTAAAAAGAATATTAATAGGTGCGATTCCACTGGCGATGATGAGCAGTTGCGAAACCGCTCTGGACAAAAGCCCTTTCAACGCCATTACTGATGCCAGTGCATTTAGTACGGCTGACCGTTGTCTCCTGTCGTTGTATGGCGTATATGATGCAGCACAAAGTAGCCCATACACCGATGGTTCGGTACGTGGGTATCCTTTTGGAGCGGCCAACATCGAACAAGGTGATGCACGCGGCGAAGACGTTATCAACGTAGCGGCTTTCTTCCAAATTACTTACCAAGCTACTTACAACACCACCACTGCCAACAACGTAGGGCACTGGGGAGCGTTGTACGCGCTTATCAACAAAGCGAACATTTCGATTGATGGCTTTAAAAATGCTGCTAAGTCGAATATCATTACGGCTGCTGCTGCTTCTCAATTTGAAGCAGAATGTCGCTTCTTGAGAGCATTGGCGCACCACGAAGCCGTGACGCTTTATGCAAGACCCTACTTGGATGGAAACGGAAATAAACTAGGTGTTCCTTACCGTGATTTTGCCATTAACTCAGGTTCGGCAGTAGATCAAGTAAGAGCGATTCCACGTCCAACGGTGGCTGAGAACTACGAAAAAATCTTAGCAGATTTGGATTTTGCTGAAACAAACTTGCCAGCGACACTTTCACCAGGAACGGTTCGTGCGACAAAAGCGGCGGCTATTGCCTTGAAACAACGCGTGAAATTGCACAAAGGTGACTGGGCAGGTGTGATTGCTGAAGGGGCTAAATTGGTACCTGCGGCAGCGCCATTTGTAAGCCCAATTGGTGCTTGGAAATTGACGGACGAGCCTAACGGTGCATTCACAAACAACAGTTCGACGGAGAGCATTTTCTCTATTCGTAACGACGCTTTGGATAACACGGGTACCAACGGAGCCTTGCCAAGTATGTACGGTGCGGCTAACTTAGGTGCGCGTGGTTTGTTGGCAATCTCACCAATCATCTGGAACAATGCGAAATGGTTGGAAACAGATAAGCGTCGTACGCAATTGTACCTTACTGGTGCCAATGCCAACGGAGCTTCAACTGTGAACGTATTTACGAAGAAATATACGTCTTACACCGAAAGAGCTGACTTTGCACCGCAGATTCGCTACGCTGAAGTATTGTTGAACTCAGCCGAAGCAGAAGCGCGCCAAGCAACGGGTGTGTCTGATAGAGCAATCGCTTTATTGAACGCAGTACGTAACCGTGCCCTTGCTGCACCTGCAACAGAAGCTTATACAGCTGCCAGCTTTGCTGACAAAAAAGCGCTTATCGCAGCTATTTTGTTGGAAAGAAGAATTGAGTTCTTAGCAGAAGGAAAGCGTTGGGCTGATATTCACCGCAATGCTGTTGATCCAGATTTCAACACAGGTGGTATTCCAGCCAAGTATGCGAATGCGGCACAAGGAGCGGCTTTGTACAAGGTAGGTGGAGCAATCAATCCAACTCAAGCGGCTATCCCTTACGCTGATTTCCGTTTTATTTGGCCAATCCCAGATACTGAAAAGACGCAGAACCCAATCATCGAACAAAATCCAGGCTACTAATCGCTTAGGTATATTTTATTGGTACTTATTTCAAAAAGGGAAGCATTTGCTTTCCTTTTTGAGTTTAAAATAACCCCAAAATAATCCATTTGGGATAATAAATAGTTGGTAAACTAAATAATGTGCTTGCAACTTATTGCGTTCTTGCTTAATTTTACGGAACAATTATAAACTGTAACAGGTTTATAGCTGTGTGTTGTAAAACACATTAGAATCAACCTAAAAACCAACTAAATCGTATGCGTAAAATTTTACTCGCAAGCTTTTGCTTGTTGATGAGCTTTTGTGTGCAGCTTCGAGCGCAAGAGCGGACCGTTTCAGGAACGGTAACAAGCAGTGAAGATGGAACAGCCCTGCCAGGGGTGACGGTCGTTGTCAAAGGGACAACGCGCGGTGTGAATACCGATGCCGACGGAAAGTACAAAATCGCGGTTTCAAACGGTGGCCAACTTGTATTTAGCTTCGTAGGTTTTGAAAAAACAACCGCTGAAGTAGGTTCCAAAACAATCATTAACGTAACGCTTACTCCAGAAGCCAACAACCTCAATGAGGTAGTAGTAACGGCTTACGGTGGTTCGACTGCAAAGAAGGACATTACTGCGGCGGTGTCTCAAGTAAGTGGAAAAACCATTGAAGGTTTGCCTATGCAAACTGTTGACCGCGCCCTTCAAGGACGTGCGGCGGGGGTACAAGTAACCGCAACGAGCGGGCAGCCTGGTGGTGGTATCAACGTTCGTGTTCGCGGGGTTGGTTCTATCAACGCTGGTAATGACCCACTTTACATCATTGATGGAGTACAAGTAGCGAGTGGTGGTTTGTCAACGACAGCGAGCTCAAACGTACTTTCTTCATTGAACCCTAACGACATCGAGTCCATCCAAGTATTGAAAGATGCGGCAGCGTCGGCTATCTATGGTGCGCAAGGGTCAAACGGGGTAGTTTTGATTACTACCAAACGTGGTAAGGCTGGCAAAACCAAATTCAAAGTATCAATCCAAGATGGTTTTACGGATGTGTTGAAAAAATTGGATGTGTTGACTGCTTCTGAGTTTGCGACCTTGAAACTTGAAGGGTTTGTAAACCGTGCAGTGGCAACGAATGCTTCGGTAGAAACAGCACGTGCTAACTCTATTGCTCAGTATGGTGATCCTGCTACGGTTCAAAACACCGATTGGCAAGATTATGTGTATCAGCGTGGTCGTCTTCGTATGATTGATGCTTCTGCTTCGGGTGGTGATGGAAAAACGAACTTCTACTTGGCAACTTCGTACAACTACCAAGAAGGACAAGTAATCAAGTCTGACTTTGGTCGTGGAACGCTTCGTTTGAACGTCGATCACCAAGCCAGCAAAAAATTGAAGTTTGAAACCTCTATTGGTCTTGCTGCAACTACTCAAAACGGTGCGATTGCGGACGGAGCATTTATCAATAGCCCCTTCTTTGCGGCAGCGTTGATTTTGCCAAACCAACCAGTGTACAAAGCAGATGGTTCTTACAATGCACCACTTACGGGTTCGTTTAGCTACAATCCAGTACAAAGCGTAGAATATGAAACACGTTTGAACACGACGATTCAGACCGTAAGTAACTTTGCATTGAATTACGAAATCATTCCAGGTTTGAAGTTCCGTTCTTTCTATGGTCTTGATTATGCCAACAACCGTGACGATTCGTACCGTGACCCAATTGTTCCGCAATTTGCGTCAACGGGTGGTAGTGCTACGGTTTCTAACCGTTACAGCTTAAACTGGAACACTGCCCAAACGTTGAATTATAACAAAACCATCGGCGACCACGAAATTGGCGCTTTGGTGGGTGGCGAATACCGTGAACAAATCTCAGAAGTAGTATCTGCTACAGGTCAAGGATTCCCCAACGGTTTGTTCCGTACGTTGGCAGCAGCTGCTCGTCCAATCACAACAACTGGTACTTACACCACTTGGCGTATTGCCAGTGTATTTGGTTCATTTAATTATGGATACAAAGACAGATTGATTGGTACGGCAACCTTGCGTTACGATGGTTCTTCTCGTTTTGGTTCAAACAGCCGTTACGGTTTGTTCCCTGCGCTTTCAGTAGGGTACCGTTTGTCAGAAGAAAGTTTCTTGAAAAAATACTCGTGGTTGTCTGAGTTGAAAGTATTTGCTGGTTACGGTAAAGCAGGTAACAACAACATCAGTGACTTTGCTTCACGCGCGTTGTTCGGTTTGGGCGGTCAGTACATCGACCTACCGGGTATTCGTCCTTCGCAGTTAGGAAATGCTAACTTGTCGTGGGAAGTAGCTTCAACTTTCAACGTAGGGGTTAACTACTCACTCTTCAACGGACGTATTTTCGGGGAAGTACAAGCATATCGTAAAATTAACGACAAGTTGTTGTTGTCACGTCCTTTGCCTAACGATAGCGGTTTTGGTTCAATCAACGAAAACCTTGGAAAAGTTGAAAACAAAGGTTTAGAAATTGAATTTAGCCACGTAAACGTCAACAAAGGTGGATTCCGTTGGGAAACAAACTGGAACGTATCTTTCCAACGTAACAAAATCCTTCAATTATTGCCTGGTCAAAACAATATCGGTACGGGTCTGTGGGTAGGCCAACCCGTTGCAATCAACTGGTATCCAACTTATGCGGGAGTTAACCCAGCCGATGGTCGTTCGATGTGGTTAGATTCACTCGGGAACATTACTTATACAGTTCAAGCCCGTGATTCAAGAATCCAAGGAACGCCGCTTCCAAAAGGATTTGGTGGGGTAACCAACCGTCTTACGTACAAAGGCATTTCGTTGGAATTCTTCTTCCAAGGCCAGTGGGGTAACCAAGTGTTGAACAACAACGGTTTCTTCATGGAAAGCTCAGCATCAGCAGGTTGGAACAACATGCAAAGCCAGCTTGCGCGCTGGACAACGCCAGGTCAAATTACGCGCGTACCACGCGCTTATGAGGGAGGGGTCGAACCAGGTAGCAGTACCATTCAGACGTTCTCAACCAAGCAACTCGAAAATGCAGGATACGTTCGTTTGAAACAAGTAACCGTTGGGTACGATTTGCCATCGAGTATTACAAAACGGCTTAATTTGAGCCAAGTACGTTTCTTCGCCCAAGCCATCAACTTGTTAACTTGGACGGCGTACACAGGTTTAGACCCAGAGATTTTGTTTACTGAAATCGGACGTTATCCGCAAAGTAAGCAAGTGACGGGCGGTATCCAAATCGAGTTTTAATTTCAAACCATCGTAAAAGACATGTTGACAAAACAACTTAAAAATATATCGTTGGTGGTATTGGCAATGGTGGCTACATCGTGTAGCGACTTGCTCAATACAGAGCCAAAACAGTCGATAAGTACAGAAGTAGCTTTGACTGATATTACTGGAGTGCGTGCCCTTTTGATTTCGGTGTATGACCGTTTGCAGCCAAATACCTACTATGGAGCACGGTTGATGATTGCTCCTGAAATCATGGCGGATAACGTTCGTTTGACCAATACAAACTCAAACCGTTTTTTCAATGAGCGTGTAAATGCTCCAAGTGCCCACATGCAGGCGTTTTGGGACAATTATGCGGCTATTAACGAAGCCAACTTTATCATTAAAGGCATTGGTGGCGCTAACACTACTGAAGCAGAAAAAGCGCAGATTAAAGCAGAAGCGTTGTTTTTGCGGGCTTTGTTGTACTTTGATATGGCGCGGGTATTTTGCTACGAGCCTACCAAAGTAGTGGGTGGAGCAAACTTGGGAATGATTTTGCGTACCGAACCTACGGATGACGTGACCAAAGCGGATTTTAAATCTCGTTCAACGATTGAAGAAACGTATCAATTGATCGAAAAAGATTTGAAAGAAGCGATTGCGTTGTTCCCTGCCACGGGTAACCGTCTTCGTGCCAATAAAGCGGCCGCAAATGCCCTTTTGGCACGCGTTTACCTCTATTGGGAAAAATATGCAGATGCTATTACTTATGCTACCGCGGCACTTGATGCGCCTAACGGTGCTGTACTTGTAAGTGGTACCAATTACACATCAGCATTTACGGCAGCTCCAAACCCAGAGTCACTTTTTGAAATTAATTATGTTCAAGCAACCGAAGGTTTGGGGGCTAACGAATCAATGCACTCATTGACTACTAACTTGACAACAGGTAACTGGGCGGATGTCGTTCCTACCAACGAGCTACTTGCCTTGTACGAAGCAACAGACGTTCGTCGTACACAAGCGATGTTTGCAGGGGTAAAAGGTGGAGAATCGGTGGTGTTTAGCCGCAAATATCCAGGTTCAAGAGGGCCTTTTACGGATAATATTCCTGTAATTCGTTTCTCTGAAGTTCTTCTTATCCGTGCTGAAGCGTATGCTGCTACTGGAAAAGATGATTTGGCTTTGGCAGATTTGAACCGTATTCGTACCCGTTCGGGAGCTACTCCAGTAGCTGCTACAGTGAAAGGAGCTGATTTGATTGAAGCCATTATGGTAGAGCGTCGTTTGGAATTGTACTTGGAAGGACACCGTTTCTTTGATTTGAAGCGCCGTGGACAAACCATTACCAAAGCGAGCCTTTCGGCCGTGGTTCCTTACGATGACTTCCGCATCTTAGCACCACTTCCTACAGCTCAAGTTCAACTTAACTCAAACTTGAAGCAGAATCGTGGTTACTAAGAGCTAAAGCAGAAGATGGCTCAAGTCAGTTACTTAAACATTGAACAAAACATGAAAAATAAATTCATCCAATTTTTAGTAGTAGGAGCAATGGCGTTGTCACTTACGTCATGCTTTGAAAATCCTTCTTGGACGTACGATATGGCTCCAGTGGTAGAGTTTAAAAACCCACGTACAGGGTTTGCTACTCAGCCCACCAACAACGTATCTAATGGTGCAGCGCAGCGTACCATTCGTCAATTACTCAAAAGAGACAGTATTTTGGTGCAATTGGTAGGGGCACAACGTCCAGAAGCTACCACACTTGGCTACGTCATTGATGCGGCAAAAAGCACGGCAGTTGAAAATATCAACTATCGTATTTTGGAAAGCAAAGGTTCGGTGACGATTCCTGCCAACAGCAGCTCTGCTTACATCAAGTTTGAGATTTTGGAAGGTATTCCAACGACCGTTGCGGCTACCCAAAACTTTCCATTGGTGTTGACATTGACGGGTAACGACCAAATCAAACCAAGCGAGAACTACAAGACGTTTACGTTGAATATTCGTCGATAAGCTTGTATTTTTGTAGAATAAACGTAAAAGCGACGCTCTTAGAGTGTCGCTTTTACGTTTTGGTTAACCTTTAGAAAAAACAGTTTCGTCGATAGTTTTCTTAACCACAACTACCCATGAAAAATCCCTATAATTTTGTCCTGATTTGGTTAGGAGCCGTGACAATTTATGTTTCATTGGTGTCCGAAACTCTATTGCTAAGGTATGTAATACTTTTATCAGGTGTTTCTAATTTGTTGATAGGATTTTTTCTTGAGTATAAACAATGGAAAATGTCTCCTCCAGTTGCTAAGAAAACTGGTTTTTTGCTACTCCTAATCCTGGTGCCACTAACGGTTTTATTTTGGTATCTTATAGTAATTCGCGGCGTTAGGATATTTAGTTAAGGGATAAAAGCAGTGTTCATTCGACATCAAACCAAGCGAGAACTATAAGACGTTTACGTTGAATATTCGTCGATAAGCTAGCGTTTGTGTACTATATACGTAAAGGCGGCGCTCCAAGAGCGTCGCTTTTTTGTTTCTTTTAAGCGACACAAAAAACAAATTCGTCGATGCCAGCCGCGAAAGCGACCTTTTTTGCCTAATTATGGTGTTACCTTATCTGAACCTCTACTAAGCAGATATTTATTACTATTTACTAACCAATGAGCAAGCCCGTAAAAACCGTTGTCACAATTTTAGTTATTCTACTTATTACTGGTTTAGCCTTTTACCCTCGTTTAAAAGAATACGCCTCCAAAAAAGAGGAAAAAGGAGCGGGAGCAGGAAAAAATGCGGGCGCGGGTGCCAAAGGTGGAGCCCCAGGTAAAGCAGGCGGGCCAGCTCCCATTGAGATTTTGGTGGTAGCAAGCCAACGAATTGAGGAGAAAATTCTTTCGACAGGTACGATTATTGCGAATGAAGAGGTAGAAATCCGAAGTGAAATTGCTGGTCGGATTACTTCTATCAATTTTAAAGAAGGAGACTATATCCAAAAAGGGACAGTCTTGATTCGTATCAATGATGCCGATTTACAGGCTCAACTTCAAAAATTGGAATACCAGAAAAAATTGGCCGAAGTAAACGAAGAGCGGCAGAAACGATTGTTGGAAAAAGAGGCCATTAGCCAGCGTGATTATGACATCAGCTTGACCAACTTGAACAGTATGAACGCCGATATTGAGAACTTGAAAGCTCAAATTGCGAAAACAGTCATCAAAGCGCCTTTTGATGGAACGGTCGGTTTGCGCTACATTAGTTCGGGAAGTTACGTAAACAATGCCACCCGCATTGCGACCCTCACCAACGTAAACCCTGCCAAACTCGACTTCTCGGTGCCTGCCAAATACGCTACAAGTGTTCGTAAGGGAACAGGCATTACGTTCTCGACCGAAGGAGGAGAAGAAAAATACCGTGGGACAGTATATGCCGTTGAGCCAAAGATTGACCCAAGTACCCGTACACTTACCCTTCGCGCTACTAGCCCCAATCCTGGGCGTAAGTTAGTGCCTGGTGCATTTGCGCGCGTAGAAATCATCCTAAATGCCAAACCGAATGCCATCATCGTTCCTACCGAAGCCGTTATTCCTGACCTTCGTGGGCACCGAGTCTTTATCGTGAAGAATAACAAAGCCGAAACAATTTCAGTAGAGATTGGGATTCGTAATGATAAAACAATCGAAATTACCAAGGGCTTGATGCCAGGCGATACCCTCATTACTTCGGGTATCTTGCAAGTGAAAGCAGGTGGAGAAGTAGATATTAAGAAGTAAAACAAAATTATCATGGCATCATTATCAACAACCAGCATTCAACGACCCGTATTGGCAGTGGTGATGTCGCTCATCATCATTATTTTCGGGTTGATTGGCTTCTCGTACCTTGGCGTGCGTGAGTACCCGAGCGTGGATCCACCTGTGATCAACGTAATGACCAATTATACGGGGGCAAACGCCGAGATTATTGAATCCCAAATCACCGAACCGTTGGAGGAATCTATCAACGGGATTTCGGGGATTAAGACCCTGACGTCGGCCAGCCGCGACGGGCGAAGTAACATTACCGTGGAGTTTGATTTGGGCGTGGATTTGGAAACGGCAGCCAACGACGTGCGCGACCGCGTGTCTCGTTCGTTGGGCTTATTGCCGCGTGATATTGACCCGCCGATTGTGTCCAAAGCCGATGCGGATTCAAACCCCATTTTCTTCATGAACGTGAAGAGCGATAAACGCTCGATGCTGGATTTGAACGACATTGTTGAACGCCAAGTAAAGGAACGTTTGCAGACCATTTCGGGGGTAAGTTCGATTCAAATTTGGGGAGAGAAACGCTACGCCATGCGTTTGTGGATTGACCCGCTCAAATTAGCTTCGTATCGCCTTACGGCCATCGACGTGTTGAATGCCTTGACACGCCAAAACATTGAGCTTCCATCGGGTTCGATTGAAGGCGCAACTACCGAGCTTACAGTGCGTACGCTGGGACGTTTGACCACCGTTGACGAATTTAATAACCTGATTGTCAAAGAAGAATCGGATCGCGTGGTGAAGTTCATGGACGTAGGTAGGGCAGAACTAGCGCCAGAAAACGAACGTACCCTGATGCGCCGCGATGGCGTTCCGATGGTGGGCGTGGCCGTTGTGCCTCAGCCTGGTGCCAACCAGATTGCGATTGTAGATGAGGTTTATAAGCGCATTGACCAAATTAAAAAAGACCTTCCACCAGATATTGTGGCGGCGATTGGCTTTGACTATACCCGCTCGGTGCGTCTTTCTATTTTGGAAGTAGAAGAAACCATCATTACCGCCTTCATTCTGGTGGCCTTGATTATCTTTATCTTCTTGCGCGACTGGCGTAGTACCATCATTCCATTAACGGCGATTCCCGTATCCTTGGTCGGGACGTTCTTCTTGATGTACATCATGGGCTTTTCCATCAATGTATTGACCCTACTCGGAATCGTACTTTCGATTGGTCTGGTGGTGGACGATGCCATTGTGGTATTGGAAAATATTTATACCAAAATCGAAGAAGGGCTGTCGCCACGAGAGGCTGCGATTGAGGGTTCCAAAGAAATTTATTTTGCCATTATTTCAACAACTGTCACCTTGGCGGCGGTGTTCTTACCCATCATTTTCTTACAAGGGGTAACGGGACGCTTGTTCCGCGAATTTGGGATTGTGGTAGCTGGCTCCGTCATTATTTCGGCGTTTGTGTCGCTGACACTGACGCCGATGTTGAGCTCAAAATTGCTAAAATCGAGCCACTCACAACCTTGGTTGTACCGTGTTACGGAACCATTCTTTTTGTGGTTGAACAACGCATACGAGTCGTCATTGGCGTCTTTCATGACAATCCGTTGGATGGCATGGGTGCTGATGGTAGCGTTCGTAGGGGTGATTTATGCCTTGTTCAAATATGAAGCCATTCCTTCTGAATTGGCTCCCATGGAAGACCGCCGTGGGTTTCGGGTGTCTTTGACCATGCAAGAGGGTGCGACTTTTGATTTTACCGATCGCTACCTCAAAATGTTTGGGAAAGTAGTGGAAGATGAAGTAAAAGCCAACGAACGCGATGCCTTGATCACGATTACTGCGCCAGGGTTCTCAACCAATGCGACCAATACGGGCTTCGTTCGGGTGGTGTTGAGTGAGCCTATGATGCGCCAACGGTCGCAAATGGAAATCGCCGATGCAGTACAAGCAAAAGTAGCGAAACTGTCGGGGGCAAAATCGTTTGTTTTGCAAGATCCAACCATTCAAACGGGGCAACGGGGAGGAAGTAGTTTTCCTGTGTCGTACGTTGTACAAGCTACGAGCTACGAGAAATTGCGGGCGGTGATTCCTGAGTTGATGAAACGCGTGAACGAAAGTCCGATGTTTGTAGGAACGGACATCAATTTGAAGTTTACCAAGCCTGAAATTCGCCTCGAAATTGACCGTGATAAAGCTCAAAACCTGGGAGTTTCTATTCAAGACATTGCCCAAACCTTACAATTGGGTCTTTCAGGTCGCCGATTTGGCTATTTCTTGATGAACGGAAAACAATACCAAGTCATTGGGCAAATTGACCGTACAGACCGTGATGATTTGATGGATTTGAAATCATTGTTCGTAAAAAGTAACCGAGGAGAGTTGATTCAGCTTGATAATTTTGTGAAACTTACCGAGCAAAGTTCGCCGCCTCAGTTGTTCCGTTTCAACCGATCATCAGCAGCTACCATTACCGCAGGTTTGGCCAAGGGGGTTACTTTAGGAAAAGCGTTGGATGAAATGGACCGCATTGCGAAAGGTGTGTTGGACGAATCATATACCACAGCCCTCGACGGGCAGTCGCGGGAGTTTAAGGATAGCTCTTCCAGCCTTTTGTTTGCCTTTGGGTTGGCCTTGGTGTTGATTTACCTCATTTTGGCTGCGCAGTTTGAAAGTTTTGTTGACCCGATTATCATTCTTTTAACGGTACCTTTGGCAGTCTGTGGTGCGTTGTTGTCGCTCTGGGATTTTGGCCAAACCCTCAATATTTTTAGCCAAATCGGAATCATTACGTTGGTGGGACTTGTGACCAAAAACGGGATTTTGATTGTGGAATTTGCCAACCAGCGGAAAGAGTCAGGCATCAATAAATTGCAAGCAGTAAGGGAAGCAGCAGTAGCCCGTTTCCGCCCGATTGTCATGACGAGTTTGTGTGCCATTTTGGGGATTTTGCCGATTGCGTTGGCGCTAGGAGCAGGTTCTGAAAGCCGTGTTTCAATGGGTATTTCGGTGGTAGGTGGATTGTTGTTCTCAACCATCTTGACGCTCTACATCATTCCCGCTATTTATTCGTATTTATCGAGCAACATCAAACCTGTGGAGAAGAAAGCTCAGGCGCCAACCGCCGAGGCCGAACCCACGGCATAAGACTTTAAGTTTTCCATACCCTTTCTTAATTTTAGCCTCTGCATTTATCCGCAGGGGCTTTTTCATGGTTTTTTGGTGAAAAATCATGGAAAACCATGAGTGGTTTTAAAGTTAGAAGGCCGCTATTTTGTAGAAAATTGAGAACAAATGCAATCATCTATACGGCTTGTTATTGTTGATGACCATCAAATTGTTTTGGACAGCCTAAAAATGCTCTTCGGAACGATTGAAAATATAACGGTTGCGGTTACGTTTACCGACAGCAGAAACGTGATGAGTTTTCTCGAAGAACACGAAGTCGATATCGTTGTGTCGGATTTACACATGCCCCATTTGAGCGGAATTGACTTGACGCTTGTCTTGCGAGAGCGGTTTCCGACGGTAAAGGTTCTTCTCCTGACCATGGCCGAAGATGCCACGCACATCCGAGAAGCCATCAAAGCAGGGGTGAATGGCTATATTTTAAAAAAATCAGGACGTGAGGAGCTAGAAAAGGCGATTTATACCCTAATGTCGGGTAGAAAATACTACAGCGAAGCCGTAATTGAAGAACTATCTTCCTCCGCCCCCGAAGACCTAAACGATGCCCGCCCCGACACGATTCTACACCTGACGAGTCGTGAAATCGAAATTATAAAGCTGATTGCGAACGAGTTTTCAACCAACGAAATTTCGGATATTCTGTGCATAAGTGTGCCAACGGTAGAAACGCACCGCCGAAATTTGATGCAAAAACTTAGCGTCAAGAGCGTCGCAGGTGTAGTAAAATACGCCATGCGCCACGGGTTAGTGAAATGAGGCTGGGCGTAAAAATATTAAATGCGGAGAGTTAAATGAGAACACACACCGCCATTGGGATTGTTTTTCATCGTCCAGGCTCCTCCAAGGCTTTCGATGCGGTCTTTGATATTTTTCAATCCTTTTCCATCTGAGGTATTTTCAAATAGACCGAGCCCATTGTCAGTAACGACTAGCGAGAGTTGGTGATTTTCTACCCTAAGTTGAATAGTGGCATGAGTAGCTTTAGAGTGTTTGAGAATATTATTGACCAATTCCAGACAAATGCTGTACAACTCAAATTCGACGCGTTTGTCAAACCGTCCGATTTGTGGGGCAATGTCCAGGCTGAAATGAGTCGTTGTGTTTTGGTTGATTTTACGAATTAAATAGCGTAGTGCTTCCGTAAGTCCTTGTTTTTCAAACTCATCTGGGAGAAGGTTGTGGGAAAGGAGTCGTACTTGTTCGTGCGCATTGGCAATTGTTCTTTTGACGTGCTTATATACCTCTTGCTCCTGCGGGTTAAGTTTTTTGATGTCGATGGCCTCTAAGCTCCAGTTGAGAGCCGACATAGTACTGCCGAGGCTATCGTGCAAATCGGCGGCGATACGTTTTCGTTCGGTGGTTTGGCCTTGTAGAAGTGCCGCCGAAATCGCTTGGTTCTTCTGCACCAACTCGCGATTTTTGGCAATTAACTTTTGGTTGGTCCATATCAAAATCCCAACAATGAGGGCAACAAGCCCCAAAATGATGGTCAGGTTTTGTTCGCGATTTCGCTCATTTTCTTGGTAAGCTTTTACTTTTTGAAGCTCCATTTCTAATACTTTTTTTTCATTGCGGAGACTTACATTGACGGTCGTTTCTAACTTTTTGAGACTCCCTTTGACGTTCTGATTTTCGATGTCTGATTTGATTTCCAGGCATTCGGCCAAAAGTTTGTAGTCTTTGGTTTGTTTAAAAATCTGAATAGCGTCGTTGATAAACAGTAAGGAATAATAGCGGTTGATGTCTTTTTGGTTTTGGTAAAAATCTAACCCTGTCGAAATCAGCTCTTTCTGCAAGCGGTTGAGTTGGAGCTGGCATTTGGCAATTCCCGAAAACGTGACCAAATAGACATCCCGCAGGTTGGTAAAGTCTTTGGCCTGTTTGCACGTGCGTTGGGCTTGTTCGTAATACTGCATGGCTGCTTGGGCGTTGCCTTGTTTAAGTAACAACTCGGCTTTGGTAAACTGCCCCAACGCATACGGCCGTACTTTCCCTTTTTGAAGGGCCAGTTTCATGGAACTGTCGATGGCCGTAATGGCCTTTCCATACTGTAGTTGGTTGATATAAACCTCCGCTAAGTTGCCGTAGATGTGGTATTTCTGCGTCAGGTTGTAGTAATCGGCTTTGCCTTGGTCATTGTCTTCCAAGGTATAATTTAGGGCTTTTAATAGGCTAGTTTCGGCATTTTTGAGTTGTTCGGAATTGATGTAAAAGAGACCCAAAAAATTGTAGGAGTCGGCCAACAGGCTGCGGTCGTTTACTAATTTTGCCACGGCTAAGCCTTTGTTTGCTTCTTTGATGCCAATTTCGACCAAGTTATTGAAGTAATAAATTTCGCACTGCCGACTGTGAAAAAGGTAGGTGAAGTAAGTGGGTTTTTTGATGGTGAGCAACAAATCGACGCGATTGAGCCAGTATTGGGCCGAATCGTAGTTGTCATCGTTCATAAAATCATCTACTTTTTGAAAATACTTTTTTACCGTAGCCGATTCTTGCGGGGAAAGGTTTTCGGAAGATTGTCCCAGTGCAACAGTAATAAATGCTCCCCAGAGGTTCATCAAAAAAACTAGGAAAATGAAAGGTTTCATAGGGCAAAGTCGTGTACCAAAGGCAGATAAAGCTAACAAGTCCATAGTTACCAAAAAATTTGGTGATATTCCTAGGGAAAGGTGAGTTTTTGGGATAAAATCATGGAAAACCATGAGGTATATTTTGTCCTTGATTTTTTAACGAAATATTTATCGAAGGAAAATACTATCTTGTGTGCTTCCTTAACCCTACTGCAAAAAACATGATCAGAGTACTCCTTGTGGACGACCACCAAATGATTTTGGAAAGTCTAAAACTACTTTTCAGACGAATCCCAGAGGTGAAGATTGTGGCGACGATTGATAACAGTAGAAATGTATTGACTTTTTTGGCCAACGACCCCGTAGATTTGGTGGTGTTAGATTTTAATATGCCTCATTTGAGTGGCGTTGATTTGACCCTCCAAATCAGACAGCAGCACCCAACGATTCGTATTTTAATGCTTACGATGGTAGAAGAGGCCATTCACATTCGGGAGGCCATCAAGGCGGGAGTACATGGTTATATTCTTAAAAAAGCGGACAAGGAAGAACTAGAACGGGCCATCCAACAAGTAATGCTAGGAAAACGATACTTTAGTCCTGCGATTGTTGATGAACTTTCGGCACATCCTGGCGAAGATTTGAATAATGCCCAACCTGCCACCATTCAAAATCTTACTGAGCGTGAAATAGAAGTGTTAAAGCTGATCGCCTTGGAGTTTTCAAGCCCCGAAATCGCTGAAAAACTGTATATCAGCCTTTCGACCGTCGAAACCCACCGTCGAAATTTGTTTCATAAACTCAACGTCAAAAGCGCGATTGGCCTGACTAAATATGCCCTGAGGCACGGGCTAGTGGAGTAGATTATTTTATTCTCCATGCTTGTTTCCGTAGTTCATTTGCATCAAGTTCATAATCTTTCCATAAACCAGCCGTTAGTGAGAACTCCTCCGAAGGCTTACTTGTTTTTTTAGAAGTTTTTACTTCTACCTCAATATCAAAAGACTTCAAAAAATGGAGTAATGCGCTTAATTTGTTTTGGTCAATATCATTTTTAAGAATAATCTGTGTCATGACTCTATTATTTTTCTGCAAATCTACACTTTTTATCAGTACCAGTACTTGGTAAAGTACACCCGCTTGTTTTGAACTACTAACTTTTTTGAGGGAACGTTGCGAATAGGTTTTTCATTGATTTACAAAGGAATCGAAATAATATTCGTAATTCCATGATTTTCAATGCTTTTAACTTGCCAAGTTCCATTGAGGCTTTCTATGCGAGCTCGTACGTTTTTTATTCCTTTTCCGTCGCTTTCATTACTGAAAAAGCCGATACCGTTGTCGGAAACAATCAATTTTAACTCCCCATTGGGACGGTCCGCCGCGCGGTCGGACCCTCGCAGGGCGGGGGCTGATAAATTAATTTGGGCTTGGGTGGCTTTTGCGTGTTTTAAGATGTTATTGACAAGTTCTAAGCAGATGCTGTAGAGTTCAAACTCTACTTGGGGCGAGAGTCTTCCCAATTGCGGGTCAATGGATAGGTCAAACTGAATGGTTTTGGTTTGGTTTATTTTACGGACAAAATGCTTGAGTGCTTCGGCCAATCCCTGTTTTTCAAACTCTTCGGGCAGTAAGTTGTGGGAGAGGAGCCTGATTTCGTTGTAGGCGGTATCGAGCATTTGTTTGAGGTGTAGATAGACGTTTTTTTCGTCGTTGTCAAGATTGTTGGTATCAATGGCATTGACGGTATAAATCAGCGATGACATCGTACTGCCGAGGCTATCGTGGAGGTCGGCCGCTACGCGCTTGCGCTCGATGGTTTGGCCTTGGAGCATTGCTTTCGAGATTTCGGCATTTTTCTTTCTTAAACTTGCATTTGAATAAAAAGTAATACCAATTACTAATAATAGAAGTAAAATTAGTGCTGCACCAAAATATCTAAACGTAGCTTGTTTATCGACATCTTTTTTTAAATTCTCATTTTGCAAAGCTGTGATTCTGAGTTTGTTTTGGTCAGTTTGGTATTTTAGATTAAGCTCATTGAATTCCTTAAGTTGCATGTTTTTTAAGTGCTGTTTTTGCTTTTTTTCATAAAGATTTAAGTAGTAATATGATTTCTTAAAATTATTTAATTTAAAATAGTTTTTATGTATTATTTCCAAGTAAGAGTATGTTTAAAAATTATCTGTTGAGCATTTTACAATCTATTTAAGATTATTTGGCAGTTCGCCCATAAAACCCAGGCTTCAGTACTTGCAGCCGTTTTTTCATAGTCTTTTGAGTGCCTTCGAAAAAAATTCAGCCATCCAAATGTACGCTCATTTACCCATCTCCATTTAACCGGAACAAAGCCTTTCTGTGAAGGAGGTTTGGACGCAAACTCTATTTCCAAATCTATAATATGGTCTTGTACCCACTCATAAAACACCTTCTTATAAGCCTCATCCACCAGAATTTTTTGCATCCGATTCAAGTAGCCTAAACAATGTTCAACCAATAGATGTGCTTTTACTCCATCGTGAATGTCAGCTGCATGTACGACCACTCCCCACACTAAGCCAAGTGTATCAACAATAATATGTTTCTTTCGTCCATTAACGTGCTTGTTACCATCAATCCCTTTATCTTGGCTAACAAAAGCAACAGACTTAACGGATTGACTATCAATACACAATAGACTTGGTATCTCGTGTTTCCCCTGCCTTTTTCTTTCTTTTTTATTTAATTCACTATTTAACCTTTCCAAAGTGCCGTCTAACTTCCACTTTCTGAAATAATAATAGATAGATTGCCATCCCACTCGGGGATGATTCAGATTTCGCCATTGGCTGCCGGTTCGAAGTATTTCTAAAATGCCATTGACTACATCTCGTAAATTATGTTTCCGTTTTCGTCGGTCTTTTAAGTTTTCTTCAATAATTTGCCAGCAGGTATCGGATAACTCTTTAAAATGGGTTTGCATTTTGCTTTAAGTTTGGTCACTCAAAAGTAAATGCTCCGGTACCTATTTTAATTTTTAAACATCCTCTAACTTAATTTGTATGTTTCAAAATCATTACGATAACCATAAATCTTCATAAATATATCTATCATTTTTAATCCATCTATACAGCGATTAATTGAGTTTTGGTGCATTTTTTTTAAATAATAGTATTCAGAAATTTTGCTTAAATATATGTGCTTGATATATGCTTGATAACCAGCGGAAATATTGTATTTCTCGTCATTAAGTATAGGGTTTATTTTTGAATTGTATTTTTCTGCTAACTCTATATTATTTAAGCCTAAATAACAGGCAGCTAAACTTGCATAAATCGTTGGTAAGATATATTTGATATTATAATTTAACTGCCTTGTTTCAGCAATTTTTAAATATTCAATAGCTTTAGGGTAATTTTTTAAAGCTAAATGACATTCACCTATGTAATCATATACACGAGTAATGTCAAGTTCTGACTTTGATAATAAGGCTAATTCTAAAGCTTTTTTATAGTATATAAAGGCTTTGTACTTTTCATTTCTATCGGGTAAAACATAGTGATATATTGCACCTATTTTTAAATATGAATAAGAGGAATAGGCATAATACTTTTTACTTTCCAATTCTTTGGCTATTTGTAGAAGGTTGTTGGAGCCATTTTTTTTATTTATTCCATTAATAATATTATCTGATTCTCTGATATTATTGAGTAAATGGGCAATTCTATTGTTGTTATTAATTGAAAAAATAATTAGTGAATCTCTCCATTTAGAAACATCTTCTGAGGGTATTTGAATAATTTGATATAAATACTCAACAATAATACTATCTTTTTTGGCACCTGAAGGTAACTTCTTTGCCTTTGCCAATTCTTCTATGAACAGGGTTTGTCCACAAACTTTACTGGCAAATAAAAAAAATAATATTAGTGAATAGTATATGTATTTTTTCATTGCGAAATTTATTAAGAAGGAATCGAAATGATATTCGTAATTCCATGATTTTCAATGCTTTTGACTTTCCAAGTACCATTGAGGCTTTCCACGCGGGCTTTGACGTTTTTTATACCTTTTCCGTCGCTTTCATTACTGAAAAAGCCGATACCGTTGTCGGAAACAATCAATTTTAACTCCCCATTGGGACGGTCCGCCGTGCGGGCGGGGGCTGATAAATTAATTTGGGCTTGGGTGGCTTTTGCGTGTTTTAAGATGTTGTTGATGAGTTCGAGGCAGATGCTGTAGAGTTCAAACTCTACTTGGGGCGAGAGTCGTCCCAACTGCGGGTCGATGGATAGGTCAAACTGAATGGTTTTGGTTTGGTTTATTTTTCGGACAAAATGCTTGAGTGCTTCGGCCAATCCCTGTTTTTCAAATTCTTCGGGCAACAGGTTGTGGGAGAGGAGCCTGATTTCGTTGTAGGCGGTATCGAGCATTTGTTTGAGGTGTAGATAGACGTTTTTCTCGTCGTTGTCAAGATTGTTGGTATCAATGGCATTGACGGTATAAATCAGCGACGACATCGTACTGCCGAGGCTATCGTGGAGGTCGGCCGCTACGCGCTTGCGCTCGATGGTTTGGCCTTTTAAAACCGATGCTGATATTTCCTTGTTTTTTCTTTTAAGGCTCTGATTATGATAAAAAAGTACGCCTGCAAGTGTCATTAAAAATGCAATACTGGCCAATAGCAAATTACGAGTTTGTCGCTGGGAAGTCAGCTCATTTTGCTGAGTCAATTGTTCCATCGCTACTTTTTGTTGTTGATTGGCGATTTTAAACTCGGCTTCTTTTCGTTTTTTATCAGCGTTTTGCTGGGCTACGAGTGCTTGTTGAAGCAAAAGGTCTTTGTTTAGAAAACTCATTTTTGATTCATTAAGCAAAAGAGTTTGTTTACTGATAGCCAATTCGGCTCTTTGACGTTCTATTTGAGTCTCTTTTTTCTGAGTTTGGTATTGCATTTCCAACTGAGAGAGCTTGAGACTCACCTCGGCTTTTTCCAAGGAGTCATTAATTTGTTGCGCCCTGCCATAATGGTACAACGCTTGTTCATAATTTTTTAAATTTTGATAGCTTTTGTGGAGCATTTCATGGGCAGTGCGGGCATAAGCTACTGATTTATTTTTTTCGGCAAGTTGTAGCGACAAGTTGGCTATTTTAACGACTTTTTCGGGCATACCAGCCCCGTCAAAAAACTCGGAGAGGCGATTGTAGGTAAAATTATCATTGATTTTTTCGGGATTTTTGTCAATGTCAATGCCTTCTTTGGCAAAATAATAACGCCCGCTATCCAGCATATTGTTGAATAAATAAGAAGTGGCTACGTGCCTGTATTGAATCAGATCAGGGTTAAGTTTATACTTCCCAACCAGTTGCATTACCCTACGATGTATTTCCAATGCTTTGGTATAATTGTTCATACTTCGATACACATTGCTTAGGTAATTGAGTGTATTGGCTTGGCTAAAATAGTCGTTGTGTTCTTCAAACGTTTTGAGTGCTTGGTTGAGGTAAAAAAGGCTTTTGTCAAACTGTAAATCCATCAATAAAGCATTTCCGAGGCGCGCACTGGCGATGCCCGCTTGCCGCCAGTTCTTTTCTTTTTCCCAAATCGCTATTGACTTGATGAAGTCGGCGACGGAAGAATCTTTTTTGAGGGTAAATACGTAATACTGACCACGTGCTCGATAAAAAAAGCCCCATCCCCGCTGCCATTTGGTTTTAGAAAGCATTTTTTCACTTTCCCACAACCAATAGCGAACAGAGTCCATTTTCTGGAGGCGATTATAGGTAGTAGCGAGGTTGATTTGCGTACCTATCAGGAGTGTATCCTTTTGAAAAGAAGGCGACATTCGGCGAAACTCGGCAATTTTTCGTAAATCATCTTGTACCGACTGAGTCCAAGCAACTGTGCTAAAAATCACAAGTACCACAAGAGCGAGTGTTCTTTTCATAGAGAAGAGGTTAATGATGCCAATATCTATTTAATCCATCATTTTTCAAATAATTAGCCATGCAATGGTCTCAAAATCATGGTTTACCATGAGATAAAATCGTGGTATGCCCTGATAAATGGAGAAATAATAAGCGGCCAACTTTGTAGCATCAATCAAAAACGTATGCTCACCAAACGCGAAATAGAAGTGCTACAACTCATCAGCCAAGAACTGACCACCGAGCAGATTGCTAATCTGCTGAAAGTGAGCATTCCGACCATCGAAACCCATCGCCACAATCTGCTGCAAAAGATGGGAGCCAAGTCGGTAGTTGGATTAATAAAGGAAGCCATCCGCCAAGGTTTGATTGAGAATCCATAAGAGACAATTGAATTTCTTAAACCATAAACCAATGATCCCTACAATGAAAAAGCTAATTTTTACTTTTGTCATGCTGACGACAGGAAGCATCTACGCTCAAACTGACCTAAAAGCTGCCTTTGAAAAAGGGTTAGCTGATTATGACAAAAATTCGATGGAGGCCATTCAACAAATGGACGATAAGCTGCGCTTTGTGGCGGGGCATAGTGGACAGTTTTACGATAAAGCTACAACGCTTGCTTTGCTCAAATCTCGTCCCACTGCCAAAAGCGAGACCCAAATGAGCGACCTGCGCGTAAAACAATCGGGGAGTTTGGGCGTGGTATCGGGCATTAGAAACCATGCTTTAGTACTTCCCAATGGCCAAAAAATGACATGGAAAGATGCCTTTACCTATACCTTTGAATGGAAAAACAACAACTGGACGCTGACCGACTTACACCACACCAAAATAGATTATCAAACGGGCGGCGAAGACAACACGCTTACGACCCAAATGCAGCAAAAAATAGAGAATGAATACAAGACTGATTCCAAAGCCTTTTATGCCAATCGCCTTTCTGATGATTTCAGATATGCAACCGTGCAGGGCAGCTATCTGACCAAAGAAATGGTTTTGAAAAGCGACAAGCAAAACATTATTTCGTCCGAGACGCTCCAACCCCTTATTTTTCAATCGGGTGACTTGGCCGTTGAAACGGGTATCCACAAAACCGTGCGTTTAGATAAAGACGGTATCAAGCGTAGCAAGCAAGTAGCGGCTACCTATGTTTTTCAGCGGCGCAATGGCAAGTGGATGTTTGTAAGTTCGCAACAAACCGACATAGCCTCGCCAGCAGCCGAAGAAGAAGCTGCCGTTCGGCAGGTGATTGATGCCGAAACCAAAGCCTATCACGAAGCCAATCTAGCCGTATGGAGATCAAACTGGGCTACTACTCCTTATATAGAAAGGCAAGACGAAAAACTCAGAAAACTGGCCAATACGCCCTATTTGAAAGGCCAAGCCCTCCAAAAAGGCTACGAGGAATTTGGCAAAACCCATAAACCGACGGGTCTTAATACAGTAGTGAGTGATTATGAATCGCACATTTCAGGTAATTTGGCCTGGGCTACTTATACCCAAGAAGATAAAAAAGCCGACGGAACTGTGGGACAAAAACAACGTTCGTTGCGCATTTTGGAGAAAATAAACGGTCAGTGGAAGATTGTAATGCTGAGTTTGACAGGCTTTTAGGAGTTTGTCCATAGCATAACAATCGTTTTTCAATAAACTTAAAAAACACAAAATGAAAGCTTCCTATTTTCTTATTTTTCTTGCTATTTATTCCCTTTTGGGTGGGTCTATGATGCTTTTTAATGCCGCTGGTACGTTGCAAGACTATGGGGTTCAAAACATTGACAAAGACCATATCTCTACGATACAGTTTTTGGGACTTACAAATATCGGATTAGCACTTAATGCCTTTCTTTTCCGAAATGCAGATAATCGCAACGCCCGTAATATTTTTATTTCTAGTGCTTTTTTGGCTATTAGTTGCGTTTTGAAAGGATGTTACGATGTATTTGGGGAAGGTATTGCAGCCAATAATTTTGTTTGGATAGATATGAGTTTTAGGTTGTTGGTGGGCTTGGTAGCTGTGTATTATGCTTTGAAGAGTAATAAGGAGAGATAAATCTTAAGTAAGATTTGCTACTCACTGGCATATCAATGAAAATACTAAATCATCATCTGTATAACCTTTCTATGACATGAAAAAAACAGCATTTGTAACGGGTGGTACTGGCTTTATCGGTATCAATCTTCTTCATAAATTAGTGGCTGAAGGTTGGGAAGTGACCGCCCTACGTCGTTCCACATCCGACCTTACATATCTTAAAGGCCTAGACATCAACTGGGTAGTAGGCTCGCTGGAAGACCGACTCTCGCTCGAAAAAGGAATGCCTAGTGGTTTAGATGCCGTTTTTCACGTAGCGGGCGACGTTAATTCTTGGAAAAAACAGTATGCGGCTCAAACTGAAACCAACGTGACAGGTACGCGCAATATGGTGGAAGTAGCAGTGGCAAAAAAAGCCAAATGCTTTGTTCATACGTCGAGTATCTCTGCTTGGGGAGATGTGCGGGGGCTTACCACCGAAGATACACCCCAACGCGGGGATGTTGCATGGGGTAACTATGAAAAAACCAAATGGGCAGGCGAGCAAGAAGCACTCAAAGGGGTAAATTTGGGAATGAAAGTAGTAGTTATGAACCCTTCCATTGTGTTAGGCCCTTATGATAGTACCACTTGGGGAAGTGCGTTTGTTGCGCTTCAAAATGATAAAGCCCCTTTTATCCCCCCGGGCACAAGTTGCTTTGTGCATGTTGACGAAGTAATAAAGGCGCATATTGCAGCCGTAGATAAAGGCCGAAGTGGCGAAAAATACATCTTAGGCGGTGAAAATGCATCTTTCAAAGTATTTATGGATGAAATTTGCCGATTATTGGGAAAGAAAACACCACCCGTTGCCAGCGTTTTTTTATACAAGTTTCTGGGGAAAGTCTTAGATTTTGTAGCTATTTTTAACAATAAACCACCGCTTATTTCTCCCGAATTGGCAGACTTGCTAAGCAGAAAAGATTACCAGTTTTCAAGCGAAAAAGCCCAACAAGAGTTAGGTTTGAAAGTAGTACCATTGAATGTTTGTGTCAAAGATTGCTATGATTGGTTAAAGCAAGAAAAGTTTTTAGCATAGAAGAACGCCAATGTGGTACGGTCATCTTGACCGTAACTTCAGCCCATGATTGGGAATAAAGTTAATCAAAATCATGGGTGGAGTGTCCTCCGTGCCACTGAGTAATTTATTGGCTTCTTTGCCCATAAAACTCTTAATTAACAAAAACTTTGTTCAGTTTATCAATTCCTAAACCGTAAAAATTATGAAAACCAACACTAATGTTCATCCATGAACTTTATTGGTGGCTACCAACTTGCCATCGGTTATTTGGGTTATATTGCTTACTGTTCTACTGACAAGGCTACCCGACGATCTTGGTTGTTGTCCGTCGCGTTTTTGACCTTATTGTATATGCCTACAACGTCAATGTACGGCAGATGCCGCCGCACAAAACACTCTATATAGATTGCAGCATTTGGGCCATTATGGGTTTGAGTGCCTTGTATTTCTGGAACAAAGAGAAATAGGATTCGTTGTTAGCCCCCACCCGTATTGGGGGTTGATGTTAGAAGATGCGGTTTTAATTTTGTCCACTCGATTATACTCAAACCTATAAGGTTTCTTTAACCATTGATGTATATGCTTTTTATAGCTGACGACCACCGATTGTTTGTGGATGGACTCCGTTTCATCATTAACTATGCCACCGATTATAAACTCGCGGGGGTGGTACACAATGGCCATGAAGTAATGCCTTTTCTCCAAAAACAGCCCATTGATGTCCTGCTTTTAGACATTGATTTGCCAGGGAAATCGGGGAAAGAAGTCGCCATTGAAGTAAAACAGCATTATCCTTCCGTGAGAATTCTTGCCCTTTCGATGTTGAATGATTACGATACGGTAAAAACAATGTTGGGGGTGGGCGTGATGGGTTATTGCTTAAAAACGGCAGGCAAAGACGAACTTCTCAATGCTCTTGCCAACGTGAGCAGAGGAGAGATTTTTATTAGCCATGACCTAATGCCTGTCTTGCTCAACGGGCGCCGACTCACTACGCCCAAATCCAACACTTTCCATCCCCTCAAAGACCTTACCGAACGCGAGCAGGTGATTTTGAAGGAATTGGCCAAAGGCAAAAACGCTGCTGCAATTGCGGATGAGATGAACCTAAGTAAGCACACGGTAGAAAGTCATCGTAAAAATATTTATTCCAAACTCAATGTCCACAGCTTAGGGGAGTTGATGGTATTTGTGAGAGATAATAAGCTGGATACCTTTCAATAAATGACAACAAAAAGTCTATTATTGTTTATCCTGATTGGTTGTCTGAGGTGGGGTAACGCGCAAAATTACCGAGCCACCCTACTGGGCACTGAGCAGGGGCTTTCGCAGGGGTCGGTGTATGCCATGCACAAAGACACGCGCGGATACGTATGGGTGGGTACGCAAGATGGATTAAATCGCTACAACGGCTCGCAGGTAGAAGTGTATCGGCAAAAAATAAACCAAAAAGGGTCAATTCGTGGGCGTTTTGTAAATCGAATTGTTGAGTCGCCCGATGGAAAATTGTGGATAGGTACCGAAGATGGACTGAATTTGTACGACCGTCGGTCTAATGATTTTTCCCAAGTTTTTGCAACTAATACCAACGGCAAAGAAGAGATGACCCACATTACTCCGTTTTTAGCGACTAAAAACGAGGTTTGGTATTGGTCGAAACTCGAAGGCGTCGTTAAGTATCAGCTAAATACCAAGACCAAAACCTCCATTTTTAAGGGGTTTTCGTTCGACATTACCCATTTTGTAAATCAGCACGATATTTTTTTTGACAAACAAGGTCAACTTTGGCTCAAAGCCAATACGGGGGTGGTGTGTTTTGATACACTTACCCGAAAAGCAAGTTACTATTTTAGCGACAACCCACATAATAAAACAGGAAAGCCGACCACGTTTATTGAGGTCATCATGGATAGCTCGGGGCTGTTGTGGTTTGGGACGCAAAACGGACTGATTCGATTTGACCCGCTTAACCAGCAATATAAAGTATTTGTGGAGGCCAATGGGCGTCGTTTGGACGATGTCCATAATATTATTCAAACCCCCGATGGGCGCTTATGGCTAGCAACCCAGTCGGCGGGTTTGCTTCGGTTTGACCCTAAAACAGAGCATTTTCAGCAAGTCAACTACCACTTACCTTCCATTCCACCCTTGACACCTGCTTATTTTTTGTTTACACTCGGTGATGGAATTGTCTGGATTAACATTGAGCCAATTGGCTTGTTGAAATTGGTGCCAGACGGAAAAAATTTCATGACGGTCAATTACAATTCACACCGTGCGTTGTTGAGCAATTCAATTCGTTGTTTGGTTGAATATAAGCAAAAAATTTGGGTAGGAACTACCGTTCATGGGCTATACGTTTATAATCCCGAAACAAATGAAATAGAGAAAAACGTGTATCTACCAACGTTGCCTTCCGAAACGGTTTGGTGTTTTCACAAAGATCACAAACAGCGAATTTGGCTGGGTACGGGCAGCGGATTGGTAGAGTTTGAGGAAAGACACAAACGTTTTCAAACTTTTCCTAACGCCCTGTATCGACATGACAAAGCGCTAAATGCCAATTTTATCAAACATATTGACGAATACTCACCCAGTCAATTGCTGATAGCGACGGAGTCGGGCGCCTATCTCTTTGATACACAAAAACATCGCTTTCAAGAAATACAAGCCTTTGAAAACCAAACCATTGAGTTTGTCATTCGGCTCAAAAGTGGCCAACTGCTAGTTAGTGTCGAAAATAAAGGCGTACATCTGGGGAAACTAAAGGATGGAATGTGGCAAGAAGAGCGTCATTTGTTGCCCCAAAGTCATGTTTTGTCTTTATACGAACAATCTGAAAAATGGTGGCTTGGATGTGCTGATGGCTTGGTAAGAATGGACCCTGTCCGAAATTTTCAAATGCGATTGTACAATGAACAAGACGGCATGGCTAATTCGCACGTTTATGGGATATTGGCAGACTCCAATGGCTATTTGTGGCTCAGTACAAATCGGGGTATTTTGAGGTTTGATCATCAAAAAAATACCTTTTTAAATTTGAAGTCCACCGACGGTCTGCAAGGAGATGAATACAATCGAAATGCGTATTTGATGACCTCTACGGGGCAGATGTATTTTGGGGGAGCCAATGGTTTTAATTACTTTGACCCTTTGCAAATTCAGCCTAACAAAGAGACACCTACAGTGAGGCTTTGGAAAGTGCGTTTTGCGGGCGATAAATCAACTGCCATTTACCTCGACCAGAAACGTCGGCTCTCTTTAAAGTACCATCAAGGTTCATTTTCAATAGATTATGGTGCAATAGACTACGTAAGCAATGGCCAAAATACCTATCAATATCGCTTGAAAGGTCTTGATACTACTTGGATTCAGGCCAACCAGCATACCACGGCGCAATTTGTGCAAGTACCCGCAGGAAAATACACCTTTGAAGTAAAAGCAGCCAACAGCGATGGCGTCTGGAATCCTGTGCCTACGACTTTAACCATCGAAATAGCCCCCCAATTTTGGGAAACAATTGGGTTTAGGTTTGCCATGCTTTTGTTGTTGGCAGCGGGTTTTTACGGTTTTTACCGATACAGAATCTATGTGGTTCGGCAGCAGCAACGAAAAGAAATAGCCTTGATGGTGCAGACCCAAGAAGCCGAGCGCCGTCGCTTTGGGCAAGACCTGCACGATGGCCTTGGGGCTAATTTGTCAGCGATAAAAATGGTGCTTGGCCTCCTCGATGACCCGGCATCGCAGCCTATTAAAACCCAAACCGAATACTTATTAAAAGAGTCGATTGATGACCTACGGCAGTTGATTCACGCCATGAGCCCGCGGAGTTTGGCGCGATTGGGCTTGGTCAAAGCCGTGCAAGAGCTAGCCATTATTATTCATCAAACGGGCAAAGTAGAGGTGAAAGTCTTCTCGGAAGATTTTCCTGAAAACCTGTCCGAAGAAATGCAGGTGAATTTGTACCGCATTGTGCAAGAACTTTTCCAAAATGCCCTCAAACACGCGCAAGCGAAGGTAATTACGCTCAGATTAGAACGAAATTCTCACGGTCTGACAATCCACTACGCCGATGACGGGCGGGGTTTTGACAGGTCTGAGACTACGGCCTCGGGCAATGGTTTAGCTAATCTACATACCCGTGCTCAATTGCTGAACGCTACACTTGACATACGGTCGGTGGTGGGGGAGGGAACAACGGTGAAGTTAGACGTACCGTTTTAGTCGGATAGAATGCGTATTTCTACGTGTTCAATATACCCTAATCAGGGGAGGCGCAGCAGCCTTTTGAGAGCGACCTTTGTTATATGAATCCTAAACAACAACGCTGGCGCTGGCACTTGGTGATTTTACTGTCGCTGGTGGCGGTAGTAGTGGCGGTGGTGGGTTTGTTGTTTGGGTAAAAGATACAATATATCAGTATTATGAAAAAGTTCAATCTGTTTTTTCTGCTGCTACTCACTAGCAGTCAGCTATTTGCGCAAAAAGACAAAAACCTTGCTCGCGTCCAGCGCCTTGATGGGGTGGAAGTTTATATTCTCGCCGAACCCGTGCGGGAATATGAAACCATGACGAGCGTGACAACGGGCGTAAAGGCGGAGTCAATACTGACGGGAGGATTGTTCAATGAAAGTATTACGGACAAAGTGCTTCAGTATATCCGTCGAGCGCGTAAGCAAGGGGCTACTTTTGATGCGGTGCTTTATTCGGGAGGGAAGAGTCTTGTAACCATTCGATTTACTGACAAGTCATCTGAAAAGACGAGAGGGATAGCGCGGGCGAGACAGTTAGAAGGCGTGGACGTATATGTATTAGCGGAACCGCTTAAAGACTATGAAACTATTATATCATCAGGGGGGAGTCTCAAATGGAAGTCCTATCTAACAGGTGGGTTGGTCAACAATTCCATCGAAGAAGATATGGCGGGGTTCATTAAAAAAATGCGTACCAACGGTGTAAACATGGAAGGTTTGATTTATTCAGGGGGCAAGTCAGCGATTAGTTTTAAGTATAAATGAAAAAATGTCATGAACGGTAATATCAAATTTTTAGGAGTACTCGTACTTGTTGGTTTGGCGATGTTCGCCTATGAAGAATACAAAACACACCAACAAAAAAATGCGTTTATTGAGCAGATTCAGGCCAGCAACCTTGCCCAACAACGCTTTAGAGAGGGAGTTAATAAACTGAATGAGGTTGGCAATGGAGACTATACCCAAAGAAGTACTTCGGCTTCACAGGATTATGATCCCAATACAATTGTGAATGACCCATTCGGTGTAAGTATCCCCTTATTAGCTGATTTAAAGATGGTGCCAGGTGCTTCTAAAAACAGTTATGCTTTTGTAGATGCCCGAAGCGGTTCTCGCAATGACCTTATTATTGTAATGCCTACTGACGAGGATTTGAATACCATTGTTCAGAATTTGCAATCGGCAGGAACCACTTTCACCAGAGTTGAAAATGGAATTTTTGCTTCAATCAGCGAAAATGGCATGACTCTGAATATGGCCTATAATACCTCCCCGAATGGCGGTGGACTTTCGATTATGCGATGGATTATGGGCGCACCAGCTATTTCACAGCAAACTATAAATGCGCTTTTTAATGGGATTCGATTTAGGGAAGCTACTGCGTCACTGGCAGAGAGAAAGCAATTAATAGCAATAGATTTACAGAACCAACGAAACTATAACGCACAACAGAGTGAACAGCAACAGATTGAAAGCCTAAGACGGCAAAGGGTATATGAACATGGGATTCATGAACTTAACAGTGTTGGGGATAATTGAGTCTGAAAAAATAAAACTTCAAACATGAAAAGCTTATATCTTTAATTGACGAATTGTATGAAATCCTTACTTATCTTATTTATAGTTTTTGGGGTTTGTGTTGAGTCCTATTCTCAGTGCCAGTTAAATAATTTGTTAACCCCTTTTGGGCCTGGAGACAGAACAATGAAAATTGTTTTTAAAGCGTGTGATTTAAAACCAGAAGCGTTAACAATTACAGTTTATTATTCTGAACAACGGAGCCAACTCGCTGACAATAACTTATCTAATGTAGCAGCGGGGGTAGCCAGTTTTAACAGAAAAAATGATTTAGGAGAGTATGAATACGAATTTATTTTTCCGCACACAGACTTCCCAACACCAAATCGTCAAGATAAAAATTCAATTTCTATCAAATCGGGTAAAACGGTTTTTACGAGGGTATCACTGCGTACGGCCTTGGTGGTAACACCTGTCATTAGTGACATATACGAATTTAAAATGCCACAAAAACTTACTATTGGTTTGATTGGAGATTCGTATGGTAGCGGCGAAGGAGCACCTATGGAGGGTGATTACTGGACCAATGACGCCTGTCATCGCTCCGCCAATAGCGGACAGGTAAAAGCCGTTAAACAATTAAAAGACCGCAATAGAGGTGTCGCTATGGCCTATAAACACGTATCTTGTTCTGGCGCTGAAATTGACGAGATATTTGAAAAAAAACAAAGGACAGTCAATGGTGAAGTGCCTATACAATTTGAAAAATTGAAAAAATGGCTTGATGATAATAACTATGACCGTTTAGATGTTTTGGTGATGTCGGTAGGAGGTAATGACATCGGCCTGATGGGTTTAATAAAGGATTATCTATACTTCCCGATTGGTGATTTAACAACTGACGAAGAAATCAAAGACGACATAGATGATGCTATTAAGGTTTATCTTCCAGAAGCCTATCGCCAATTGAATAATTATATCCGAAGTAATTTCATTTCGAGCAAAATTCTGATAACCGAATACCCTAATCCACTAAATGGCGCAAATGGACTAGCCTGCGGTGATTTTACGCTTGATGCTTGCGGTTCTGAAACCCCATTTGGGGAGAAAGCAGAATATATTTACGCAAGAAATAAAGTATTGATTCCGCTCAATAATCAGATTAAAACATCTGCTGCGGAATTGAAGTGGGAGTACGTAGATGGTCCTTATCGTAGTTCTTCTTTTTATGGTATTTGCAACTGTGACGGCTATTTTAATACACTCCCTCAATCAATCTATGAACAGGGAGATGAACGTGGGGCTTTTCATCCAAATGTAGAAGGGCAGCGAAAAATGTACCAGCCATTCATTTTTGATAAACTCTCAGCAGTGCTGACTCAGATAAGAGCTGAATGGCAATTAAAGCGGGCTTTCGACTTAGTAGTGTATAGACGGGTAGCAGAAGAGGAGCTGCGTCAGGCGCAAGCTTATGACCTAAAATATAGAGCTAACAAAGAGAAAGCGGCCGTAGCTTCCTCAAAATTAAGGTTGTTTAAAGCGAAGGTACATGATAAAACACTACTCAAAAAACAGGAATATTATCAACAAATAAAGACTGGACCCAATGTTAAAAACGTAAAAAAACGCACATTTCAATTAGATAAGTATTCCGTCAGAACACTTGAAGATAACTAAAACGGGAATGCCAAAGCCCTGAAACTTATGTATAAAATTAACTTAAAACACAATGAAAAAACGAATTGAACTACTGAGCATTGTGACACTTTTGGGTTTTTTGATAAGCAGCCATTCAGGGTTAGCTCAAAAAAAACAGGTTACGAAAGATAAATTTATTATTGATGTAAAACCCAAAATTACCTTTCGACCATTTGATATAAATACGCCTCCTCCCAATAAAAAAGTGGATATAAATCAGGTAGTTAAGCTACCCAATGGCAAACAATCATCATTCAAACAATATGTAGAGGCGATGAATGCCTTTGAGCAAAACCTTAACGAAATTGGGTACTCAACTCGTACGATGGATAAAATGACACAGTTAGCAGAGCAGAAATTGGAGCCTGTTGTGAAGCTAGATCCTAATTATCCGGCGATGGGAGTAAAAAAAACACTGCCACAGCTAAAATTAGCTTTTGCTGAAGAAATTCAAATACCCAATACAAATTTCAAAGTAATTTCACTGTTGAAAGCTACTCCTCAAAAAATTCAAGAATTTAAGTCGTCTTCAAAAAATAAATTTGTCGGCAGTTTTAAACAACCTCGATTTGTTGCGCTTAACACCTACAAAAAAGTAAAAAAGACCCCGCTTGTAGAAAACTTCTCACGTGAGCAAAATTTTAAACCTTGGGAAGTATCAATTCCAAACTTTGGGGGTGTAAAGATGACAGCTTCCTATAGTTTGAAAGGGAAAGCAGAACCCTTTGACGGAGACGCTACCGACCCGTTGGAAGCGATAAAAAATACGAATTCTGAATTTTCGATGGGGTTGCATACAAAGGCTCAGCTAAAAATTTCCGAAATAAATTTAGTAGCCAACCTCTTGATGGATGGGTATATCAGCCTTTATTCATTTGATGCCGATTTCACCTCTCGCTCTAATAAGACTAAGAAACTAAGCGGAAAAGTGGTGGTAAAACTTTTAGATAAAATTCTGATTAATGAGGATAAAGAAGTAAATGGCAACTCTATTTCATTTAACAAATCCGAAACATACCCATTAAATAAAGTAGTGGGCGGGATGGATGTCTATCAATATGGTTTTAATTTATTAATACCCATTGATATTTATATAGGGAGCGAAGTGGGTGGCATGGTGGATGTAACCGTAGATAGATCTGGTGTACGAGGACACATAGGCCCGCGTATTTCAAACGCTATTACCATGGAAGCAGGAGCGATTCCATTTCCTTTCAATCGAGTTTTTGACGTAGGTGTAGGTGGAAAACTGGATATGATCGCAAGCAATATAACCTTTGGTGGAAATGCTGGCGTTTCGTTTGGTGAGGATGGCGCCTTAGTACTCAACAATCAAGCCTATCTGAATGTCGATTCTGAACTTATGAAAGGACGCATTTACAGCTTTATAAGTTATCCTTTCTGCTCTTGCGGTTGGTGGGATTGCTTTTGGGAGGCAGGTAATTGTTGGGGAATCAAGGAGGTTCGCCATACTATTGTTAAAACAAACGGCGCACTTTTAAACATGGATAGGACATTAGTTGATGATGATGATAGTAAATCATTGGATTGGTGATATGAAAACATTTTTTTTTCTATTCCTTCTGGTGTTCATGTTCATCTTGCCTTTTCAAAAAGGAATGGGCCAAGGCAGTTCGATAACTCATAAGCGATACACCATTAGCTTTGACGAAGAGGTTCAGTCTAATTACGGTATTTTCAACGTATCTGCTCAGGCGAATGGTACTTTCGCTAACCTCTCTCAAAATAAATATCAGCTTATTGTAAATGAGTTTTGGCTGAATAATCAGCGGGATAGTATTCTGAATATTCTTGTACGTTTAGATTTTCAACGTATTGATGGTAAGCAGAATAATAGAGCTGATTCCAGTATTTATAACGTCATTTTGGCGAATCAAAACCATTTATTTAAAGTATTGAAAAACAAAAGCGATAGTGAAATCAGAGGTTTTGTCTTCTCACCAGATACATCACCCATTTATATCAACTTGGTACGAATGTTATGGAGTCAACTACAAGTGGTTCGGTCACATGGCGATAGCACATCGCCTTGGATAACAAATGAGAACCAAATTGTGGGTAATAAAAAATTTCAATATTATTGGAAAGGGGATACGCTTTATAAGTATCCAATGATAGAAACACCGCAAAGTAGGCAAGTAGTATCAGATTCAACCATTTATTACAATCATTTTTTTGTTACGAACTCAAAACACAATCGAATACAGGAGATTAGTTTGGACCATTCATTTTTTCAGGTTTCACGTTCTCAAAAAATCGCCCATGTAACTCAAAAGTTTTACGCTACTTTTAGTTCAGTAGAGCAAATACAGGATAGTAAATTAATTGAAAATATTGAGAAGGCAGATAAAAACCTATCGGTATCAGGGAAAAAAATGACTCTATCTGTAATCTTAACAGCGTACGAACGGAAAAAGCTAATAAACCAAAATGTTTTAAAGTCACAGACTTGGGAGCAATTAATAGAAAAGTTGGTTGGGCTGGATACTTCTTCTATTTCTAAAAATTTTGAGATACTGGCTCAGATTAGGGCATTTTTGGTGCTCTACCCTGAAAAAACAGATAGTATTTTTAAAAAGTATAAACAAACAGATGTAAGAAGCAGGGCTTTTTGGGTATTGAGCTACGCACTCATTGATGCAGATACTGAGCCATCATGGAAAGTAGTTGGGCAAATTTTGAAAGATTGCACGGAAGAAAAAGAATGCCTGAAAAATATATTGCTAAAAATAGCTATTGCGGAAAACGTACCCCCATTTATTTGCCGAAGGCTTCTGGAAATAAGACTTGAATCAAACGATGACTTTATTAAATCACAAGCGGGTTTGACCCTTACGAGTGCACTAAACTTGTGTTATAAGAATACGAGTTTTGCCGATTCAATTATTTTAAAATTGATTGAAGCAGTGGAAAGAATTCCAAGTCGCTCAATGAGTGATACCATTCAAATACTCAATGAATTAGGTAATTATGGTTCTGATACATTTGTTTCTCTAATAGAAGATGGGCTAAAATCAGCACAAAGTGAAGTAAAAGCAAGCGCTGTTTATGCACTTCGATTTTTAGAAAACAAAGATTCACTTTTGATAGCTATCTATCAACAAAGCGCTAATCATTTAATTAGGAAAAATATCTTGGACGCATTCAATGGACGCGCCGTTACCTCACTCTCCATTGAATTTGTAGCCGAGGCATTGTGTAATGAACAAAGCAAAATACTGGCAGAAGGAATGATTTCAATTTTAAAAAAGTCGCCAGAAAATAATATTGAACATTTAAGAAATGTACAAAAGATTTCTGGTTGTAAGTGGTCTGATGAAGTGAAAATGCTAGTTAAAGACGAATTTAAAGATTTATAGGCCAATATGTCAGGTAACAAGATAAATAAGAGGGAATGCCGAAACCCTAAATAATAGGCACTAAACAATAATTAGATTTTACTACAATGAAAAGTTTACTAACAACGGCACTATGCCTTGTAGTAGCATTCTACGCTGCTGCACAAACTCCCCAAATCTTAAAAGGCAACGATTTTAAAATGCGGCAAAACTCGTTCAAAAAAGTAAGTGGCGTTGATTTTGCCATGAAAAGCCTTCTTGCGCAAGGATTTAAAGAGTCTAATGATGAAGATGATTCGTTTCAGATAACGATTGAATCTACCGAAAAAGGTGGTAAAACAACAACGATGGAAGTGGATATGCAAGCTGTAGAAAACACGGCTAAAGGAGAAATGGCCATAGTTGCTCATATAAAGCAGGGTAATAATACAAGAGTGGAAATTACAACAGGTAAATTAAATCAAGAATTTAAAACCTTTAAAGTAAATCAAGTAATTTCTGCTCCTAATAATAAGTTTCAATTCAATGAAATAAAAATGAAAGGAGGCCCTTCAGATGAAATGTATCTTGAGGAAATCGACTCAGAAATATCCAGTTCTTATACTCTGGAGCCATTAGTTGGTGCTTCTTCTGCTATAAATCAATTTTTTTCATGCCTTAGTAGTGAAGTTAGGAGAGATTGTTCGAATGCTTGTAAAGACGAAATTTTATCTTGTATAAGTAAGAAAAAAGGTAGTTTGGCCCGTAAAATAAGGGCAATTTTTGCAGATACTTCAAGTTGGTACGAGGTGCCCGAAAGAGTAGTACGCGCTTCCGCAGCTTTCGTTCGATTTGCTGGTGGGCTGGCTGAGTGTGTTGCGTCAGGTACCTGTGGCAGATGTGCTACTACTCAAGTTACTCAATGTGTAGGAAGTGTTTTTTAATTTAAAAAAATAGTGAGGTAGCACCTGCGATTGCTACCTCAGTTAAATCTAAATTCTTCAAAACCATGCATGAATCCAATTGCTTTTGTGGCGGCTCAGGCTATATAAACTGTTCAAACTGTGGTGGTTCGGGTGGTAAATATGAAACCGAAAATAGAGGGAAATCCAGATACAATAGTTCTACGGGTAGAGATGAGTACGTTTATGAGCCTGAAAGAGTCTATCGAAGTTGTGGCTATTGCAGTGGAACGGGTAAAAGAGCCTGTCTGGGTAAAGTAGGGCAAGGGTCGGTGTATGGGCGTCAAATGGGTGTGACTACTCGCCCTCTTGCTCAAACTGGAACAGTTACTTTTTGGACTAGACTCAAAAACGAACTTGATATTCAACTCTATCTGGATGATAAACAAGTAGGTACGATTGATAAATATTGGGGTGCGGAAGATAGTAAGCCTGAATGGAATCAAAGTCAATTATTAAGATTGACATTATCGGTAGGAGTGTATTCATACAAAGCCGTCTCAATTAATGGACTTATATGGAAAGGGCAAATAATGATTCTAGGAAATGGCCATCATACGCAGGAGTTAATAGGGCCAAAATCCAAAGGTACTGTTACTTTTTGGTCGCGGTTGAAAGAAGAAATAAGCATTTCGGTTTTGGGTGAAGAAATTGGTACTATCAAACAGTACTGGAACTCAAAAGCTACTGAACCCGAATGGAATAATCCAAGATTTCCCAGGGTTGAAAATTTAAAAGAAGGGGTATATCCCTACCGCGCCTTCTCCTCTAAAGGGCTTGTCTGGGAGGGTGAAGTGACTATTACGGATAATACGCACCAAAGGATAGAACTACAATTGATGAGTAATTTTATTGTTTGGACTAATATCCCCAATGAAATTATCAACGTCTATATCAATAATGAAGATACTGTATCTGGGTTTATTTATGGCGATTGGGGTAGTAATAATCCTCCCAATGATGATAATACCGAAGCTAAAATAGGGAAAGGGTATCTTAAGTTAGAATATCCTACGGGTACTTATTTACTAATTGCGAAGTCGCTTTCGTCGAGTAAAATTTGGAGAAAACAGATTGAATTCGACAGTAAAACCAATACTCTGGAACTTATAACTGCCTGATTAACTGACTTCTTTCAAAAATGAAAATTCTTAACATTGGTTTGCTTTTGTCTTGCCTTATAACGACCGAGCAAATATGGGCGCAAGATAGGAAATTGGCTAGGGTACAGCGTCTTGACGGGGTGGAGGTATATGTTTTATCCGAACCGATACGTGACTACGAAATTGTGGCTAGCGTACAAACGGGTATTAAAGCTGAGTCTATACTGACAGGAGGGCTATTTAATGAAAGTATTACTGATAAAGTATTACAGTTTATACGCCGTGCTCGTAAACAGGGGTCGGTTTTTGATGCGGTATTGTATTCTGGTGGGAAGAGTATTATAACTATTAAATTTCTTACATCATCAAATAGCCATAATAGAAATGTAGCTCGGGTAAGAGACATAGATGGAGTAGATGTATATATACTAGCAGAACCTCTTATTGAGATTGAAACGATGGCATCGTCAGGTGGTGATTTGAAATGGAAATCTTATTTATCAGCTGGTTTGGTGAATAATTCGATTGAAGAAGATATTGCAGGTTTTATAAAAAAGCAACGGAGCAACGGTGTCAGTTTTGATGGTATAATATATAACGGAGGAAAGTCTGCTGTTAGTTTTAAGTATAAATCGAACAATATAAATAATGCATTTAAAGTGAATACATCAAGTAATCGAAGTAATGGGATAAACCAGCGAGAAATACAGCAACAGAATGCACCCCAACAGTCAAATATAGTTACCAATGTTATTAAAGATAAATCCGCACCTATTATTTCTCTTTTTACTCCAAAAGAAAAATATACATCTACTTCTAATTCAGAGTTTCTTATTGTAGGTAAAGTACAAGACGAAAGTAAATTAAAAGAAGTAATAATCAATAACAAGTTGATAGAATTGGAAGATAATCTTTTTGAGATAAATTTGAGCCTTAAAATGGGGGTTAATAAGGTTACTATAACTGCTACTGACATACAAGGTAATAAAAGCTTGAAAGAATTTATTGTGACCAGAAAAAGTGCGATTAATACTACGATTATAAAACCATTAAAAAAAATAGATCTTTATATTGTTTCAGTTGGTATTTCAAAATATAAAAACCCGAAAATGAACCTTCAATTTGCCCACAAAGATGCCCAAGATTTAGCCAATGCCTGGGGCGAACAAACGGAAATATATAATGTAAAAGAAAAGATACTGTTACTCAATGAACAAGCTACCCGCGAGAATATCAGAAATTCACTACAAAATTTAACTATTTCTCCTACAGGGTTATTAGTGTTTATTTTTTCAGGACATGGTTTTTCGGGAGGATTAACTACTTATGGATACAATGAAAAGGATAAAGTAGGGACTTCGTTGACAGAAAAGGACTTAAAAGAAATTTTAGAGACCTTAGATTGTAATCATATATGCTTGATGGATGCGTGCCAAAGCGGAAGTTTTGTGGCTCGGAAAGATGCTATTGGCAGTAAAGCTATTGTTTCAGAAGAAGATGCAATTGCCAGTATGGTACGGGCATTGGGAGATTCTGATAAAGCCCAAATGATTGTGGGGTCTTCGACTAAAAAAGAAGAGTCTTACGAATGTTTACAATGTGAAAATGGGTATTTTACTCAATGTTTCTTAGATGTTTTTGAGAATAAAAAAGTGAATGATTCGGCACCAGATAGAGATGGTGACGGTTATGTAGAAACCTTTGAACTGGATCTATATCTCAAAGAAGCTATTGTTGTTGCTACTCAAAAAGAAGGACATCGTCAAAATGTTAGAACTATTATGCCTATAGGATTTCATTTTCCAATTATTAAAATAAAAATTTCAAAATGAAAAATTTAATTATAAGGAGTATTGTGAAATATTTTACAATATCATTATTTTGTATGTTGCCTAATGTTTTATTAGCTCAATCGGATATTGCCGATATTGTTGCTAATTTGAAAAAAGTAGAAGTGTTTAAGGAATGTGAAAGGTTTAAAAATGAATTGGAATATAAAACTAAAGAAATGGCTTCTAAACCTCACTTAACGGAAGTTCAACGAAATGAGTTACGTTCAGCATACAATGGGGTTTATGAAAAGTACGATATTTTTGTTGCTACTGTGAAAAAATCTTTGTTAGATAAAAATAAACTGCAAAGCATATTCAAAAACCCTGACGAAGCCTCAAGAAATTATATGACATTATATCAGGGAATAAAGGAAGAGCATGAACTGTCGTATTTGCCAGTTTATAAACGACTGAATGCAGGAAGTAAACTAATAATGGACGAGCTGCTTCAGGTTGGTATAAAAATTTTCAATCAGCTTATTGAAGTAATTAAAGAACGGAAAATAAAAAAGAATGAGAACTTCAATACTTTACTTCAGGATATAGATGCTAATTTTTTCAAAAACCTTCGGTTGAAATCATGGGCAGAGTTAGATATTTCTATTGATTCTCAGTCTTTATCTAATCCTAACCAAGCAGTTGCTTCTCAAAACGAACAAGTCACAAAGCAAGGCATTATATTGCCAGAGTCAATACTGAGCGAAATGGTAGGCAGCATAGAATTTGTACAAAACTCAGATGGCAAACAAGTTCCTATACTATTCAAGCAATCACAAGGTAAGGGCACAGAGGTTATAAACGATAAAGATTCTCCAGTCCAATTTTTAGATAAGAATTGGGTTTCTGCTCAATCGTATTCTATTGGCACTAAATTCAAGATAAAAGTATCCAATTCGGCTTTTACTTATTTTATTGTATTAAATCCAGAAGGGGCAGAACAACTCTATCCAAAATTAGCCAAAAATTCAAAAAGTACAGGTGTTGAGTACGATATAACCCCAACGATTGGTGATTTAACGCTGCCATCTGAAGATGCGTCGTTTGTGATAACGGTTGACCAGCCAGGTAGTATAACAAAAGCAGAGGAATTTTGTATTTTGGTGTCTCGTTCAGAATTGGTTAGTGTGGATATACTTCAAAGACTAAATACTGCTAAGGGATCACTAAGTGAGCGAATTTCTCAAGTATTTGGTGAAGAGCGTGTTAATTTTAGCGAATCTACGATTGAGTCACTGGATAGTAAAATTGTTTTTGAGGCTACTGGTAGTAAGGCTAAAGTCCTTCCTATAGTGTTCAAAATCAATAAAAGTTTATAAAATCAAAGGAACTAAATATGTTGCATCTAAAGTCTCGGAATAAAAGAAGTCTTTATTGGAAGTGATTAAATACATAGGTATTTCTGTGTGTGTAAATATTTTGTCAAACCCCAAATATCATGGAAAACCATGAGAAGAAAAGTTCTCAGTTTCCATGATATTTGGGGCAAAATTTTTATGCTATAAACCTCTTATGAAAGCGATTTTACTACAAAACTACGGCGGCCTTTCCGCCCTAAAAATTGATGAAGTACCTACACCCCTCCCTGCCGCAGGCGAAGTGCTGGTGAAAGTAAAGGCTTTTACAATTTCTCCCCTTGAGCTGAAAATCAGAAAAGGAGAAGCAAAAATGTTTGTTAGGCGCAAACTCCCCATGCTTATGGGGGTTGATTTTGCGGGCGAGGTCGTGGCGGTGGGCGATGCAGTACAGGCTTTTAAAGTGGGTGATAAAGTGATGGGAGCCATTGACCCTTTTAAGCAATCGGGGCCGTATGCGGAGTACGTCGTTGCTAAAACGGACCAACTGATACCCAAACCTGCCGAGTTGAGTTTTGAAACTGCGTCGGCTTTACCGATTGCAGGCGCATCGGCCTTGAGCTGCTTGCGCGACTTAGGTAAACTCAAATCGGGACAACGAGTGATGATTTTGGGCGCAGCGGGGGCGTTGGGGCATTTGGCCGTACAACTAGCCAAACAGATGGGCGCGAGCGTAACGGGCGTTTGTCGAGCCTCTAACTTTGAGTTTGTGAAAGGACTAGGGGCCGACGAAGTCATAGATTACACCGTTCAAAACCCTTTTGAGGAGATAGAAGCATACGACCTCATTATAGACATTGTCGATAAATATACGTTCAAGGAGGCACGGCAAGCACTCAAAAAAGGAGGTGTATTTGTTAACTCGGTGCCTGGACCAGCTAAGTTTTTGCAGGTGGCGCTGAACCCGTTTCGTTCAAAAAAAATGGCTTTGTTGATGCTAAAGCTCACGACCAGCGATTTAGCTTGGGTTACTAACCAAGTAAAAGAGGGGAAACTTCGACTGCATTTGGACAAAATATACAGCGGCTTAGAAAGTATCTACGAAGCCACTACCAACGTAGAAGCAGGGCACGTACGCGGTAAATTAGTGATTAAAGTCGGATGATTGACATCAAAGAGTTATTGCAAAATTTGAGTCGTGCGTTTGCTCCCATTGCGGCCTTACGACGCAATCGACTTACTTGCTCAGACGCTATTGCTTTAAAAATTGGCACCTCTCTTGAAGAGGTGCTACCTACTTTTACGTCTTTTGTCATCCGAAGTTTGTATTTTTTTGATGATGCTCATTTGCACCTTGATGCAAGTACGGAGGTTGAAAATCAACAAGTTGAGCTTCGGTTGGCGCTTCAGATACCCAAGATTTACTTCAATCCCAATCTTTTGCTCTCGGCTCATGAGCAAAAAATAGTGTACTTGGACAATGCACAGGTACATGCCACGGTTGTGTTTGTAAAAGTAATGTTGGAAGACAAAAAAGATAACACGATTATTGAGCAGTTTCGGCCACCAACAAACGAGAAGCTTGACGATGCGTTTTACTCCATTAACTTCAAACGCCGATTTGAATCGGTGGCCACGGATTCGTTTGCTTTGCAACAGCTCAGGGCCATTCCCGAAACCCAAGAACAAGCCTTTTTAGAACAGGTGAATCAATTGATTTACCAACATTTGGATAAAGATGAATTAACGGGGGAGTTCCTCCAAATTCAGTTGGGATTAAGCAAAGCTCAATTGTTTAGAAAGATAAAAAAACTGACGCAGTATTCGACGGCTAACTACATCCGATACGTACGAATAGGTAAAGCACAGGAATTACTCCAAAGCACACAAATGGGGATTGGAGACATTGCTTATAAAGTAGGGTTTGGGGAGCTGAGTTATTTTACCCATTGTTTTAAAGAGCAAACGGGCTGTAGCCCAACTGAGTGGCGTCAACAAAAAATGAAACAATAACACAAGCCAATGGTAGGGTGAAACAATAGTGTAAATCTTTGAAAAACGGCTACTAATGGCTAAAGATGAAAGCCCCTACCTTTGTACTAACCTAAAACCACCACAAAAAGATGGAAAAAGCGGAAGAAAATAAAAAACTTGTCTTGCAGTTGGCCTCAAAACTTTCGGGAAGAATTAAGACAGAGGCTGTTTTACGAGAGTTTACGGATGCTGAAAATTACATCAAAGGCGTATTGTTGCACGACAAAGGTTTTCCTGGTTATCATATCTTTATAGAATCCATTACGGCTGAGGGTGACGACGTGATTGTGGAGGGGATTTTTAGGGGCGAGCACCGAGGTGAGATGTATGGGGTTCCGCCCACGTATAAAACGGTGGAAATACCGATGATGGTACGGTACCGAGTTCGAAATAATCGAATTGTGGAGGTGTTTCCGCTCAGCGATCAAATGTTGCTTTTTGAGCAGTTGGGAATTTTACGAACACCGTCCTGAGAAACGATTAGAATTTTCTTCTTTATTCACTTTAAAACTACTCTACACAATGAAAAGGCTCAAATTCATTGCGCTGTTTGCGTGCGCCCTCACTTTTTTAAATGCTTGTAAAAAGGAAGACCTCTACGAAGTAGAAAATGGCAACATCACGGGAAAAATTACTTTCACGACCAAAAACGTAGTGCCAATAACGGTAGATCCCTCCACCAAACAGCCCATCATAGCCACCATTGAGGTGGTAGGTACGGGTACGTTGAGTACGATAGGGGACGTAAATTTTAATTCGAAGTTTAAGTTTGATTATAGCAAATTGACAGGGACAGAATTTGTAACGACTTACACCGACAAATCGGGCAACACCATTGAATTGGGAGGGACTGCGCAAGGAGCCCCCACGGCAACCCCGACAGTGTTAGCCATTAAAGTGACCGAACCCATCACCCGTGGAACGGGGCGTTTTGCGCGCATTATTGGAAAAGGTACTTCTGATATTTTACTCAATGCCGTGACACTAGGAGGGGAGTTTACCGTCAATTGGGTGGTGAGTTTTTAAGGAAATGCTATCGTGCGTAGTTTGCAAGATTCCAAAGAAACCCTAATTTTGGAATTCATTCGATATCACTTCCTTAAATCAGTTGCGCTCACTATTTGTACATCTTTGGAGAAGTTTTTTGGTACTAATCGGCTTGGGTGTAAGCTTTGGTTGGGCGCAAAAAAAGTACCTCGTTTCTATTCTTGACGCCGACAAAGAGTATATTTCGGGTTCCATTTTTTGCCTTCATAAAGATAAAAAAGGCTTTGTTTGGATGGGAACACCTGGGGGGCTTTGTCGCTACGACGGTACTCAAATGCACTTCGTGCGTGATTCGGCCATTCGTGCGGTGGATTTGGTCAGGACCATTGTGGAAGACCCCAACAGCAATTTTTGGCTGGGGGTAAATAGAATTCCAAGTTTTTTTGAGCGGTACTCGACCGTTGCGTATTTTACCCGAAAAACTGAACGCTTTGTTCACCTTAAAGAGAAAACCAAGGAAGGATGGAGGCCGATGAAAGGACAGCCGCTGGGACTGCTTGGAACCCGACTTTGGTGTATATCGCCTTCAAACCAACAGCTGTTTTATTTCGATGTAGCGACTCGGCGTAAAACCGTTGTGTTAACTCAAGTGCCGTTTTTTGAGGATAATAACTTTTACGATCATCAATCCATGTTTGATGGGAAACGTTACCTCTGGATTCACCTCTTGGAGGGTATTTTAAGGTTCGACACGCAGACATTGGAAAGCTGTTATATTTTCAGTAAACATCCGTTGAACAAACTGGGCAACCCCACCTTTTTTAGCCATTTTAAGTTGACTGAAGAAGGGATTTATGCGGCAACAAAAGATTTTTCAGGTAGGCTGATTAGTAATGATTTACGAACGGTGAAACCGACGACGAAAACGCAGGAGTTTTTTGCGCCTCATCATTCGGTGTTGGCTTTGCCGAAGGCGGTGTATCCTTATTACCCTCATTACAAAACCTTTGGCGATGGGGTGCAGTGGCTTTGGAATTTTAACTATGGCTATAAACTTAACCCGTTGATTCCCAAGTTTCAAAAAGTGACAGCGAGTACCCATGAGGTACCCATGAAGCTTTCAAATCGAGGCTTTTTGGTACTCAATGATAGCTTGCTGAGGGTGAATCTGGACGACTATCAAGTGCTGTTGTACAATAAAAAAACGGATGGTTTGTTTGCTCCCAATCCCAATGATAAACTCAACAATACAGGGGGACGTACCTTCCGAAGTGCGGATGGAAACGTTTGGATTATGGCAAAAAATGGACTTCGAGTGTATGACTCATTGAGGAAAACAATACGAACGTTTGTGAATCCCGACACGCTTCAAAACGAGTCTAAATTTGCCAATACCGTTCGAGATGTCTTTGAAACAACTCCTACGACATTGGTTCTGAATACCGAATCGGGGATGTTTGTGTTTCATCGAAAAAATCTAACTTTTCGACGGATTCCTTTTTTTGGAACCAATGGACGCGTGTGCCTGCACGACAAAGAAGGGCGGTTCTACGTGGGTTTTAATGGGAAACTACACATTGGCTACCTTCAAGATACGGTTTGGCGGGCCACTACTGCCCCGATTACAGGGGCGATTTTCCGCAATGGCTACGACGATGTAGCTCATAATCAGGTGTTAGGGGCAAGTGCAACGGGATTGTTTGTTATTTCTAAAACTACGTGGAAAGTCACCAAATGGACTGCGAAGGAAGGGCTTGCCAGTGAGTATGTGTATGATGTGTTGACGGATAAAAAAGGGCATTTTTGGGTAAGTAGTACGCGTGGAATTTCGAGGATAGACCCTTATCGCTCAAAAGTCGAAAATTTTAAACTCACCGATGGACTGCAAAGCAATGATTTTAATTCGCGGACGGCCTACCGTGCACCCGATGGGGAAATGTTTTTTGGTGGAAGTCAGGGTTTTAACCGCTTTTACCCTGAGGATATTACAAAGAACACGTATGTGAGTCAACCGTATTTGACGCAATTGACGGTCAAAGAAGCTCCCTACAAATTGCTCGTGGTTATCAGTGAAGCTACGTCCATCACGCTGCCGCCCGATAGCAACTCGTTTGCCATTCAGTACAGCGTCATAGATTACGTGTCGGAAGGGGTCAATAGCTACCAATTTCGGCTTTTGGGGTCGGATAGTACGTGGGTTAACGCCAATAAACAAACCATCGCACGCTTTATTCAAGTACCAGCGGGTAAGTACGTTTTTGAGTTAAAAGCGGCCAATAGTGATGGCGTCTGGAATCCGATTCCCGCCCGACTCAAAATCGAGATTCGACCCTATTTTTGGCAAACGCAGTGGTTCAAAGCCTTGCTATTTTTAGGGATTGTAATTGGCTTGTATTTCTTTGATAAATACCGTGTTCGGCAACTTTTGGCGCAGCAACGAAAGGAAATAAAGCTAATGGTACAGACCCAAGAGATCGAACGAAATCGCTTTGCCAAGGAAGTGCACGACGGCATTGGTGCCAACCTTACCGCCCTCCGAATTATGGTAGGTTTACTTGGAAACATAGAAATCACAACCCTCAAATCGAAGTTGGAAAATGTGCTGGAAACTACCTTCGATGATTTACGAGGACTAATCAATGACATGAGCCCCAGAAGTCTGAAAACCAAAGGGTTGGTAGGTGTGTTGCGTGAGCGGGCTACCCTTATCAATCAAACGCAGAAGGTATATGTAATTGTCAACGTGAGTCGTAAGTTTCCGAAACACTTGGCCGAGGAGTACGAGGTGAATTTGTATCGAATTGCTCAGGAATTGCTTCAAAATACCCTCAAACACGCAAGTGCCACTGAGGCGACTTTTTACCTTGATTACAGTGGTAAGTATTTGATTTTGAGTTATAATGACAACGGCGTGGGTTTTGATGTAGCCCAAGCCAAACACAAAAATGGGAATGGCCTTTCTAATTTGCAGGCACGAACCCAACTGCTCCATGGTACGATGGAAACCCATTCGGCATTGGAGCAAGGAATGGAAGTAACCATTAAAATTCCGTACGATTTTACGTTAGAGTAATAGTTTTCCGAATTCAGTTGACTCCCAAAAATCATGGTTTTCCATGAGCCAATTTCATGGAAAACCATGAGAGTACTATCGTAGTGTCTTTTCGACCTTTGTTCAATAATTTATTCATTATGCAACCTCAACCTCCTTCCCCGTCAACTACGTTTGGGTTTCTCACAAAAAAACTCAAAAAGTATGGATTTCTGGTGTTTTTACTCTTGGCCGTACTGACCCTGCTTGGTATCCTGGCTTACATGAATGTGCAATCTCAACACCTTTTTAACCCCACAACTAGATGAAAGCAGTAACGAAAATGCCCTTTACTTTCGTTTTTCGAGAAATTACGGAAAAAGCAGAGTTGGAACATGCTTTTCGTATGCGTTATCACGTTTACCAACATTCCGAAAACAAGGCTTTTATCCGTGACAATGAGCAACAAATAGACATTGATGGTTTCGATTTACATTCCAAGCATTTTGGATTTTTCCGACAACATGAAATGGTAGGCTACGTTAGGGCCATTTTTCCTGCTAAAATTTATACGAATCCGCTTGCTGAGGCAATGAAGGCAAAGTACGGAACCCTAATACCACAAACCATGAAAGAAGATTATCCCTTTTTGAGCTATGAAAATGTTCCAGCCAGCCATTTTGAATTTAAGAGAACCTTGGAAGATAATGGAGATGTCATTTGCGAAGCAAGTCGTTTTATCATTCATCCACGTTACCAGAGTAGCGGAGCTGCTAGGTTGTTGATTGAGAGTTCATTAAGTACACATATTCAGCACGAAGATTGTTCGTATGTAGTCATAAATTGTTGCCCAACACATGAGCGATTTTATACCCGCTACGGTATTAAAAATATTGATGATAATAGAAGCTATACCACCAATGGAGTCGAAAAAATTACGCTGGCGATTAGTATGGCTCCAGCCGCTATTTCCGAACCTTACCGTGAGTATTTGCTTGAACTGAATAATCAATACCGCCAAACTCAACAAATTGTTATGACGCTATGAAATCAAAAATTGGAAATATTCTCCTTTTTGTAACAATATGCTATTTGGTTCCCCTTTGGGGACAATGGGAAGTATTCCTAACTATTCCAGTTGCCTTTATGGTTTTAAAAACAATTACCCTAGTCACTACACAACCACCTATCACCATTGAAGGGGCTAATGCTCAAGCTGACCATGATCGTTTTTCTACTTTGGGAATAGTGGTTGTATATATTGGGGGACAGATAGCCGCAATGCTAGAATGGGTATTTTTTCGGGGAGGGCATGTGGTATATGACGTCTTTTTTTGGCTTGGATTAGCACTGGCGGCTGGTGGCTTGGTGTTTCGTGTTTGGTGTATTAAAACCCTCGGGCGCTTTTTCACAACGGAGGTACAAGTGCAGCAAGGCCAGCGAATCATCACCGAAGGACCCTACAAATACGTTCGTCATCCAAGCTATTTGGGCGCATATTTGGCGATTGTTGGAAGCACATTATTGGTACATGCTTATTTTTCAGCAGTTGCAACTGCCTTTTTGCTGGGAGTTGCCTATTACTACCGCATTGTCGTAGAAGAAACCACCTTAGTACGTGAGTTTGGGGATGAATATGCAGATTATCAGAAAGTTTCTAAGCGGTTTTTGCCGTTTGTGTATTAGAAGGAATGACCTTTTGGAGGGGAATTTAGACCCCCCAAAAATCATGGTTTTCCATGAGCCAATATCATGGGAAACCATGAGAAGGAGTGTGGTAAAATAATGGGAAGTTTGTACCGAAGTAAAACCCTATTGTTTAAACCTTTCAGACCTTTTATTGTATGAAAACGAACACTTTTATCCTGATTGTAACGATTTACAGCCTTTTATTGGGCTTGCCAGCGATTGTTGCTCCAATAATGGCTTCCGAATACTTTGGCCAAGTGTCTCCAAATGCCAACGAACTTTCTTTGTTCAATTTTTTAGGAGGCTACCAACTAGCCATGGGTTATTTGGGCTATGTGGCGTACCGCTCAACCGACAAAGCGACCCGCAGGGGCTGGCTGTTGTCCATCGTTTTTCTAACCGTCTTGGCGGAAGTAGTCTATTATTACAACCTGAATGTGAGACACATGGCGCCTCATAAAACGATTGCGATGGACATGGGTATTTGGGCTGTTATGGCCATTGGTGCTTTGTATTTTTGGAATAAAGAGAAGTAAACCTGGATTTTAACCCCTTGCCAATCATGAACGCTTTATCTCATTTACCAAACTCAGGAAATTATTTGGTACTGCTACGTGGGCGTTTACGATTGCGTATAGCTGACATCGTTCGACTCGAAGCTGACCGAAACTACACCCGTTTAGTGCTGGCCGACGGTCGAACGTTGTTGATGGCGCGCACGCTTGGTTCCTTTGAAAAGGAATTACCCAATGTATTTTTTCGGGCCAACAAGAGTGTTTTGGTGAATCGTTTGTACGTAAAAGTTCTGATGAAAGATTGGGTAGAGCTAAAGGACGGTTTTGGGGTGGCGGTGGCGAGGCGTCGAAAAATTTGAGGAACCAAAACAAGTTTTGAATGTACCACTGGAAGGTCGTAATATTGCAATTGAATCAAAACGAGCATCCAGTGAAAAAAATACTTATCATCAACGGCCCTAACTTGAACCTGTTGGGCAAACGCGAACCCACCATTTACGGAAGCCAAACCTTTGAAGATTACTTCCAAACCCTTCAGCAACTTTTTCCTGAAGTAGAGTTGCATTACTTTCAATCAAACCACGAAGGTGCTCTCATCGACAAAATCCACGAAATTGGTTTTACCTTCGATGGAATTGTTCTTAACGCTGGTGCCTATACGCACACGTCCGTAGCCATCGCCGATGCTCTTTCGGCTGTCACAACGCCTGCGGTCGAAGTCCATATTTCCAACGTACACGCCCGTGAAGCTTTTCGTCACCACAGCTACCTCAGTAGCCGCGTAAAAGGTGTCATTGTAGGATTAGGACTCAAAGGATACGAATTAGCGATTCGGTATTTTATATGATAACTTTCTACCCTGGTCCATCCAAAATCTACCCTCAAGTCGAACAGTACTTGCAGGATGCCTACCGCTCGGGGATTCTGAGCATGAATCACCGCAGCCAAGGCTTCATGGACGTGCTGAAAGAAACGATGCGGTTGATGCGCGAAAAATTGGCGATTCCCGCCGATTATTCTATTTATTTGGTATCGTCGGCTACGGAGGCGTGGGAGATAGTGGCGCAGTCGTTGACGCAGCAACACAGCGCCCATCATTACAATGGTGCTTTTGGCAAGAAGTGGTTTAGCTACGCTACTCACATCGTCCCGCAGACCTCGGGCTCATTGTTCCCAATTAATCAAACTTTGCCGTATCATTTGTTTCAGGAAGGGGAGGAGCGTGCGGCTTTCAATCGTCAGCGTCTGAGCGATTACGAAGTCCTGTGTTTGACCCACAGCGAAACCTCCAACGGCACACAAATACGGATGCAGGAGTTGGCCGAAATTCGTTCGTTGACCGATGCGCTTATTGCAGTGGATGCTACTTCGTCGATGGGAGGGGTGGCGTTTGACTGGACGCTCGGCGATGTGTGGTTTGCGTCCGTGCAAAAGTGTTTTGGTTTGCCCGCAGGCATGGGGATAATGGTATGTTCGCCCAACGCCCTCGAAAAAGCGCGCCAAGTCAACGATATTTTGCGCTACAACAGTTTATTGTTTGTGCACGAAAACTTTGAAAAGTACCAAACGCATTATACGCCAAATACGCTTGGCGTGTATTTGTTGATGCGGGTCATGGAGCAACTTGAGCCGATTGCCGCAATTGACCAACAAACGGTTAAACGTGCTGAAAGTCTGTATCAATTTATTGAAAATGAGACCGATTGGGAGCCATTGGTAACAAACAGAGCGACCCGTTCGGATACGGTGATTGCGGTCAAAGGGGAGCCACAAGCGATTTCTGCGCTAAAAAAAGAAGCGACTTTGGCAGGAATTACCTTGGGCAACGGCTACGGTGAATGGAAAAATAATACCTTCCGCATCGCTAATTTTCCTGCCATTGAGGACGAGGAAATCGAACAATTGCGGTCTTTTTTGCGGAAATGATAAGGTAGGAATCCAATAACTGATGACTTTTGCTAATAAAAAAGTGAGTCATGGCAGAACGTAAACTAAATTCGACCAATTACCAAAACCAAGTTTTTCTGGAGGAAAAATGTGCGCTCAACGAACTGATTCACTTGTTGAGCAAGCGCTGGTTGACGGAAGTAATGTTCAGTATCGAAGAGGGAAATGTTCGTTTTTCGAACATCAAAGAAGACCTTAAATACATCAGTGACAACGTGTTGGCTGACCGACTGAAATTGCTCGAAAAATATAAATTGATTGTCCGTACGGAGTTTGTCAAAGAGTCGCCTACGCGGGTGGAGTACGCCCTCACTCAAACGGGAGAGACGTTGAGCGAATGGTTGGGGGTATTGTGCAATTTTGCCGAAAAAGACATGGATTTTTCGACCTAGTGCCGAGATGCTTAGAAAATTGTGAGTACATAAAAAGTTTAAGTGCTATTGATTAGGGTGTAGAAGGGACGTTATTTTGAGCTTTCAAAATCACCTAATCGTTCATGTAAGATGTTTAAATCAGTTATTGCATTTTTGACGCTTTTGCTCATTGGATTTACGGCCAATGCCAAGCGCGATTTTTACCAAATTAAAGTATATCATTTAAAAACCGAAGAGCAGGAAAGAAAAGTAGATGACTTCCTAAAACAAGCCTATTTGCCTGCGCTTCACCGCCTTGGGATTGCGCAGGTGGGTGTGTTTAAGCCGATTCCCAATCCCGAAAAACCTGCCGACGAAAAACTGATTTATGTGTTTATCCCGTTTAAGTCGCAAGATGATTTTTTCAAATTAGAACAAAAATTAGCCGCCGACAAAGCTTATTGGGCCGACGGAAAAGCGTATTTGGATGCGGTTTATACCGAACCCCCATACGACCGCATCGAAACCATTTTGTTAACGGCGTTTGAAAAGAATCCGCGCTACAATTTGCCACAGTTGAAATCACCGATGAAAGAGCGCGTGTACGAACTACGTAGCTACGAAGGGCATACGGAAAAGATTTCAAAAAATAAGATTAAGATGTTCAACGACGGCGACGAAGTGGGGCTGTTTAAACGCTTAAATTTCAACGCGGTATTTTACGGTGAAGTAGTAGCAGGAAGCCGAATGCCTAACCTGATGTATCTTACTACGTTCGAAAATCGCCCCGACCGCGATGCGCACTGGAAGTCGTTTAGTGCGGACGAATACTGGAAAAAACTTTCGGCCATGCCTGAGTATCAAAAGAATGTGTCAAAAAATGACCAACGCCTTTTGTACCCAACTGATTATTCGGATATTTAGTAGATAGCAGTGAGTCGGGTTGTGATAGGTGTGAGTCGGGTTGCTCACAACCCGACTTACACCTGTATTCAAAAAAACTAATTCGTTACACTAAAACTTTCTCTCAAACGTTTTAAAAGGAAGGTATCACTTCTTTTGAAACGTTGAATATGAAAAAACGATTACGTGAGTTGTTGTTGTGTAGCCTACTGTTTTCTACACCTTATTGGGCTTTTGCTATCCACATCGTTGGGGGAAATTTTGGGATGAAATCGTTGCCTCAAAGAGGTTTTTACCAAATCAATTTGACGCTTTTTTTTGATGTAGAAGGCAGTGCCACTATTTCAAATGCCGAGACAGCCGCCAGTTGCAGTATTCGTTCGATTGCCGATGGGCGGATTGTCCGAAGTTTTACCATGACCCGTCAACGGTTTGAACCTCTAGTGTATAAAAATGCCATCTGCGTGCAACAAGGCAAATTACGAACCGCTACGGGCTATTTCTCCCAAGAACTTTTTTTAGATCCTGCCGTTTATAACCAGCCACAAGGGTATTTGCTTATTTTTACCAATTGCTGTCGTAATCAAGCGATTTCTAATATTCAAAATCCTGTTATTTCTGAAGGGGTAATCACGTTACAATTTCCCGCTATTACGCAAAATGGCGCGGAATTTCGTAACTCTTCTCCCGATTTTGGCCTTCCAAACGGTGATTATATTTGTATCAATAAGCCTTTTGATTTTAATTCGATGGCGACCGATGCCGATGGCGACGAACTGCGGTATTCGATGGTCACTCCTTACGGAAAAATAGACATAAACAATAGTTTTCAGGAGGTACGATGGGCGGCGGGATTGGGTTTGGCCAACGTGATTCCTGGGCCACGGCCTCCCGTAGTTAACCCTCGAACGGGCCTGATGTCACTGACGGCCAATCGGCCAGGTCTGTATGTTTTTACTATTTTGGTAGAGGAATACCGAGCTGGAAAACGAATCGGTTTTGTTCGGCGCGATTTCCAACTGCCAGTGGTTGATTGTCAGCGTAGTACCCTTTCTGAACCTCCTATTTATACATCTACTTCCCCCGATCAAGCGGTTCAAGAGTTGGAGCTGTGCGAAGGGGCTTCGGTCACATTAGCTACTGCGGAAAAAAGCGATTATGCGTACCAATGGCAGAGAGACAATGTCAATTTGATGGGAGCTAATTCGACTTCGTTGCTTGTCACCCAGCCTGGAGATTATCGCGTTATTGTCAGCTCGGCGCTTGTGTGTGCAGGAGATACCAATTCACTGATTGTAAAGGTAAAAAAAGCGCCTTCTCCCACCATTCAACTCAGTCCGACGGATACATTGCGTCTTTGTGCGGCTGAAAATGGTGAATTGCGCGTAACGGAGTCTGCCAATTATCAATACAAATGGTATAAGAATGGAGAAGTGATTGTAGGACAAGAAAAGCCAACCTTGAATGTTCAATCAGCAGGGACGTATAGTGTTCAGGTTACTACCCAACTTCGACCCAATTGCCCTGTCTCTGCTTGGGATACCGTGCAGGTGGTCACAGCGGCAATAGTTACTTTTGATTCCTTGGGTACAGTGTGTTTTAGCGATTCGGGAGTGGTGCCGTTGCGGGTATCTCCTGCGGGAGGCATTTTTGTTGGAAAAGGAGTGGAAGCCAACAGTGTGAAGGTCAAAGACGTTGGTGTAGGGACACATACGGTAAGCTACGAGCTCAAAGACCCTGCTACGGGTTGTATTGGTAAGCAAACCCGTTCGTTGGTTGTGCTGCCCCTTCCCGAAATCAACCTTGCGACCTCTCAAAGCATTGCTCAGGGCGAAAATGTTACGTTAAAACCTCAAACGAAAGACCCAATCAATGAACAATTTCAATGGTCTCCTGCGGAAGGGCTGGATGACCCATTTTCTCCAACGCCAACTGTTTCGGTGCAACAAAATAGGACATATAGCCTTCGAGTGACTGATAAAAACGGATGTGTCAATCAGGCAGCAATTAGGCTTGTTTTTTCCAATCTAATTCTAATCCCCGATGCGTTTTCTCCCAATGGCGACGGGGTAAATGACCGTTTGGAGATTAAAAAGAATGGTGATTTCCCCAGCCTTGAGCTGTTTATTTATAATCGGTGGGGGGAGTTATTGTTTTATGAAAAAGATGCCTACCAAAATTCGTGGGATGGTACCTACCGTGAGAAGCGTGTTCAAGCAGGCATCTACAGTTATGTTATTCAAAACGTGGAAAAGGGGGTGAAACAAGCGGGTCGCCTTTGGGTGCTGTATTGATGTATCAAAAATCAATATGTTCGTAAACCTCATCCAAACGCAATGTAACGCCTAACGAACGAATTGATAAGAGCCCATCTGTCCCTTGCGCGGCTGTTTTTTGCCACGTGTTTTCTTCCAATTGATACCAAGACTCAACGAGGGGAGTGTGTTGTTCTACGACAATGTATTCCTTGAGCGAAGGGAGTCGTTGGTATAACATAAATTTTTCCCCTCGGTCGTAGTTTTGGGTACTTTTTGACAACACCTCTACAATCACGTACGGGTTAACAATGATGTCCTCGCGACCCTTCCAAAACTCAGGCTTTTCACAAATCACCAAAGCATCAGGATAAACTGTCGTGTCTTCTGAATCAATCCGAATTTTTTGGTCACTATTCAAAACAAGATATTTCTGCTTTAATCCACGAACAGCTATTTTTAAGGCTGTAGTAATATTGGTTGAAATTTGATTATGTAGGAGGGTTGCACCAGCCATAGGGATAATTAGACCTTTATAAAACTCATTTTTGCTCTTCGCTTTTTCTTCAATTCGCAAGTATTCGTCGTGCGTGTAGAGTTTGTTGGAGCGTGGCTTTCGTAAAATTCCCGTAATTAAGACCATACCATTGGGCGTTTTTGACAAAGTTATAAAAAATCAGCCAAGGTTCTTTCGATTAGTTGGTGATTTTGTTCTGAACAAAAATCGGGTTGTGAGCAACCCGATTCACTTGCTACTAGCAACCCGACTCACTTATTTACAACGCTTTAAACCGCTCAAAACAGGCTTTTTCAAGCCCTTCGCGGTCGTCAGGATGGGCAATGTCGATGAGGGCTTTGGCACGTTGACGGAGGTTTTTGCCAAACAAATAGGCCGAACCGTATTCCGTAATGATGTAGTGCGCATGGGCGCGGGTCGTGACCACACCAGCCCCTTGTTTGAGGAAAGGAACAATGCGCGATACGCCTTTTTGAGTCCGTGATGGCAGGGCAATAATGGGTTTTCCACCCTGACTCAACGCTGCTCCCCGCATAAAATCCATTTGTCCACCCACACCCGAATACTGATAAGTACCGATGGAATCGGAACAAATTTGCCCCGTTACATCCACTTCCACGGCGCTGTTGATGGCTACTACTTTGGGGTTTTGTTTGATTATGTGCGGGTCGTTGACAAAGTCAATGTCTAAAAAAGAAAAGGCAGGATTGTCATTGACATAATCATACAACCGCTTGGTACCCAAGGCAAAGCCCGTGACGGTTTTGTTGGGATTGATGACCTTGAATTTGTTGTTGATGATGTCTTTATCGAACAAATCAATCAACCCATCGCTGAACATTTCGGTATGGACGCCTAAATTTTTATGGTGGTAGAGGCATTGCAAGACGGCATTGGGAATTGACCCAATACCCATTTGCAGGGTGCTACCGTCGTCAATCAATTCGGCGACGTATTGGCCAATTTTTTTGTCCACTTCCGTCACTGCTCCTCCAAATTTGCCTTCGTGTAGTGCATCTTCGCAATATACCATGGCGTGAAAACGACTGGCGTGAATCATGCCATCGCCGTGGGTGCGGGGCACGTTGGGGTTGACTTGTGCAATGACGTAGCGGGCGTTGTTGACGGCCGAACGGGCGATGTCAACCGATACCCCTAAGGAGCAATAACCGTGCTGGTCGGGCACCGAAACGTGGACAATGGCCACATCGACGGGTAGAATTTTTTGGTTGAATAGCTCAGGAATTTCGCTCAAAAAAACGGGTACATAATCCGCTCTACCTTCGTTGACGGCTTTGCGAATACTTTCCGAAACAAACAACGAATTGATGTGGAAATGCCCTTCAAATTCGGGTTTATCCACGTACACATCGCCATAAACGGTAATTGACACAATTTCTACGTCGTGCAGACGAGGGGCTTCTTGGGCTAGATGACGAAGTAAAAACGTGGGCGTTTGGGCACTTCCGTGAACAAAGACACGGTTGCCAGACTGAATGCAAGAAAGGGCTTCTTGGGGCGAGACGTAACTGATTTTAGGTCGCAAGGTGTGAGTGAGTTGGTTCTTGGAACAATGCTAATTACCTATCGTTGCTAAAAAAATGATGTTGGTCAGAACTACTCTTTCCAAAGCCGTTTTTCGACTTTTTATCTACGCAAAGCCCAAGTAGGTCATCATTTTGTAAAAGAATGGGTAATTTTTGTTTGTTTTGGTAATTTAACGTCCCTATTCAAACACTAACTCTTCATCTAATAACCCTATGAGCCAAATTTTCCGCGCATTGTCACTTTGTTGCGCTGTTGTGGTGAGTTCATCTTCGTTGTTTGCCCAAAAACTCGCCCCCCTTTCTGTTGAAAAAATCATGCGTGACCCCAAATGGATGGGTGTAGCGCCTACCAACCCAGTGTGGAGCGAAGATGGTAGCAAAGTTTACTTTAGCTGGAACCCCGACAAGACCACCAGCGATTCGTTGTACGTCTATGAAGTCGCCTCAAAACAAACCCGCAAAGTAACGCCCCAAGAGCGTCGCGCACTGCCAGGCCAATTTGGGGGAGCATACAATCGGGCGTTTACCCAAAAATTATATGCTAAAAATGGTGATTTATTTTGGTTGGATATTAAAACAAACCAAACCCGACAGTTGACCAATACCGTTGAAAATGAGTCGGGTGTGACTTTTAGCGGTGATGAAACCAAAGCCGTTTTTCGCCGTGGATTAAACTTGTTTGCGCTGACGTTGACTACAGGAGAGTTGGTACAATTGACCAATTTTCAAGCAGGCAACAAACGCCCAGAAGCCGCCGCAGGTGAGCAAGAAAAATGGTTGAAAGCGGATCAATTGGCGATGTTTGATATTTTGAAGGAACGTTCAGACAAGAAAAAAGAAGGCGATAAAATTGCTAAAGCCGACCTGCCAAAACGCCCGAAAGAAATTTACACGGGAGAAGCCCAGGTCGATAATGTAACGCTTGCCCCTAAGAGTAATTTTATTACGTATCGTACCGTAAAAGCAGCGGCAGGAACGAAGCCGACGATTGTGCCCAACTACGTCACTGAATCGGGTTTTACCGAAGATATTCCTGCGCGGACGAAAGTAGGGGTGGCCCAACCAACGTCGCAATTGTTTGTCTATAACATCGCGCGCGATACGGTTTTGGAGGTTTCGACCAAAGACCTGACGGGTATCAACGATAAACCCGACTATTTGAAAGATTACAAACAAGACACCACCAAAGCGAAAAAGCCAGCGGCGCGCAAAGTGAATTTTATGAGCTTGTCGTGGTCGGAAGATGGCAAGTATGCGGTCGTGATGGTGCGTTCGCAAGACAACAAGGACCGCTGGATTGCGTTGTTGGATCCCGCAACGGCTAAATTAAAAACTCTCGACCGCGTTCGCGACGAAGCGTGGGTGGGTGGCCCAGGAAGTTTTTGGTTAAATTGGATTGACAATGAGACGATTGTATTTCATTCGGAAGCGAATACTGGTTACTCGCATTTATACAGCGTAAACGTAGCCAATGGTATGCGTAAAACGTTGACGTCGGGGAAATTTGAAGTGCAGCAAGCACAACTCTCGCGCGATAAAAAGTCGATTTATTTTACCTCAAACGAAGTCCACCCTGGCGAGCAGCATTTCTATAAAATGTCGGTAGCAGGAGGTGAGCGCACGGCACTGACCAAAATGACAGGCAGCAACGACGCAACGCTTTCGCCCGATGAGTCTAAACTTTTGATTCGCTATTCGTCGAGTACGCAGCCTTGGGAGCTGTATTTGCAAGATAACCAGCCCAATGCGACTCCTGCCAAAATTACCAACTCCACTTCGGAAGAGTTCCGCAGCTATGCTTGGCGCGAGCCACAGATTGTGACCGTCAAAGCCACCGACGGTACCGACGTATATGCACGTTTGTACGTTCCGAAAAAGAAAAACGGCGCGGCGGTGATTTTCGTGCACGGTGCGGGTTATTTGCAAAATGCCCACAAATGGTGGAGCCAATATTTCAGAGAGTATATGTTCCACAACTTGTTGGTGGACATGGGTTATACGGTGCTTGACATGGACTACCGCGCTTCGGCAGGCTACGGCCGCGACGTGCGTACGGGTATTTACCGTTTTATGGGTGGAAAAGACCTTGACGATAACGTGGACGGAGCCAAGTATTTGGTTGAAAAACACGGTATCAATGCCAAACGCATTGGTATTTATGGCGGGTCGTACGGTGGTTTTATTACGTTGATGGCGATGTTTACCAAGCCTGGTGTTTTTGCGGCAGGCGCAGCGCTTCGTCCCGTGACCGATTGGGCGGCTTATAATCACGGTTATACGGCCAACATCCTAAATGAACCCCAAACCGATTCGTTGGCGTACCGTCGTAGTTCGCCCATTTACCATGCCGCAGGTTTGCAAGGACATTTGTTGATTTGCCACGGAATGGTCGATGTCAACGTGCACATTCAGGACTCGTACCGTTTGGCGCAGCGTTTGATTGAGTTGAAAAAAGAAAACTGGGAAATGGCCTCGTACCCGATGGAAGACCACGGTTTTGTAGAACCCACTAGCTGGATGGACGAGTACAAACGTATCTTGAAGTTGTTTCAGGAGAAGTTGAAATAGGGGTTCAAATTAGCCTCGGCGAGGCGCCACGTTTGTAGCATCTCGCCGAGGCACAACATTTCAATTATTTATGATAGTTTTGTTTTATGAATTCAAAACGTAAACCAAGCAGACGACAATCCTCACAGTACGATAAAGTTTTTAAAGAAAATATTGAGGCCGTAATATCAAGTATCATGCAAAACTTACTTGGCATTACGGCCGTTTCTTTAGAAGAGCTGCCCGACGATATTCAACATACCAAAGAAAGAAAGCCTGATGTACTCAAAAAAGTGACAGATAGTCAAGGGAATGTTTTTGTACTTCAAATAGAATTTCAGGTAGTTGATGAGCCTGAAATGGTTTATCGTATGCTTGAATATAAGGCTATGCTTTTGAGAAAATACAAAATTAATGTTGAGCAATTTGTTATTTATATTGGAAAAGGAGAGCCTAGAATGATGACTCAATTCAAAAGTAAAGGAATTGATTTTGAGTATCAACTTCGTTCAATTAAAGCGGTTGATTATCAACTTTTCCTAAAATCGAGTAAGCCAGAAGAAATTGTATTCGCTGTATTGAGCAATTTTGGCGAAGATAAGCCTAAAGTTGCTATCGAAAAGATAATTGAGCGGCTTGAAGAAACTATTGAAAACGATTTATCGTTAAAAAAGTACATCAATCAGTTACGGATATTAGCGGAATTGCGTAAATTAGACCTTAAGATAGATGAAATCATGGAAAGCATAGCCAAGTACTTGAATGAAGAAAATGACTACTTTGTCGTTAAAGCCAAAAGAAAAATGGTTGAAAAATTATTGACTAAAACAAATCATACAATAGCTGAAATTGCAGAGTTTGCGAGTGTGACGATAGACTTCGTAATTGGTATCAAGCAAAAACTCTCAGCCGATAAGTAATTGGCCTTGACAGCATTCTTCCTACTGGCTGTATACTTCTGATAGTAAATACACATTAAAATCGCTGGTACTTCATCTTTAAATGAGTGAAGTACCATTTTTGTTTTATCACCAAACTAATCACATGAGAAAACTCAATTACCTTCTCGTTGTCACACTCCTTGTTTCGCTTGGCACCAGAGCGCAGGATGAAATCTTAAAAAAACTCGAAGCCATAGCGGTCATCGACCAAAAAGTGATGATGCCCATGCGCGATGGCGTTCGGTTGGCAACCGACATTTATCGGCCCAAAGGCGATAAACCCGTCCCCATTATTTTTTCACGAACACCCTATAATTTTAACTCGTGGGGGAACGGTGAAATGCGTACAGGAACCTACCAAGCTGCCTACGAAGCCGTTCGCAGAGGATATGCGTATGTGGTTCAGAATGAGCGCGGTCGTTTCTTCTCGGAAGGTACGTGGGACATTTTAGGTACACCGCTAACGGATGGCTACGACGCTTTTGAATGGATGTCGAAACAACCGTGGAGCAATGGTAAAATCGGGACGTTGGGTTGTTCTTCTACGGCGGAATGGCAGATGGCCGTGGCGTCGCTCAACCACCCTGCTCATACCGCCATGATTCCCCAAGGATTTGGCGCGGGAGTGGGCAAAGTAGGAGAATTTTGGGAGCAGGGAAACTGGTACCGTGGGGGAGCGCAACAAATGCTGTTCACGGCTTGGTTGTACGGTACTCAAAACGACGTCATTCGCCCCGAATTTCCTAAAAATGCTACCCAAGAGCAGCTCGTGCGCGTATCACGCTATTTTGATTTAGCTACCGAAATGCCTCCCGTCGATTGGTCGAAAGCCCTGCGTCACTTGCCCGTTTCGGACATTATCAAAAATGTGAATGGACAACAAGGGGTATATGAAAACATGATTCGCCGCAAACCCAATGACCCTGAGTGGTTTAAAGGTGGGTTGTATCACGACAATATGCCGTTCACTAAGCCAAGTTACTGGTTTGTGTCGTGGTACGATGTGTCGTCGAGCCCAAATTTGGCGTTGTTTAACCACGTTCGTAAAAATGCCAAAACCAAAGAAATTGCGGATAACCAGTTTTTAGTCATTGCTCCGACGCTCCACTGTGCCTACAAACGCGCATCTGAAAACACCATCGTGGGCGAACGCAGCGTAGGTGATGCCCGTTTGGACTACGACAGCATGACCTACGGCTGGTTTGATCTTCATTTGAAAGGAGAAGCCAATGGTTTTGCCGAAAAAACGCCCCGCGTTAAGTACTACACCATGGGTTCAAACAAATGGCAATCGTCGGATACGTGGCCGCCTGCCAATGCCGAAATGATGACCTATTATTTGAACAGTGGGGGCCGCGCCAATAGCTTGCACGGAGACGGGAAATTGACAACGCAGCCTTTGACGAAAGACGATAAAATGGATTCGTTTACGTACGACCCAGCGTATCCAGTGCCTTCGTACGGGGGCAATGTGTGTTGTACGGGCAATGCCGTTCAGGGTGGTTCGTTTGACCAACACCAAATGGAATCACGCAATGATATTTTGGTTTATACCACCGAACCGTTCAAAGATGGGGTAGAAGTGACGGGTTCGATCGAAACGACGTTGTACGTGTCTTCGGATGCGAAGGATACCGATTTTACGGTGAAAATCTTGGATGTATATCCTGATGGCAAGGCGTATAATTTGGACGAAACCATTTTGCGCGCTCGCTATCGTGAAGGTTTTGACAAAGAGGTAATGATGGAAAAAGGCAAAGTCTATAAACTTACCCTCAGCCCGATGTCCACTTCCAACTATTTCGCCCCAGGCCACAGCATTCGGATTGAGGTTTCGAGCAGTAATTTTCCTCGTTTTGAACGAAATTTGAACACAGGTGGTAATAACTATGATGAGAAACAAGGTGTGGTGGCGCATAACCAAATTCACCATTCTACGCTTTACCCGTCACAAATCCGTTTACCAATCGTAAAAAAATAACAACGTGGGAAAGTTTTATCCAAAAATCGAAGAAGCGCATCGGGCGTTTGTCGAAAAACAGCACCTATTTTTTGTCGCTACGGCCCCAAATAGTACGGAAGGCCACGTCAACCTTTCGCCCAAGGGATTAGACAGTTTCAGAATCCTCTCCGATACGGAGGTGGGATACATGGATTTGATAGGAAGTGGAAACGAAACGTCGGCGCATACCCTCGAAAATGGGCGGATTACGTTTATGTTTTGTTCGTTTGATAAAACACCCAATATTTTGCGCTTCTACGGTCGCGGAAAAGTCGTTTTACCCAATACGCCTGAGTGGGAAAAATACGTCCCTCAGTTTACGACCTATCCAAGTACGCGTCAGCTCATCGTTGCAGAAATCAACTTGGTGCAAACCTCCTGTGGATTTGGCATCCCGTTGTTTGACTACGTGGGCGAGCGTTCGATTCACTTCGATTGGGCCGAGAAAAAAGGGGAAGAGGGATTACGTGACTACGTTGGAGAAAAGAACCTGATTAGCCTCGACGGCCTTCCCACTCATTGGGAGCAAGAATTGGGGAAATAGGGTTTGGTTTATAGCTAGACCTTCCAAGTTTCAAAAACTTGGAAGGTCTTTTTTATTGATTATATGTATTAAAATTATATATGTAATTTATTTATCTTTGTTGGTAGTCAAGGATTTAATGATTATTAAAAAAACGCACTATGATGAAACCTTTTCTATTTGCCGTACTTTTCTTAGCTCCCATCTTCCTTTGGGCTCAAAACAACTATCGAATCGAAGGAGAATTAAAGAATGTTGCCCCCAAAGCCAAAATTTATGTAGTTTACGGAATAGGGTCTGTTGGGCATACGGATTCCGCGCAGATTTATAATGGGAAATTTGTTGTTACTGGAACTATAAATCGACCCTACTACGGATGGATTTCGACTGGGAAAGCTTCGATTAGGCTTTATATAGAACCAGGCACTATTACGGTGGCTAGTGCTGACTCCATTGAAAACGCAGTTGTAGTTTCACCCATGAATATTGACCATCAACGACTTAAAATGGCATTTAAATCCACCGAAGACCAGTTGAAACAAATAGATAAAGAATATCAATCAGCTACCTCCGAACAAAAAGCACAGCAAGCGTTTACTAAGGCGTTTGTGAAACAGCAGGATTTGCTCTACGATAAAATGTGGCAGATTAAAGCTCAGTTTATCAAGGAAAATACCACTTCGATGCTTAGCCTGTGCCTTTTGGAAGAATATTCAAATTTTACTTATAGCGATATTACTGAATTAGAACCGATGTACATTGCCTTGTCAGAGGAAATAAAAGGCAGTAAACTAGGAAAGGATTACGCAAAATTATTAACCCTTATTAAAACGGTTTCGGTAGGAGCAATGGCTCCTGATTTTACTCAGCCAGATACTTCGGGGAAATCGGTGACTTTAAGCAGTTTTCGAGGAAAATATGTATTGGTTGATTTTTGGGCAAGTTGGTGTGGACCTTGTCGAGCGGAAAATCCAAACCTTGTTAAAAATTATCATCAATACAAAGACAAAAACTTCACCATTTTAGGGGTATCGTTGGATAGGCCCAATGGGAGAGAAGCTTGGTTGAATGCAATACACAAAGATCGTCTTGAATGGACGCATGTTTCGGAGTTAAAAGTATGGCAATCAGACATAGCCAAACAATACAATATTCAGGTTATTCCTCAAAATTTCTTGATTAATCCTGAGGGAAAAATCATTGCAAAAAACTTACAAGGAGAGACCTTGAATAAAGAACTCGCTAAAATTTTCAGTAAATAATTTCATCTGCGACTTTAAATCTGCGCCAATCTGCGGGTAAAACTTTAAACAAACTTCGCTAACACTTAAAAAAAAAGGGAGGCCGCGTGGCCTCCCTTTTTGATATGGAAAGTTGTCAGTGTTACTTGTCACCTGACTTTTGAGTGAAAACTGCATTTTTCTCGTTTCCACCTGCCATCAAGTACGCCATCAAGTCTTTCAATTCCTCTTCGTTCAAGCTATTGATCAAGTTTCCAAACATGATAGAAACTGGAGAATATTTGTGCGAAGCGACGTTTTTCTTGAGCAACTTCATTGTTTTCTCAGGCTCATACGGGTTTTGAGACACGTAATACGCGTTGGCGTCTTCGTTGGTCAAACGACCAACAATAGACTCGCCATTTTTGAGCGTAAAGTGCGTAGCCGCGTATTGGTCTGAGATGCTCTTACTTGGGTCAATGATGGCCTCTAACATGTCTTTGGTAGAGAAACGCGTACCCAACTGAGTCAAATCAGGTCCGATACTTCCACCTTCTCCGCGCATACTGTGGCAACGGTTACAAGTGATGGCTTCGTACATGTTTTTACCGTTTTCAAAGTTACGGCCTGTCAATTTACCCTCTACTGCCGCTACAGAATTGTCCAATTTCCACTGGCGACCTGGGCCTTTTGGATAAGTTACTTTTGCAATGTCATTTCCATTCTTGCTCAATAACTCACCACCCGAGAGCTTGTCGTAATACGCCGTCTTGCCTTCTGGTACGTTTTTCAACGCTAGTTTACGCGCACGGTCGATAAAACCAACGTAGCTACGTCCACCTTTAAAGCTAAATGCTTTGTAGAACCACTTGAAATAACGCTCGTGGAGCTCAGGAGTCCATCCTTTTTTCGCTAAACTAAGCATGGTGGCATAGTACGTCTGCTGTGCAGGAGGCATACTTTTCAACATGTCAGCAATGTCCAAACCGTATTGGGGGTTACGCATGATTAACTCAGCCGATGCGGTTGCCGTTTCACCACCTGCGGTAAGGTTCGTAGGTTGTTCTTTGGCTTCCAACAAGGCCAATGTTTTAGGGATTACACCTGGAGCTTCTAAGTAAATCAGAATTTTGCTTAATTGACGGTTTAGGTCAGAGCTGTTAGCATTAGCGGGGAAAGATGGATTCAACGCTGCGGCAATTTTTGTGCCTGTAGCAGCATCGGGAGCTCCTGTGCGCAAGAACACCAACTCGTAGGCACGCAATAAATCAATTTGTTGAGGCTCAGTCAACGACTTGAAGTTGATACTCAACAATGAGTTAAGCATTGCTCCTTTTAACTCAGTTTTGTTCTGACGAGCAAGCGCGATGATGGCGTTGATGGACGTAATTGGGTCTTTTTCGCTCACAGCCTTGTCTTGCCATTCAGCTACTGGCTGATGCTCAACGGCCAAACGTGCCGCATAACGAATGAAACGATCTGGGTGTTTCAAATAAGGCCAAGCCGTTGCCACTGCTTTTGCGTTTGGCTCGCCGTGGAATTTCTCCAAACTACGGCGAAGCTCGTTTTCTTTTGTAATAGCCGTTGGGGCAGGAGAGGCTGTACTTTCTGTGCCTGTGTAATAGACACGATACACATCCGACTCAAGACGACGACCACCAGTCATAAAGTACAAAGCACCGTCTGGACCAACAACACCATCCGTAAGCGGAAGCGGAATACCCGAAATAAATTCTTCGTGTTCGCCAGTGTAAGTAGAGCCAGATGGTTTGAGGTGAATGGCGTGCATAATCCCAAAGCTCCAGTCGAAGGCCAACAAAGTTTTCTTGTATTTGGCAGGGAATTTGGCATCTCTCAAGTAAACAAGGTTCGTTGGTGATCCCTGACCGATGTTCATGAGTGCAGGCATGTTGTCAGGCCAAGTAGCCGACCACTTGCTGTTACCAGTTCTCCAACCAAATTCAGTAGCGCTAGTAGCGTGGCAAATACGGGTTGGGCGGTACCAAGGTAAACCAAAATCCCATTCCATATCGGCATCATACACAAACAAATCACCTACTTCGTTGAAGGCCATGTCAAAGGCGTTACGATAACCTGCACTAATCAACTCCCAATTTTTACCTTCGGGGTCAACGTTGGCAATCCAGCCACCTGGCGCCATACGGTCGTTGGCGTGGCCGCGCGGGTCTTTGATAAGCGGGAAAAGGTTATCTTCTTGCCAAGTAGCAGGCAAACGATACGCATCCATTTTAGGAACGTCGGTATGGTTCCCGGAAATGACATAAAGCGATTGCTTGTCGGGTGATAAGATAATACTGTGAGGGCCGTGTTCGCCATCGCCAGCCAGTTCTTTTAGCAAGGTAAGCTTGTCGTATTGGTCATCATTGTCAGTATCTTGCAAACGGTACAAACCACTTTTACGTGGAAATGTTTTGTTGTTTTTACTGTTGTTAATCATCACATACAAGCTATTGAACGCATACAATAGCCCGTTTGCATACCCCATTCCGACTGTATCAATTGCGGCGCTTTTCCCAATTTTTAGCGGCTCTACTTTGGGTGCTCCTGTGCTGCCAATCGGCGGTAACTCAAGACGATAGAGGGTACCGTATTGGTCAGAAGCAATCATACGGCCTTTGTTGTCAAAAGTCATGGCAACCCAAGAACCTTGTTTGTTCTCGGAGGGGCTGTACAAATGCTCTGCTTTGAAACCAGGCTGAAGACGAAGCTTCTCTACCTTCGGGTTGTCGCGGCCGTTGACAGCGGGCTCCGTTTTGTTGAGGATTGTAAAAGACGCCGCTAGTGTAAACAGGGCGGAAGCCACTAGAAATGCGCGGATAGAGCGGTGTTTAGTGAACATAGGAATAGAAATATGGATACAAATTTAAGTTCAACGTTCTAATGGGTGGAATCGTAATAGTACTGTAAAAGAGAGTTTCCTATCTTATTTTACCTTAGTCTTTGAAAAATAGGCTACGTAGCCCTCCATGAATCAAAAAAACTTCGAGCCGACTGCGGCAATCGGCTCGAAGGAAAACAACTAGAAATTAGGACTCAAATCGGCTTCTGCAGCTGGAAGTCCGTAATAGGGGGTGATGATGGTAAACGCATCGGCTGGTACGAAACCTTCCGCAGGGAAATAGTAACGTGCTTTATTTGCCTTCACGCGGTCGCCGTAGGCTTTAATGACAGTTTCCAAACGACCTGTACGAACCAAATCGTGCAAACGCTTCGACTCAAATGCCAACTCCACACGGCGCTCTTGATAAACGGCATCGCGGAGGGCTGCTTGGGTTGTAGCAGTGGTGTTGGCCAAGCCAGCACGTGTACGAACTTGGTTGAGGAATGGAGTTGCATCAGCAAGTTTATTTTGCTCAATCAACGCTTCTGCCAAGAACAATAACACTTCAGAATAGCGATAAATTGGCCAGTTCATGCCGTGGTTGTTGTGCAAAGCGTGAGGTTTCGCGTATTTTTTAATGTACGGGAAAGTCTTATCTGCATGTAATGCTCCGCTCAACGTAATCATCCCGATGGTAGCCTCTTTACGCTTATCGCCTGCTTCGTAAGCTTCAATCAAATCAGGGGTTGGAATATTATTGCCTTCTCCTGATAATGGTTGCGCATTGCTAGTACCTGTAATGGTAACAAGTTCGTTAGCGGCGATTGGGTAAGGAACCATGTTATACAAAAAGTTGCCATTAAGCCCAGCCGAACCTTCCAAATACTGTACTTCAAAAACTGATTCTTTGGTGTTTTTGTTACCTGTACTGGTTGAGAAAGCATCAGCATAATTTGGCATCAAGCTGTATTCATTGCTCGAAACAATGGCACGAAGTTGGGTTTCAGCATCTGTCCACTTTTTCTGAATCATATAGACGTTTGCCAACAACGCACGAGCCGAACCTGACGTAGCGCGGCCTGCTTCCTGCGCTGATTTGGCAGGAAGTAAAGCAATAGCGTCTGTGGCATCTTTGATGATTTGAGCATACAACTGATCTCCCGTAGCAAGTGCAGCAGCAGCTTCCGAACGGTTGCCTACTGGAGTAAGTTGAAGGGGAGCACGGTTGAAATAACGCGCCAAATCCAAATACCCCAAAGCTCTTAGAAACAGGGCTTGTCCTTTTACGTTTTTCTTTGTGGCATCTGGGATGGTAGAGGCATCAATCAAGGCCAATACCTGATTCGCCCGCGCAATCATCAAAAAGTTTTGACGATAGGCTGTCAGTACGTTGCTGTTGGTAGTAATACCATTAGCCGTCGGTACGTTAAAGTCTGCCAAGTTCGACTGGTTTTCGGTAGCTCCAAAGAGTACGTTACGTACATACCGAGCATTGTCAGAGTGTTGCTCTGTGAGTAAGTGTGAGTTGATATTGTGGAGCGAACGCAGCGGAACGTAAGCTGCATTGACAGCTTGAATAAAGTCAGACTCTGTCTTGAAAAAAGTGGCCGAACTAAGGGCGGTTTCAGGCGTTACGGTAAGAAATTCGTCGGTGTTGCAACTAAAAGCACCCAAGCTTAACGCAATAGAAAATATGATGGATTTTTTCATGTCATTCAGTGATTTTGGTTAAACCGTTGGTTTAGAAGTTAAAGTTGATACCAATGGTTGATGTACGTGGAACAGGGTAGTTGAACAAGTCAACACCTGGGCTAAGGTTACCACCGTCGCCGCCACCATCTTGCTGTGCACTGGTTTCAGGGTTAGATCCACCCCAGTACTTCGTAAACACTACTGCTTGTTGGATAGAAGCATAGATACGTGCCGAACGGAACACTTTGTTTGGCTTGTTGATGGTGTAACCAACCGTGATGTTTTTGATGGTAAAGAAAGACGCATCAGCCACAAAACGGCTATTTTGCCAGTCACGCTCGATACCCGTCACGGTACCACCACCTACAGTTGTTCCGTAGAATCCTTTGCCAGGATTGGCTTCTGAGCGCCAACGGTATTTCACTTCTTTGTGTAGGTTGAATACCCCATCAAGGTTAGCAGTACTGTACAAGTGACGAACCCATAGTTGGTTGCCTTGTGAACCTGAACCCACTACACTGAAATCAAAGTTACCATACGTTAAATTAGTGGTAAGGCCGTAGGTAAATGTTGGGAATGGGTTACCCAAAATTGTGCGGTCGTCTTTGTCACCACCGTTAGTAATTACACCGTCACCGTTGATGTCAACAAGTTTGATAGTTCCTACAAAAGAACGTCCAGGAACGATAGGTGAGTTTTTGAGGTCTTCAGCATTCTGATATACCCCGTTCGCTTGGTGTCCGTAGAATTGTCCAAAAGGATAACCAACGCGAGTGATGTGGTGCAAACCATACACACGGTCAATACCATCAGCCAAGGCAAGTACTTTGTTACGGTTGAACGAAATGTTACCATTTACGTTCCACTTGAGCTTGCTTGTGCTAAGAATACGCGTGTTAAGCGAGATTTCATGGCCCCAAAACTTAATCTCACCAATGTTGTCATTGAAGTTACCGAAGCCTGATTCCTGTGGAATCTGAACGGCATACAACAAGTTGGTAGTGTTTTTAGTGTAGTAGTCGTAGGTCAATTGGAAGCGGTCATTGAGGAAACCAATGTCAAATCCTAAGTCGATTTGGCGGGTTGTTTCCCATCCAAGATTGGCGTTAGCAAGTGATGTTACCGCTGCACCTGGGGCTACGTTGCTTCCAAAAACTGCGTTTACGGTGTTGTTGATAAGGGCGTACTGTGTATAGTTACCAATGTTGTTGTTACCTGTTACACCGATACTTGCTCTCAACTTAGCAAACGAGATTTTGTCGAAAGTTTTCATGAAATCTTCGTCCGAAACAACCCATCCTGCTGATAATGATGGGAAAGTACCCCAGCGGTTGTTTGAACCAAAACGAGAAGAACCATCGCGACGAATAGAGGCAGTGAAGAGGTATTTGCCTTTGTAGTTATAAGTCAAACGTGAAAGCAATGAAGTCAGTCTCCATTCTTGTACGTTGCTGCTGGTACCACCACGAGCGATGTTGATGGCTCCTTGAATCGTTGGAAGGCGGTCGTCCGAGTAAGTATCTGCTTGAATACGGCTCGACTCACTGCGGAAGCTTTGGTTGGTATAACCTGCCAAAAGTTCAAAGTTATGGTCATTGAATGACTTAGAATAAGTAGCCAAGTTTTCGTTCAACCAGCCAAAGTTATCGGTGGATTGACGAATCGAAACGGCCGTTACAGGTACGGCAGTGTTGATGGCACTCGTTGCAGTAGATGGGTTAAAGAAGAAGAACTTCTGGTTAAGCAATTCTACGTTCATCGACGACTTTAACGTCAAGCCTTTGATGGGGCTATACGAAATGTAAGCGTTAGAAAGTAAGTTGGTTTGTTTTGTTTCATTCTTCAATTCATACGCTGCACGCACCCAGTTTGGATACGCAAAAATGTTACCTGTGCTAGATGGGAAACGGTTGAAAAGGGTCAAGTCCCCTTTTTCGTCATAAATAGGCATGATTGGCCACGTGTGAATGGCATTAAACAAAATACCAGTACCACGGTCACCATCCGTACGAGGCGTATTGTCGAAAACGTACTGTGGTGCAATATTCATCCCAATCGTTACTTTATCCGAAACCTTGTACTCGCTGTTCAAACGGAGTGAATAACGCTGATATTTGGTGTTTAATACCACCCCTTCTTGGTTAAATACCCCAGCAACAAGCGACGTGCTTACTTTGTCTTTGTTTGACGTTAGGGTCAAATTGTAGCTTTGTACTGGCGCACGGCGGAGGAGGGCATCATACCAGTCGTTGTTTTTACCTTCGTATTGAGAAGGATTTTGGAATTCAACTGGCACTGGAAGGTTTGAGTCTTCGTAGTGTTCTTTCTTAAACTGTGCAAACTCAACGGCATCCATCATCGCAAAACGACCTTTTTTAGGCACTACCTGCGTTCCAGTAAATACGTTGAAACTTACGTTAGTTTGTCCGCTTTTACCTCTTTTTGTGGTGATAAGTACTACCCCGTTGGCAGCCCGTGAACCGTACAATGAAGTCGAAGCCGCATCTTTCAAAATCGAAATGTCTTCAATTTCGTCAGGGTTTAGTGCGCCAATATTACCCGTGATAGGAAAACCATCCACGACATAAAGAGGGTCGCTTCCCCCAGAAACTGAAAGCTGCCCACGAATACGAATGTTCATCCCAACGCCAGGCTTACCCGTTGTTTGGTTGATTTGAACCCCTGCAACTTGTCCTTGAAGTTTTTGGCCAATTTGAGATACAGGTAAATCTTTAATCTCTTTTGAAGAAATGGTCTGAACCGCCCCCGTTACTTCTTTCTTTGTTTGGCTACCATAACCTACGACCACAACTTCATTCAAAATTTTGTCATTCGTTTCGAGTATCACATTAATGGTTGTTTGTGAACCTACTGCGACTTCTTTGGTAAGATACCCGATGTAGCTAAATACAAGGGTTGAACCGTTGGGTACGTCAAGTTTGTAGTTTCCGTCGGCATCTGAGTTGGTACCACGGGTGGTGCCCTTGATGGCGACGTTTACTCCAACAAGACTTTCTCCGTCCTTGGCAGAGACTTTTCCCTTGATGGCGTTTTGGGCAAATGAGCTGGTAGCTACAAGTAATAGTAAGGCAATAATGCCTACACACAAGTTGCCTCTACCCTGAAGTAGGATAAACTTTTTTTGCATGGTGTAAAAAATTAAGTGTTTATAAATAAATAGAATGGTATCAGGACTTTAAATAATTCTACAAATCCCTGACATTATACAAATATGCTTTGTAGGGCTGAGAGAACTATCCTATGCAATCCTGTATCATTGGTATAAAAAAAGGGGATAAACCGATTTTGCATGGTTTATCCCCTTTTGGGGTTTTGTTAAATCTTTATTTGTCAGTTAGTTACTTGATTTTGACCATTGGTGTTGATTGAAAAAATGTAATTTTGTTTGTAAAAAATATTTCTTTTACAACACTATTTTAGGAACGTTTCTACGTTTTCCTTGGTCACGAGCTGAAAGGGAATTAAGGTTTGTTTTTCAAATTTTTCCCCTTTTACAATTTTAACGGCCGTTTCGAGGGCATTGGCACCTTGCTGTTGGGCGTTTTGGAATACAGTTGCGTTGAGTGTCCCTTTTTTGACGGCTTGTAGCGCGTCTGGAATGGCATCAATACTGACCACAATGACTTTGTCTTTCATACCAGCAGCCGTCAGGGCATTCACGGTGCCCATGCCCATTTCATCGTTTTGGGCAAAAACGGCGTTGACATTTGCACCGTAGGACTGAATCCAGTTTTCCATGAGCGACATGGCCTTGGCGCGGTCCCACTCGGCCGTTTGGTGGGCAAGTAGTTTCAAATTAGGGTTCTTTTGAAGGATTTCGCGCGCGCCTTGTTCCCGTTTGATTTGGGCGGCTTGTCCCATGTAGCCGTGCATCATCAGAATGTTGCCTTTTCCGCCGAGTTTTTCTGCAATATAATTCATCGCAATCCGCGCCGATTCTACGTCGTCTGAGCCCACAAAGGCCGTGGGGGCGGCACTGGTTTCCGAATTGACATTAACAATGGGGATTTTAGCGGCCAATGCCTTGGTCACTGCGGGCGAACTGGCTTCTACTTCGCAGGGGTTCATGATAATGGCATCGACTTTCTGCGCGATGAAGCTTTCGACTTGCTCTACTTGCTTCAAGGCGGAGCGCTCGGCATCGACAACAATGAGTTCAACGCCCATTTCTTGGGCTTTTTTCTCAATTTCATCGCTTACTTTCACGATAAACTCATTTTGCATACTGAGCATCGTGACCCCAATCTTCATTTTTTTGTCACCGTTGGCTTCTTTGTTGTCGCTGCTACCTTGCCCGCAACCTACCAATAATAAAGCGCAAAGCGCCGAACCAATTAATGTACGTTTCATTCGTGTTCTGTAATGTTTATAAATAATGTCAGTGAATAATAATAACCACAAAGTACTCAAAGAATGGCACAAAGTTCACAAAGGTTCTGCGTGTGCATTGTGGGCTAGAAGCCTAATAATAAATATCACGAACGGGACGTTCGCGCTATCGGAAACTATTTCTTCTGATTCCAACTATCAAGTACAACCGCTCCAATAATAATCGCCCCCATGACCACTTGTTGGTAATACGACGTGACGTTGAGGAGGTCGAGGCCGTTGCTGATGACGCCAATCAAGAGTGCGCCAATGAGCGTGCCAGTCATCGTACCCGTTCCGCCCGAGGTACTGGTGCCACCAATAATGGCCGCTGCGATGGCATCGAGTTCAAAACCTGCCCCTGCGTTGGGCTGTCCTGTGGTGATGCGGGCCGTTAGAAGAATTCCTGCCAAACCTGCCAAGCCGCCACACAAAGTATAAACGGCCATTTTGACTTTATTGACCCGAATTCCTGAGGCTGTTGCTGCTTGTTCGTTTCCTCCAACGGCGTAAATATACCGCCCCAACACCGTTTTTTTGAGAAGAAGTGTACAAAGGATAAAAAAGACGACCAAAATGAGAATGGGAAAGGGTATTCCTAAAAGGCTACCGCCGCCAATGAAATTGAACGAATCGGAAAGGTTAGAAATGGGACGGCCTTTGCTCAAAATCAAGGCCAAACCGCGCCCAATGGTCATCATTCCCAGCGTCACAATGAAGGGGGGGACTTTGCTTTTGGTAATAACCAACCCATTGAGCGCACCCATCGCGACGCCCGAAAGCACCCCAACACCGATGGGTACAATGACGGGGTAGGTATCAGGATGCGCCAGTGAAGCTGCCACGACGCCCGTCACGGCGACCATCGAGCCCAACGAAAGGTCGATGCCACCCGTAATAATGACAAACGTGACCCCAAAGGCTAAAAGCGCATTGATAGATACTTGGGTGATGATGATGGTCCAGTTGGAGACGGTCATAAACTGTGGATTGATGACGGCCAATCCCAAGCAAATCACCACAAAAGCCCCAAATATGCCGTATTGGCCAAGGTTTTTTGAACGAGTTAAAAGTGTATTCATTTTTTTTGTTTCCTATTGCATTGCAAATTTCATAATCATGTCCTGCGTGGCTTCGGTAGTGGAGAGCAGGGCGGTTTGTTTACCTTTCGACAGCACCAGAATTCGGTGGCTAAGTCCAAGAATCTCGGGTAATTCCGACGAAATCATCACGACGGCGATACCTTGCACCGTTAGGTCGTTGATAAGTTTATAAATTTCAAACTTCGCCCCAATGTCGATGCCTCGCGTAGGTTCGTCCAGAATCACTACGTCGGGAGCAGCCTGAAGTACCTTGGCGATGACCACTTTTTGTTGGTTTCCACCGCTGAGATGGCTTACTTTTTGAGCCGCGCCCGTGGCTTTGATACGCAAGTTTTGCATCATGCGCGCGGCAACGGTTGCTTCGCTGTCGGTCATTACCCAGCCTGCTTTGGCGTGTTGCGGGAGGCTCGAAAGCGTAATATTATCCTGAATGGTCATGGCAGGAATAAAGCCCAGCCCTTTGCGGTCTTCGCTGACATAACCAATGCCCAAGGCAATGGCTTCGGCGGGAGACTGGACGCGAACGGTTTGTCCGTTGAGTTGAATTTCGCCACTATCATAACGGTCTAGTCCAAAAATAGCCCGTGCCACTTCCGTCCGACCCGCGCCCATCAGGCCTGCCAAACCCAAAACTTCGCCTTTGCGTACCTCAAACGTGATGTCAGAAAATACCCCTTGACGTGTGAGTTGTTTGACCGAGAGCACTACGTCGCCCTTGGAAGGAACGATTTCGGGAAAAAGATTGGTGATTTCGCGCCCCACCATCATCGAAATCAAGGTAGGTTGGTCGAGGTCGGAAGCGGGTTTTGTTCCGATGTATTGCCCATCGCGCAAGACAGTAATGGTGTCCGAAATCTGAAAAATCTCGTCCATTTTGTGCGAAATATACAGGATTCCGACGCCTTGTTGTTTTAAGTCTTTGATGATTTTGAACAAGGTGGCCACTTCTTTGTCCGAAATGGCCGAAGTAGGCTCGTCCATGATGATGACCTTGGCGTTGTTGGAAATGGCCTTAGCGATTTCGACCATTTGCATTTCGGCTACGCTCAGGTGTTTGAGTAGGGTAGTGGGGGCAATGTCCACGCCCATTTGTTGTAAAATGGCTTCGGCTTGGGCGTTGGTGTGGGTGTCGTCGAGCCAAAAAGGGAGCCAATTGGTTTTTTCGCGACCCAAAAAAATGTTTTGAGCAACGGTCAACTCGGGCACGATGAGCATTTCTTGGTGAATCATCGAAATACCGCGTTTGAGCGTTTCGTTGACGTCGGCATTTTTTAGGATGTCACCTTCAAGCCAAATTTCCCCCGAATCGGGAGAGAGTAGCCCCATCAAAATCTTCATGAAGGTGGATTTCCCCGCTCCATTTTCGCCCATGACGGCATGGACTTCGCCCTTTTTAAGGTCGAGCTGGACTTGGTCGAGGGCCTTCACGCCCACAAACGACTTAGAAAGGTTGCGTACTTGCAGTAATTGGTCAGGTTGGCGGGTCATTAGGAGGAAAGCCCTTTGGTGGAAAACAGTGTACTAAGTCAAAAAAGGGCTTTCCTTACTCGTTTTTGAGGTGAAAAGTGGGGAGTTGTTGGCAAAAATGAAGGTTTTACGGATGCTCAAACAAGAGCCGATAGACGAAACCGCCGTCGCTGAATTGGAGTTGAAGCATGTGTTCAGATAGCTCGGTGACTTTGTATTCGTACAAACCCAAGCCTGAATCGCCCGTTTTGATGTTGATTTTGAGGGTACTGCCATCCTCGCTCAATGACCATATACCTGTATGAATGACTTGTGCGTCGTTGGGGGCGCATTTGGTCGCGCCAGCGTTATACTCGTATTGTTTTTTAGCCGTAAAAACGTACATGTCGTCTCTGAGGCAATTGGGCATGGCCGAAAGCCTATCTTCGTAGCGACTACCTAGTTGGACGGTGTAAGCCGTAACGTACCACGGTTTGTCACTCAAAAAACGCTCTTTGGGGGGTAAGCTGGGTTCTTTGGTGCACGAAACCAAGGAAGCAACGAAAAGAATGCCAAAAGCGAGGGATTTGAAAGGCGTGTTCATGGGAGTTGTGTTGTTTTTTGTTCAAAACAACGACACGCTCTTTTCCCTTTCAAGCCTCAATAGACGAACAGCAATTTTCTTCGACAGACAACGATTTTCGCCCCACTTTGTTAGGGAGGTGTAGGTAGTTTGAGACTTTGGGCATCGCTTTTTTGGAGCTACGCTAACATGACTATTGTTTTTAGGTCGTGGGATTTTGTGTAGCATTGTTAGCTTCAATAATCCATCAAAATAAAATTGGAGAAATGAAAAAGGTCGCGAAATACCAACAGTTGGGGGTATTTGGGTCGTTTGCCAGAGGAGAGGAAGCCTTTACTGGTCATGTTGGAATCTGTTGAAAAGATTTTATTGTATGCTAAAGGTTTCCAAACCAGGTTGAACGCATTAAAATGTAGAATGGCTATTGATTGCTCCAGAGGAGCTACATCTTAGTAGAAAAATGAATGAAATCCCCCCAATCCCTATCTGGACGGCCGACGTTCGGTGAAAGATATCACCCCGATGGGGCTTTTGGATGTCCTTTACCTCTTTTTTCTACTAAGATTTAGCCTCGCTGAGGCTACTTTTTTTAATGCGTTCAACCTGTTTCCAAACGCGACTGAGTCTTTTGATAAAAGTGATTGTAAGGTGGCACAAGAAAGTGTTTTTTACAGGCATATTGATTTTGAGCGGCTTGTGTAAATTAGGGTCATTCTATTCACTATTCGACCCAGAAACTTCCGACCGAATAGGTCTTGGCTTGGCCGCTAATGAGGACGCGCTCTCCTTGGTCTTCGCAGTATAATTTTCCCAAACGCTCAGACACTTGTTGGGCGTAGAGCGACGTTTTTGACAATCTTTTTGCCCAAAAAGGAATCAACGAACAGTGCGCAGAACCCGTCACGGGGTCTTCTAAAATGGAGGCTTGGGGGGTAAAAAAACGAGAGACAAAGTCGCAAGTATCGCCTACGGCAGTGACGATGACGCCGCCTGGGTCGAGGTTGATTTGGTCAAAGAACTGCCTGTCGATGGTGATGCTTCTGATTTGGGCTTCATTTTCGTACACCAATACGTAGTCTCTGGCTTTGTAAATTTCTTGGGGTTGGAGATTCAACGCTGCCGAAATTACCGATGGCAAAGTGGCGGCTACGGGCATTCGGGAAGGGAAGTCCAGTTGGTATAATTCCTGCTGCACCGACACGCGTAAATCGCCGCTCAGGGTTTCAAAAATAAGGGTGTCTTTGGGGTAGTTCAGACTAGTTTTTAGACAATGCGCCGTAGCCAAGGTAGCGTGGCCACACAAATCCATTTCAATTTCGGGCGTAAACCAACGCAACTGAATTTTGTCGCCTTTGTCCACAAAAAAAGCGGTTTCGGCCACGGCATTTTCTTTCGCAATTTTCAGTAAAAGTTCGTCGGGCAGCCACGTTTCAAGCGGCACTACGCAGGCGGGGTTTCCTCCAAAAAGAGTATCGGTAAAAGCATCAACTTGATAAAGAGGGAGTTGCATGGAGGCGTTTGCTTTTTTCAAAATTTATGATGTACAACTCATGTTGAAACGTACAATTCAGAGGTAGAAGCCTTTTGATAGGCGTCATGGCTCGGGCTGTCCCGTCGCAGATGCGAGTGATTGCAAGAAGTATTATTGTAAGTAAAGCTTGATTTTTTGATTTTCTATATCTTTTACTTTTATTGATGACATTAATGATAAGTAAAAAATTTCAAATATTGATTCATAAAATAAAAGTATATACTTTGATGTTTTCTCTGATGGATTAAAATTGTATCGAGATAATAAAAAGAACAAATCATTAATATTCTGTTCAATAATATTATCAGAAGATTTATTGTTTAATACCCCTTCTTCTAATAACTCCTTCGTGTACTTTCTTTTACTATTCTTTAAATATTCTCTTATGCCTAAATCTTTATTAACTTGAATCTTCTCAAATTCGTATTTGTCCTCGTTACCATTTATTAAATTTCTCATTACAATGCCTTTTTTTGTTGAATAAGGTCTGATATACTTGATTTCCTTCGCTCTTTTAATCTCCTCTATTATTTCTATTTGTTCAGTTATTTGAATTTCCTCATTTTTTTCAAATTGAACTGCATCTATACTGTGTTCCAGTATTTTTATTGATTCATAATAATCAAAATGTTCCATTTGAAATCTTCTTAAAAACTGGAATCTATTAGAAATTTCGTTTATTAATTTGGATTCAACAAGTTTGTCTATTTCCTTTCTTCCCCCCTGCGTTAATTTTGAATATTTCTCCGCTATCTTATTTCTATGTAGCACAGTTTTACTCTCAATAAACACTCCTAAATCATAGTTTATATTATAATAAACTATGTTTGAGGTATCATATTCTTCTGGAATTAGACAATTTTGTATTAAAGATAGTTGAAGATATTCATCTTTATAAATCTCTATTTTCATTGAATATGTGAATTTTATTAAACTTGAATTGTCACCCAAAAGTCCTAATTTTAAGAAGTTTATAACTTGATCTATTTCTATTGGGAATAGATGATTTGTGAAGGAGTTGTCTTGTACATAACCTTCAATCTGTTTTTTTAGGTTTTCAACTATGACATCTTGTTTAAGTCTGAATCCATCTTTTAATTGTATGATTTTTTCTCTGGAAACATCTAATTGAATAACAGCACTTGAAAAATTTGTATATTGAACAGGATATATTTCTTGATTTATTTTTAAAAAATTGTAATTTTCTGAAATTGATAAGCCTTGATTAAGTGTTTTATTGAAAATATAACTATTTTTTTGATTTTTTGGCTTAAAATCTGAAAAGTCAAAATAAACCCCAAATTTTGGCAAATCTTCTATTTTTTTTGAATTTAAATCATTCCATGATAATTCACCAGCTCCTTTATCAGTAAAAGGTATGAAGAAGATTGGCTTTTTGTCTCTTCTTAATTGTTCTAAAATTAATTGGTTTTGAAGAGAATGATTTTCAATGGTTACTTTTGAATCTATTAATCCTTTGTCTATAATTTCGACTTTAAGAGGAGTATTTAGAAATACCTTTTTTGCATAATCAACAAATTTCTTAAAATCAAAAAGATTTCGTTTATCTTCATATAATGTTATCTCTGTTCCAATACTTTCCTTTTCATGGTTTCTAATAAAAAAACATCCTTCATAGTTGGGTATTTCAATCTCTAATCCAGCACCATTATCCAAAATACTTTTGGTTTTTACTGAGACTTCCTCACATACCATAAAGGATGAGAGAAAACCAATTCCGAAGTTACTTATTGCTTGATATTTAATGTTTTTATTTTTCTGTAGTTCGTCAAATTCCTCAGAAACATAAAAACTTCTACCAATACTTGTAAAATACCGCTCAATTGTAAAATTTGTCATACCGATACCTTCATCAATGATTTTGAAATATTTTACTTGCTTTTGCCCTCTTCTTTCTGTACCTAATTCAATACGGATAGTTTTATCAAATGTTTCATTAGGTTGTATTTTTTGTCTCAATAAAACTGCATCTATTGAGTTTTGTACAAGCTCTCTGATAAATACTTCTTTTTGTTTGTACAAATTATCGCCTGTCAACAAAGGTAAAAGCGTAGGGATATAAGCATCAAAATGGAAATTCTCTAAATCATATTTATCGGGTTGTACCTTTGGAAGTATATAGTAAAGTTTTAAATTGATTTCTTTTAGGCTATCCTCGAACTTTGTTAACCTCATTTCAAAATCTTTAACAATCAATACAGCAATTTTATGAACCGTTGGGTTTTTGCACTTAAAATTCAAAATAATTGCCCTTCTATCTATATTTCCTTCAATAGAAATTGTTTGATTTGGAATATTGTCATAAAAAACATCTTTATCAAGTTTTATATTGATTTTATGCTTTATGCCTTCCTTTTCAAAGTAATATTCGCCATATTGACTAATATTTAAGAACAAATCAGTAAAAAAAACGCCAATAGAAAGATATGCAGAGTTCCTTTTTTCAGATACTTTTACATTTTTCATGATTTTTTCATAATATGTATCGTCAAGCTCTTTATTAGTTGTAGATTTTAGAAAATATAGTAGGTTTTGAGCATAATTTCCCTCTGAATACAATTCATTGATAGCGGTTTCTAAATTATTTAACAAAACATTCAAATTGCCTTTGCTATCCTTAATACGTATATTTCTCAAATAGATAACTCTATAATTGATACATATTAATAAGCAATAAACCAATTTTGAGTCTCTTTGTAACTCACGATTAATATCTTTGAAAATGGTAATCAAACCACTAATGACCTCAATGATTTTATCAATATTATTATCTTGAAAAACTTGCTCAAAGCTATCGGTAAGGTTTATATATTTTTTATATAGCTCAGGGTCTTCTGTTTGAAGTGTTTCTAAAAGTTGAATTGATACGCTTTTTTCTTCTTTCTTTTGTGGAGGTAATATAAAAGGCGTAATTGAACCTAATTCTTCATCTTTGAAGTCATACCTTTCAGCTTCTGCAATTTTAGCCGCTTGTTTTTCAAATACTCGAAGCCATTGAAAGGATGGGTTGTAAACATCATTACAACCAGCACTACCTGCGGCTAATACGTAAATAACTGCGTCAGGGTTTTCAAAATATTTATTATCAGTTACAGCTCGATGAATAGAAAGATGTTTATGGCCATGTAGAACTATGCTTACATTATGACGGAAGAAATTATCAACAACTTCTTGATAATTGCGAATCCAGCTTGGGTCACCATCTTTCTTTACAATTTCAGGAAAAGGGTAAAAGTGATGATGGAATGTTGCAACAATAGTATATTCCGAAAGGTTGGAGACTTCTTTTTTAACTTTCCGAAATAAGTTATTCATTTCTAACGTATCTATGTAGCCGAAATCATCCCATTTTTTTTCTTTACTTTTTTCCTCTTTTATTTTTTCTTTGATTTTATCAGCCTCTGGAAAGGAAGATAAGTCAATCTTATCAACCCATTTTAACTCTTCTGCTTTAACTGCCTCAGTTTCAATTTTACAAGAATTGAAACCCAAAATGGCAATTTTCTTTTCTGGAAAAACATAATAAAATGAATATTTATCTGAGAACACTACATTAACACTTCTGCGACCACCAGTGTAATACTCATCTATAAAAGCATCATATTTTTCATATTCACGACTTTTTTCTCTTACCAAATCATGATTGCCAGGAACAAATAAAATATCTTCTTTGCTAAAACTATCAACTGCTAATTCATTTGCGATTAATTGAGCAATAAGTGTATCAAATAGTAAAATAGCTTTTTTTCTATCTTCCTCATAATCTAATTCTCCTCTTCGACCATCAAAAATATCTCCACTAACTACGACGACATCTACTTTTTTAGCCGAATCATAGAGCGTATTGGCTATTTTAACTGCTAATGTACGTGGGTCATTGTAACGAAAATTTCCAATATGAAAATCTGATAAGTGTAGGATATTTAAAGGGCTCATGTTTTTTGATTACGTGTTTAACAAATTGAAGTTTTATTACTGGTAAAGTTACCTGTTATTCGAAATAACAGCAATCGGATAAAAAGGAAACTTTGACTCATCATACAAAACAATAAAAATTGTACTTGCAGATTGGGCAATTATTGTACAGTCAAATTTTTGTAGTCGTTCGCTTTAAAGCGAGTGACTGTTATTATCAGCCTTCTGATAGCATTCACAGCTCGGGCCGCTCTAACAAGCGACTACCATTTTGAATACCCCGAAAACTTCTGTTTAGCTATTTAATAAAAAGTTGATATTAAAACCAATTTATTTTTAATAAAGTTATCAAACGCTAAAATTTCACAAAAAAAGCGCGAGGCAATGCCCCGCGCTTCGTGTATAAAAAGGAAATGAGCCTACCCAATCGCCTCGGCACCCGTATCTTTCCAGCTACGAGAGTTGGCCGATTCAATGACTGCTTCGCATACCTTTTGGGTTTGGAGCGCGTCTCTGAACGTTGGGCCGCAAGGTGAGCCGTCTTCGAGGCTTTTCAAGAAATCGGCTACTTGGTGGATAAAGCTGTGCTCGTATCCGATACCGCAGCCAGGAATCCACCAACGGTTCATGTACGGTTGGTCGCCGTCGGTAACGTGGATGGAGCGCCAGCCGCGTACGATAGATTCGTCCTTGTGGTCGAAGTATTCGAGGCGGTTCAAATCGTGCAAATCCCAACGAATCGAAGCGTGTTCGCCGTTGATTTCAAACGTATAAAGGGCTTTGTGGCCGCGTGCATAGCGCGTTGACTCAAACAAGCCCAACGAACCATTGGCAAAATGACAGTGGAAAAGACAAGCGTCGTCGATGCCCACAGGCTCTACTTTGCCCGTAAGCTGGTGCATACGCTCTTTGACGAAGGTTTCGGTCATGGCCGATACGTCGGTGATGGCGCCGTTGAGCCACATTGCGGTGTCGATACAGTGCGCTAATAAGTCACCCGTTACGCCCGAACCCGCCGAGGATACGTCCATGCGCCACAGCCCCGTTCCTCCTTGTGGTAGGTCGGCGTTGATGGTCCAGTCTTGTAGGAAGTTAGCGCGGTAGTGAAAAATCTTGCCCAATTTCCCCGAATCAATGATTTGTTTGGCCAACGTCACGGCAGGAATCCGACGGTAGTTGTACCAAACGGTGGTTTTAACGCCCGCTTTTTCGGCTGCTTCCACCATGGTTTCGCCTTCGGCTAAAGTGCGTGCAAGTGGCTTTTCGCAAAGAATCATTTTGCCCGCCGCCGCTGCTGCCAACGCGATTTCGGCGTGGCTGTCGTTGGGCGTACAAATATCAACCGCGTCGATGTCATCGCGGGCAATCAATGCTTTCCAGTCGGTTTCGTACGATTCAAAACCCCACTGCTCGGCAAATGCCTGCACATTTTGAGGGTTACGTGAGCACACCGCTTTCAAAACAGGGCGGTACTCCAATTCTGGGAAGAAATTGGCAATTCGATTATATCCGTTGGCGTGGGTACGGCCCATCAAACCCGTCCCAACTAATCCGATTCTGATTTCTTTTTTAGCTGACATAGTTTTATAGTATTTTGAACCCCACCTCCTGTCCTCCTCCCCTGTGAGGGAGGAGGTAACTCTACCCCTCCCTCACAGGGGAGGGGTAGGGGTGGGGTTAAGTTAATTTATTCTACCCATCCGTGTGCTTTGCGTACCTTAATCATGGCCGCGAGGATGTCGTTCCACGTTTGTTGGTTGTTCATGACCGCGTTCGGGAACATACAGCCATCCCAGCAAATGTGCTTGAATGCCTTGGTCAACTCGCCGCTTTCGTTGCGAAGCCAAAGCCCCGCGTCGTTGGTGATGTCGAGTTTACCGTTCGGGTCGGTCGCTTGGCAGTGGCGACCCGTTTTGTCGTGCGAGCCTGAACCAAACACGGTGCCGTCGTTTTGGGCAACGTGGAAGTCGATGGTCCACGGACGCAAGGCGGCGGTCAATTTGCGCAAACCTTCGAGGAATGTTTCGCGGTCGCCCCATTGGAAATCTTCGGGCAACACGCGGTGTTCTGGTGCATTGTAACCCAATAAATACAAGGTCGTGTGCGACATATCGGCTTGGAAACCAATGTTTTTGCGGTCAACGGCCTCTAGCGTGTCGAGCATGTATTTCCACGAGTGCATCCCGCCCCAGCAGATTTCTCCTTCGGCGGCTAGGCTTTCACCAAAATCAGCGGCTACGTCGCAGGCTTCGCGGAACGTTTGGGCAATGAGCTTGGTGTTTCCTGCGGGGTCAAGTGCCCAATCGTGCGGGCTACTTGCAGAGTCGATACGAACAATGCCGTTCGGACGAAGTCCCCACTCGCGGAGTTTTTGACCGATGTGGCATGATTTACGCACCATTTCCACAAATTCGGCACGTTGTTCTTTGGTACCCATCGCTGGGCCACCCCAGATCGGTGCCACCAAGCTACCTACTTCGAGGCCGTGCTTGGCTACTTTGTCGGCGAGGCGCTTGATGCCGTCGTCCGATATATCGAGGTCGTAGTGAGGGTCAAAAAGACCGACGTCCACGCCGTCAAATTTTACGCCGTCCACTTCTGCTGCCGCAGTCATTTCGAGCATGGTGTCAAATGCGATTGCAGGCTCTGAATCTGGGCCTTTACCCACAATCCCAGGCCAAGTGGCATTGTGGAGTTTTGGAAAATTGTTTTCTGCCATTGTTAGAAAAGGTTTAATTTTGGTAAACCAGTAAGGTTTTCAAAACCTTACTGGTTTGATTAGTTTGCATTTAAAACGTATGAATAGAACCTAAAACCTATAAGATTTCAAAAACCTTATAGGTTTAGGGTAGTTTAATTACTTCACGACGACCAAATCAGGGTTATTAGGCCCGAAGTGCTTCAACATCACGATAGGATCCGTTGACGAGTAGTTGGTGATGGTAACGCCTGCTTTGGCTGCGTTTTCAGTGACAAAAAACTCGTCGTTGGTCAATTGTCCGTAACGAATCAAGGCAGGTGTTTCGATGTTCCACACGCCCATTTTACCGTGTCCTTGCATCATGATTAAGCCGTATGCCGCGTTGTCGGTGATGGTGACAGTAGCGCCTGGCAAAACGGTTAGTTCTTTGGCACTGTATGCCTCCGATCGGTAACAAATCCAGTTTTCTACGTATCCTTGGGCTTGCATTTCTTCCAACGGATGCACGGGTCTAGGCATCATAAAGTGATTGGCGGCAAAATTGGGGTCAACATTGGCTTCCCAGTCAATCACCGAAACCAACTCGTCATAATCACCCATTTTGTCTTGTGGCGTGCCATTCCAAAGCAATTCTTCTGGTACAATTGCTTCATTCACAAGGCTTTGGTACATGGCAAAAATATCGGAAGCCTTTTGTGGCTCGTAGGTGCACAAGCTACCTGGCGCGTGCAAAATTCCTGGAGGCACGTCCCAGCCTGTGCCTGGTTCTAATTTATAAGCCGACGAGAAATTGGTGATTTTGTTGTCACCTTTATTGAAGTCCATCAAGCATTGCTTGATTTGTTCTTTGGTGGTACCTGGCGTAATTCCGAAGAAAGTATAGGGGAAATCACCACCGTGGTTATTGAGTTGAGGAGGGAAATAATAGGCTTCGGGTTTACCATTTTGCCCTACCAAAGCCGCCTTTTCGTCGTTGTGGTGGATATGGTGCGGCAGTGGCCCCATGTTGTCAAAGAATTTTGAATACATCGGCCAGCTTTGGTATTCGTCCCAAAGACGGTCGCCAACGATTTCGCCTTTTAATTCTTCAATGACGTCTTTCAACAACACTTGTTCGGTTTGTCCATTTTCTTCAAAAACTACTTTGCTCAAACCTTCGTGTTCGCCCGTAAGTGGGCCGTTTTTGGCTGGAGTGGTAGAAGAAAGCCAACGCTCGTCGATACCACCACGAACACCACCTAATACATAATAATCGTCGGGGTGAAGTTTGATACGACGACCAGGAACGCAAAATGAGCGCGGAACCCACGTGGGGGCTAAACGTAAAATACCTTGTCCTTGCTCTAACGCTTTTGCTGCTATACTTGAATTTGCCATTTTTTCAGGGGGTGCAATTGCACTTGTTAAGAGTTAATTAATGAAAGTTGTGTGTGTATAATTAGGGTTAACCAACAAAGTCGCGAAGCGCGGCGGAGTCGGTAATGATTTCAATTTCAAGGGTGTAACTGCGCTTTTCTCCTGGCGCTAGTTCAATGAGCGTTTGTTGTGCTCGTGCCGCCGCTTGACCAATCGGAGGGTGGGTGCCAGGTTCTAAGCCCGTGACGTACTCGCCTTTGCCCCAGTGCTGCCAGTTGGTGAGCCAAGGCAGTTGAGCTTTGGGAAAACGAACTGCTACGGCAAAACCGAGCGCTTCGTTGTAAACTCCGCAGCTTGCTTGGCCGTTGGCGTCAGCGTCGATGTCGATAAAGGCAGCCTCTTCGCCAAAACCACTGTGGGCTTCGAGCGGCGCGGGGCAACGGCGAAAATCGTTGTCGTTATTAAAAATAGGATTTTGCGGATTGCCATCGCGCGATTGCCATTTGCCTTGCCACACCAAGCGCGCTCCTTCGTCCACCAGTGGCCAACCAAAGTTGCAGTGGTAAAGTAACATGTGCGGGGCGGGGGTATTGGCGCGGTTGATGACTTCGTCGTGGATTTTGATGGTTGGTTGTCCGAGTGTTCCCGAAATCGTCCGACGCAGTTCCAACACGGGGCCAAAAACGCGGGCTTGTTTGATAATCCCCGTAATGCTCATGTCCAACTTGCCCGCCGCAGGGTCGGGCTGAACGATGGATTCAATTTCGGCGGGAATATTGCTGATTTCGCCGTGAAGACCACGCTGACCGTATTCGTCCGACTCAGGTCCGCCGACGTGGCTCAAGCCGCACGTGGTAACTAAACCTCCGCCGAACGTCCGAAGCCAATCAATGCCACCGTCCGAAAAAGGCTGAGGCGGCGTAACGCCCGCATGACTCAACCAAGCCAAGCCGTGTTGGTTGTAGAACGCCTCGGCGATGTCCATGGCGCGGTCAAGCACCACTTTGTACCGCAAACCCGTTCCCGTATTTATCCACGCAATGCGCGTACCACGTCCTGCGCCGTTGTCGAGTACGGAGGTTTCGATGCCCCCCCACTGCGCTGCGTGCGACAGTTTGTTGGTCCAAGGTTGCGTGTTTGTTTCGTTTGTGTTCATAAATATTACGTATGCTGACTTAACCAATTCTTCACCCGTGGGTTAAAGTCGTCCAAGTGCTCAAAATGGAAAATATGTCCCGCTTTTTCGTACAAATACAATTCAGCGTTAGGAATCGCATTGGTCACTTCTTCGGCCATCCAAACGGGCGTAAAGATGTCTTCGCGGCCACCAATCACAAGCGTCGGTTGCGTGACGTTCGGCAAATCGGCCAAGGCATTGTGCGAAATACAGGCGGCTGCTTGTCCTTCCAATCCGTGCAACGGCTGAGGGAACGGGTCGAGGCCCGCTTGGGCGCGTCCCGCTTCCAAGTCTGCCGCGATGGCTTCGTTGTCCCACGACGATTTTGAATAAATCAATTGCTGAATGTACAAGCTAAATTCCTCGGGACGGAAGCGCGCTTTGCAGTGCATCATGTGGGTAAAAATGGCTTTGGCGGCGTTGTCGCAGCGCGCCCAAGGACACATCAATACCAGTGAACGTACCTTTTTTGGGTGACGAACGGCGAGTTGTTGCGCAATCGTGCTTCCCATTGAGCAGCCCACAACGTGAACATTGTCCAAACCCAGCGCGTCGAGCAATCCTGCATAATCGTCGGCCATTTGAGCCGTTGAATAGGGGCCTTGCGGTTTGTCGGTTTTGCCTACGCCACGGTTGTCGCCAATGATGCACCGAAAATCGGTTTCCCAGTACGAGGCGTGGGGCTCCCACACACCGCCTGCTGCCGTGATTCCCATGATGAGTAGCAACGGCTCGGCGTTGGCCGCACCCCGTTCTTCGTAGTAAAAATTGATACCGTTGGTTTGTACGAAAGGCATACTATTGAGGATTGATTACGAGACTTTGCTTTTTTACCACATAGCTCACATAGTTTTTTTACATAGAAAACCTAGGAGGATTTAGCTATCTGTGATTCTATGTGTTAATTCTATTGTGCTCTATGTGGTTAAATCAGTTTAAGGTTATTTTAGATTGGGGATTAAATCGTTTAAAATCCAACGTCCGTCGTGGAGGGTCACAAAATCGGGGTCGTCGAGGGCTTCTTCGCCTTCGTCTTCGCAGATAATCCAACCCGAATAATTGATGTCTTTCAACCACTGCGTAACGCCGAGCAAATCCACTTTTCCGCGTCCCATCAACGTAAATTCAGGATTCCCGTCCCAGTCTTTGTAGTGAACGTGGTTGATAAGCGGGGCGTATTCTTTCATTTTGGCGAGCGGGTCCATGTCACCATTGATGATGTGACCCACGTCTGGCGTCCAGCCCGTCACGGTAGCATCCAACGACTCCAACACGATTTTGTAATCTTCTTCGGTACGGATGATGGACGAATGCGGCGAATTGGGGTGAAAACTGCAAGGAACGCCCAAGGCATTGGCGCGGGCCGAAACGGTGTTGACAATATTCACCAAGCTTTTCTGACGCGCAGCCAAGTCGTGGCGACCCGTCGGAATTTGTACCGTATTTAAAACCGCTCCAGGAAAACGCTGCAACAAAGCGATGGCGTTGTCGGCGATGCGGCGTTCGTCTTCGCTTTCTCCGTTACCGTTCCACTCCAAGGCCAGCGCCACGGCGGCTAGTTCGATGCCTTGTTCTTTCAATTTAGCTTCCAACAGGTCGGGGTTTACCAAATCGCCCATCCACGTAAAAATAGGCTGAATTCCCGTAAAACCTGCTTTAGAAATAATTTCAATCATGTGGCCCAAACGCCCTTGGTGGGTGGTGCCGTTTCCGCTCATAAACCAAGTATAAACTTCAGAACCGAAACGAAAAGGAAGTGATGCTGACATAAAATGATGGGTTATTTTTTCTTGAATAGTTCACCTGGCATGATTAGCGAATTCCAATCGGCCAAATCGGCTGGTTTTACTTTTGTTTTATAACCGTCAAAATTGAATGGGGTTGGCTGGTAAGGGCCGACAAATTCAATGGGATTGTTGGCTTTGATTTCTTGCTCCATGCCTATTGCCCAAAGGGCGGCGTTGATTGCCATGCGACGGAATCCTTCATTCAATAAATCTTCAGAAGCTCCGTGAGTGGTAGTAAAAGCACGCCCCGTTGGCCCAGACTCGACTGAATAGTTTTTAATCCACGCAACAGGAAGCAACTCTTTGGTAGGGTCGGGTTCGGAAGTGGGCGTCATGCCATTAAGCACTTGCCCGCGTGCCAAAGTGGTAGCCCCGTTGGGATAGGCGGTATAGCCACCCGACTGCACCCAAACGTCTTTGACACCGCGCAAAATGGGGTGTTGTTTTTGGGCGTCTTCCAACAGTAGTTTTGAGGATTGTTTGTGGTTGGTGCCGTAGTGAGACACCCACGTTTCCCCCAATACCAATTCACCAAAACCGTCTTTCCACGCACTTTTCTCCCCTTTGTAGTTCCACGAATAATGCTCCCATTTGGCATTGCCTTTGTTGTTAAAAGCATGGGTAGATGTCCGAAAAGCAACAATAGGGCCTCCGCGACGAATGTAAGCGTCGAAGTGCTGCATTTCTTCGTCATCGAAATTAGAAAAGCGGGTAAACAACACCATCAAATCGGCCTTGTCCAACGCCGCCAATCCTTTGAGGTTGGAGCTGCCTGGTAAAATGTATCCGTTGTCGTCAAGTCCAAAAATAACCGTGCAAGTAAACCCGTAGCGTTTGGCCAAAATACGGGCCAAGGCAGGCAACGACTCTTCGCTGCGGTATTCGTGGTCGGTGGTAATAAAAACAATATTTTTTCCTCGCCCTGGGCCTTTTTCTCCCTTATAAACAATTTGGTAGGCCGACATTGGATGCGGGCCTTTGGCCGAGCGAGTGGGTTTGTCGAAGGTGAACCCAAATGCGCCGAAAAGCAAGCTGCACCAAACTATCAAAAGACCGCTTTTTTTCATAGTAAATAGCGTTTCAGGGCATTGTTTTTTAATTACAAATTATGCTTAATAGACATTTCTCGAATAAACGTCAGACCGTTTTCGGCAATGTGCCAAGGGTCGTTGTATTCGCGCCATACCCCAATCGCATTGGCAAAATCAGGGTCGTTACGAGAAAATGCTTCAATCGTCAACCAGCCTTTGTAGCCAACCGCCGCCAATCCCGCAAACGCATTGTCCCAAGGAATGTGGCCATCGCCTGGTGTGCCACGGTCGTTTTCGCTAATGTGGACGTGACTCAAGTAAGGTGCGATGGTACGAATGGCCGACTCGTATTTTTTCTCTTCGATGTTGGCATGGTGCGTGTCGAACATGGCCCGTACGTTGGGGTGGTTGGTCAATTGCACCAAGTTGGCAAGGTGCTCCATCGTATTGCAGAGGTAGCACTCAAAACGATTGAGCGCTTCGGGCGCAAGAATTAAATTGGCTTGCGCGGCGTATTCGCCCGCGGCATGAAGTACTTCAGCGGCGCGCGCAAATTCATCTGCGGAAGCTGGACGAGACACAAAATGCGCGTGGGCTGAGTGAAAAGGTCCGCAAAGAACTTCGGCGTTTAAGTCGTGCGCGCGGTCAATCACCCACTTGAGTTGGTCGAGGGCTTGGGCACGTACCGTCGCCGATTCGCTCACGGGATTGGTATCGGGGCTAACCACCGTCACGGCTGTTACGCCTAAACCTAGTTCGCGCGAGCGATTCCCTACACGTTTGTAAGCGTCTTCGTCGGGAGCGCCAATAAAATATTCGACGCCGTCGTAGCCAATTTCTTTGAGGCGTTCGATGATGGGAAATAATTCGTCAGACATTCCCGCCGACCAAGCCAATACATTAAAGCCAATTTTATTCATAATTCTTTTTGAGCAGTTTTTTGTCTGTGTAATCGCAGGTTGAACGCATTAAAATAAAAAGTGACTATTTATTGCTCCAGAGGAGCCAAATCTTCGTAGAATTTTACATTTTTCTACAAAGGTTTTGCCTCTCCGAGGCTCTTTTTTTAATGCGTTTAACCTGGTGTAATCGTTAACTGTTATTTGTATAACTGTTATCTGTTAGTCGTTTGATTACTAGGTATTTAACATTGATTATGGTATTGCGCTAGTGAAGTTTTTTGATAACTGTTAACGGTTAACAGATAACCAATCACCGATAACGGTTAACCAATAACCAATAACAGCACTACAATTGCTTCAAACGCAGATTGCGGTATTGTACTTTCATTGGAGGGCCAACGTGTACCTGTACGCCCAAAAATCCTTTTGATTTGCCGTTTACTTGGTCATTGTCAGTGACATCGCTCATCAATACGCCGTTGATATAATGTTGTAAACGATTGCCTTTGATAACCAAGTGAAATTCGTTCCAATCTTCTGACTTGATTTTTGTTTTTAACTCGTCTGAAGTTCCTAATGAACCTGTTACTTGGAGGTCGGTCCAGGCATTGCGTTTTACTTTGCCACGAACTTGCTCAGGGGTCATCGGAGAAGACTGAGAGCTAATCGTCGTGATTTGACCACGGTAGGCGAGGGTCGTGCGTTTACGTTCCTCATAGTTTTGACCTGTGTAATTGATTTGGCCGTCAATATCAGCTTGGTAGCCTTTCAACGCAAACGGAACGTCCGTGAGGCGTTCACTGCGATAATTGATGCCTGAGTTGCCCGCTTTGGCAATGTTAAATTCGCCTTTTAGTTCAAAATCAGCAGGTTCGCCACCTTTCCAGATAAGGAAGTTGTTGGCTTTGAGCAATGTGCTAGGAGTAATTTCGCCGATAAGCACACCGTTTTCGGCGCGCCAGTAAGTAGGGTCACCGTCCCAACCGTCGAGGTTTTTACCGTTAAAAATTTGTTTAAAGCCTTTTTCAGACGTACCCGTGCTTGTGTTAGAAACTTTGCAACCACTCAGTACTATCATAGCGGAAAGAAATCCTGCTTGTAGAAATTTAGCACTCATTTTGTTAAGCATGTAGATAACGATTTTATGTTTTAGGAATAAGTCTGGTGTTTAGCCACAAAAATGATTTGGGAACTAAGCAACGGACAAATTAATATTCAAATATTTCTAAAAAGAGTGTGAAAGACTATCCTACACCTACCTGCTCATTTGTATTATTTTTGACTGTATTTGCGCTATCTCCTGCGTTTTTTGACTTATACTCAGTTGTTTACCCATTCCGTTGGAATACAAAAAAAGAGCATCTCTGAGCCCAAAGTCATGTTATTCTAAAGCAAAAAAAGGGGCATTATTACCCCTTTTTATTGATAAAATATGTGAAGATTGTGCAGAATTTGCGCTATCGAAGCAGTAAAACCTTACCCCGTCGAGCTACATTGTCGGACTCCGTATTGGGCAAAATAAGGTAGGTATATTCGCCGATGGGCGCAGGGCTATTTTCGTAAAAACCATCCCAAGGCAAAGGGCGGTCTTTCGATTGGTGGTGAATGAGCTCACCCCAGCGGTTGTAAACAAATACCTCCGCGTCGGGGAATTTTTCAAGGTTTTTGATTTCCCACGTGTCATTGGTGCCATCGCCGTTGGGGCTAAATGCGTCGGGAATAAACATTAGATGTACCACCACTACTTTAATGCTAATTTCGGAAGTACACCCGTTGGCGGCGGTAGCGGTGAGGGTATAAGTCTCAGTGTTGGGAGTGGCGATGTTGGTTCGTAACGCAGTAGGGTCTTCAACACCCGTTGGCGGTGTCCATTGGTATGTTTCGCCGTTGGGTGTTTCACTTTGGACTTGCACTGTCACCGAAGCATCTTTTAATTGAGTAACGCTGTTGGGCGCTTTTAAAACGGGAACGGGTTTGATTTCCAAAATGCGGGTTTTGGACAAGACACAATCATTGCCAAAGCTCACTTGATATTGAATAGGGTGAAGACCTGCCCCCGCTTTTTGAACATTTAAGTTGTTTGCTTCAACCCCATTTCCCACAAATATCCCGTTTGCGGGGCTACCTTGAAGCGCCACCCGAAGTGCGGGGTCATAACAAACCGCAAGCAGCGAGTCGAATCGGATGGTGTCTGCCAATACTTGGGTAATTCTTTTGGGGTCTGAAAGCGCCGAGCAACTACCATTAAAAACTCGTACCTGATAAGTCCCCGCAAGTTGGACCGATAATTGGTTGGAACGCTGGGGCAAAACTTGGCCATTAAAACGCCATTCAGCACTTAAATCGGGGGTAAGCGCCGTTTGTAGTCGAATCGAATCACGGTGACAAAGCAAGGTTTTGGTTGAGGTAATTTCTGGCTTTGCGGGGGAAGGACGAAGCACAACGAAGGCGGTGTCGCGACTGATACAGGAATTGGCTGTGCTCCTAACAGCGACCTGATAAGTGCCAATTTGAGTTGTGGATAAACTAGAACGGGTTTCAGTAGGAAGCACTGCGCCATTTCTACGCCATTCATAAACAAAACCGTTTCCTTGGGTAGTTTGTACCAAAGCTGTGTCGCCATTACAAATTCTGACCGTATCAGACGGAGAAAAACGGATGGTTGGTCCTTTTGCTAACACAACCTTTACGAGTTGAGAAACCGTGTCGAGGGCGCATCGACTGGTATAACTAGCCGTCACTTGATACTCACCTGCTTGGCTGATGGTGACAGCTGTGCTTTTTTGGTTTGGAATGTTGATGCCATCTTTTTGCCATTGGTACGAAACATTGGGTTGTGAGGTAAACTGTAGAGTCGCATTTGCCCCATCGCAAATTTCGACAACCGAAGCGGGTAAACTGGTATTGGTGCTGTTGAATACGGTGGGTGAAGGAGGTGGCGTGCCGCCACAGTCGATGACTTTTAACTGAAACTCCCGACGGGTTGAACCAATTTTTACCCCATTTCTGAACTCTTCTACCAGAATAGCAAACGCGAATCTGCCTAGTTGAGAGGCTCTTACCGTAAGGAAGCCCGTAGTCGGGTGAATTGCTAAAGCGGGGTTTCCTGGAATAGTATTAGAAAGTCCATAGCCTGCCGCCCACCTAACTTCGGGATAAGTGCTATGAGAATCTCCTTTTCCTATGGTATTGTCCGCATCATTAGTTGTATAGCCGTTTAAGGGCGTTACAAGTGAGTACCGCAATTCATCCCCATCGGCATCGGTGGCGTTCATGTTCATCCTAAATGGCCTATTAATACAAATGTATTCGCCGTTGGGGATACTGAGATCGGGGGAAGAATTACGAAAAAAAGTGCCGTTTTGCATAAGGGCAGGAAATTCCAACGTAAAAACCATCCCGACGTTTTGACCTCTATTTTGGAGATTGTCCACCCCCGCCGTCCGACAACAACGTTCCCAAATGATGTAGTACCCTTGGGAATCGTTATAGCGTGCGGGGCTTAAACTAATAGCGCGACTATAAATTTGGGCCACGGTACGCAGTTGTTGATTTCCCGCACAAGCTTCATTTTGATAAATGATAGGTTTGTTTTGGTTTACTTGTTGTGGCAACTCAAAAGCGTCCATCCTCACATGGTCACTTTTACGAAAGATGTACACCTTCACACTCAGGTCGTCGTTTCCAGTACCGAGGGTATTGGCATCAGCATATATGGTAAGTGTTAAGGTATAATTACCCTGTGTAGGCTGCGCTATCATCCGAAAATCGCCTCCAAAAATATGGACAGCCCATCCATCAATTGAAATAGACAAGAAAAATACAAACACAAAAATCACTCGCTTCATCATCTTCCGCGCTCAAAACGTTAAGGGTTGTTTTAAAGGAATTATAAAGCTAGTGATTTTCTAGTTACGATGATAGATTATTGCTAGTCAATGATTTGAAATTTTAAAAAGATTTTATTAAACGGCCTCTAAAACGCCATGCGAGGCAAGGGGCTCACGGTTTGCTCACAGAAAGCGGCTTGCTCAAATTTGAAATGGGAGGCCATTGCAATCATCGCGGCATTGTCGGTGCAGTACTCAAAACGCGGGATAAAAACATTCCAACGTTCTTTTTCTCCGAGTTCTAAAAGTGATTTCCGTAAACCTGAATTGGCCGATACACCCCCCGCAATTGCAATGTCAGAAATACCTGTTTGGCGGGCGGCTTTGCGGAGTTTTTGTAACAACATTTTGATGAGCGTATGCTGCACACTGGCACATATATCGGCGATGTTTTCTTCGACAAACTGTGGATTTGTCTTGGTTTTACCCTGTAAAAAGTACAAAATGGATGTTTTGATGCCGCTAAATGAGTAATTGAGCCCAGGCATTTCGGAGAGAGGGAAAGTGTAAGCCAACGGATTTCCTTGTTGGGCGTGTTTGTCAACCAACGGACCTCCTGGGTAGGGAAGGTTGAGCAATTTGGCGGTTTTGTCGAAGGCTTCTCCTACGGCGTCGTCCTGCGTTTCACCAATAATTTCCATGTCGAGGGGCGAGCGTACCAACACAATTTGGGTATGCCCACCGCTGACAGTAAGGCACAAAAACGGGAAGGATGGCGTTGGGTCTTCAATAAAGTGCGCCAAAACGTGCGCCTGCATGTGATTTACCTCAATGAGCGGTATGTTTAGCCCCAAAGCAAAGGCTTTGGCAAACGATGCACCTACTAATAATGCGCCTAAAAGGCCAGGCCCGCGCGTAAAAGCGATGGCATTCAGGTCTTTTTTGCTTACTTTTGCATCCAGAAGCGCCTTTTCGACCACAGGAACAATGTGTTGCTGATGGGCACGAGAGGCTAATTCGGGGACAACCCCACCGTATTTTTGGTGAATCACTTGTGTCGCTACAATGTTGGAACAGATTTTGCCGTTAGAGATAACGGCCGCGGAAGTTTCATCACACGAAGATTCGATGGCTAAAATAGTTGACATTTGTTGGAAATTTACGTTACTTGTTGAGTAGTGACCCAGCCCATGAAGCGTATCCTTTGGCACATCTTGAACACACTCTTTATCCTCTTTGTCACAGTCGTGCTGTTGGCAGAGATGATAAGTCTATGTGTTCAATTTCCATTGATACAAACCTCGCTCGTAGGCTACGTTACCCAAAAACTTTCTAAAGAACTTCAGCACCCGACTTCCGTTGGAAGGGTAAGCATTAAATGGTTTAACGCCGTTTCGCTCGAAAAAGTTGAGATTCGCGACCGCAAAGGCCGCCCCATGATTCAAGTGGAGCGCCTCGACGTCAACCACGACTTTTTGGAGCTGGCGATTGGCAAAGATAAAAAGACTTTTGGGACATGGCTCGATGAGGCTACGCTTTACCGCCCCTCGGTATGGTTAGTGAAGAACCCCAAAACGGGCGATTTGAACCTAGACGAATTTATAGCCCGCATCGAAGAGTTGACTGCAAACCCCAATTCTCCAGGGGTAAAAGACCAAAATGTGCCGTTTTATATTAAACAAGTGCATTTGATTGAAGGTACATTTCGTTTTGACGATCCTCGTGAGCAACGAATGTCGGGTAAAGCCTTCGATTACAATCACTTTACTTTGAAAGGTATCAGCGGCGAGGCCAAAAATTTTATGATTTTGGGGGATACCATCGCCCTGAAAGTTCGGGGGCTACATACCTACGATAAACGTACTAATTTGACGGTAAAAGGGCTGAATTCCAACGTGATGTACTGCCGTACCAAGCTGGAGTTGGCAGATTTATACGCGCCCATTGGTAACTCAATCATTCGCAATTATATTTCCTTCAACTATGACAAACCATCGGCTTTTGGCGATTTTAATGCCAAGGTGTTGATGAAAGCCCACATCGACAGTTCGCGGGTGCGTTCGGAGGATTTGGGGTGGTTTGCCGATTATTTGTTTACCCTCAACGAAACCTGGAAAGTCCACGGGGATTTTCTGGGAACGGTCAATGATTTCAAATTGACAAACACCGATTTGCGTTTTGGGAAAAATAGCCGTCTCCGTGGGAAAATCGCTTTCAAAGGAGTCACTGAATTTGCGACCTCGTTGTTAGATTTTGACATGGTTGAGACGCGCGTCGATGCTGCTGATTTGTACCAATATTATCCCGAAAAATCGTTTAATGATTTGGCGAAAAAATTCGGGGTTGTTGATTTCTCGGGTAAATACAAAGGCACAATCGACCGCTTCAACATGAGCGGGGATTTTAAAACGGCGATGGGGCAAATCAACGTCCGAGCGCTGGAAATGAACCTTGCCGCGCCCGTTCCTACCTACGTGGCCGATATGAAAACCCAAGATTTTGATTTGGGGAAGTTGGTGGAAGACGACGCGTTTTCTCAACTTGATTTGGACGGAAAAATAAGCGGAAAAGGATTTGACGTCAAAAATGCGGGGTTACGCTTTGATGGTAAAATGCCGAAATTTACCTACAACGGCTACGTCTATAAAAATGTATATCTGAACGGTACGCTGCAAAATAAGCTTTTCAAAGGCTCGGTGATTGTCCGCGATACCAACCTCATTGCTGACGTGGACGGAACTTTCAACTTTAATAAAGAGAGGTACTCCTACCACGCCGAAGGTTTTGTACAACGCGCCGATTTGCGCGCGCTCAAGTTTATGAAAGACTCCCTGCTGATTCACACGGAGTTGAACGTAGATTTGGAGGGTAATACGATGGATGAAATGGTGGGAAAAGCGAAGTTTTTGAATAACTACGCTACTTTTAAAAACCGCAATTTGGTCGTTGATACCTTGTTGGTTGACTCTCGCTTAGAAGAGAAAAATCGTGACTTAGACATTCGCTCTGAGTTTTTTAATTTTAAAGCCAATGGACGCTTTGAACCCACCAAAGCGGTGGTGGACTTAGCACGTTTGTTTGATGAATACCAAATGTACTTTTTGGGAGACGAAGCTGCCCAAATCGCTTATTACGAAAACAAGCAACTCAAAAAGCCAATCGGGGAGCGCTACAGTGTGGCGTACGATTTGAAATTTAAGAAAATGGATCGCCTGTTGGCGTTTCTTTTTCCAGAAGGGTACGTCTCCAACGGTTCGCGTGTGGAGGGAGTGTTTACGGTAGATAATACCTCAATGTTTTCGATGACGGGGCAATTGGATACCCTCAAAATTGGAAATAACTCGTTCTATCACACTGAGGTGGATTTGAATACCTCAAAGTTTACCAATACACCTCAAGTGCTTGCATCGGCGATTATTCGGTCTGACCAACAAAAATTGGTTGGCATTGCACCTACCGAAAACATGCAAATCGAAGCCGCTTGGAACGAAGACCACATTGCTTTTCGTAGTAACTTACGCCAACAAAAACTGCCTAACCGCGCCACGCTCAATGGCGAACTTCGGTTTGTGGGTGACTACATGTCATTGCAATTCAAAAAGTCGAAACTCCGCTTGTTGGAGGAAGACTGGAACTTGGATGCTAACAACCTGATTACGATCAATGGCTCAGAAGTCCTTTTGAGCAATGTCAACTTAAAAGCAGATAAAAAAGACCAGTTGATTTCGTTGAACGGAAAAATGTCCACCAATGCCTCCGAAGAACTGGCTTTTGAAACCCATAATTTTGAACTAGCTACGCTTAATCCCGTCTTAAATGTGAACCTTGGGGGCGTTGCCAATGGCAGCCTGACCATGAGGGATGTATATCGTACGTTGATTTTTGACAGTCAACTTCAGATTAAAAAACTGACGTACAATAATTTCTTGATGGGTAACTTGATGGGGGATGGCGAGTGGGATCCTGTCGATAAGCACTTGCACGTTGACATTCATTTGGACAAAAACGAGAAACGCGAATTTACCGTAACGGGCACTTATACTCCCGACCGCACTGACAATGAGTTGGACTTAACGGCCGAATTTAACGAAACGAACCTCAATTTGATTGAGCCGTTTGCGCGGGGGTTGGTGTCGAATATCACAGGTAAGGCAGTAGGCAAAGTGTCGGTCAAAGGAGCGGCGTTGTCGCCCGTGTTGGATGGAACGGTGGATGTGAAAAAAGGACGTTTGACGTTCGACTATTTAAAAGCGGTATTGTCATTTGAAGACAAAGTCTATTTTGGAGAAAGTGATATTCGGGTAAAAAACCTTCGCCTGACCGACCCTGAAGGTAACGTGGCAAATTTACGCGGGGGCGTTTACCACGATGGATTTAGCAAGTTTTCGATAGGGTTTGATGCCGAAATGCGCAACTTCCGAATGCTAAATACAACGATTCGGGACAATGAACTTTTCTACGGAAATGCCTATACAACGGGTACAATGGAGATTTTTGGCCCCATTAATAATTTGAACATCAGTGCCGATTTAACCAGCAATAAGGGAACAAAAATCTACATTCCGCTCGATGGTGCGGCCGAAGTGGCTTCCGAAGATTTTGTCCAGTTTGTGGTGCCAGTGGAAGATACCACCACGCAAATTGCAAAAGAGGATAAAGTCATTCCCGCCCAAGAAAGTAACATCAAAATGGATTTTCGCCTCAACATGACGCCCGATGCGTACTGCGAAATTCAGTTTGACCGCCAAGGAGGAGATGCCATCAAAGCTTACGGACGAGGGCTTATTAATCTCAAAATTGATACCCGCGACGTGTTTGACATGGCAGGGTCGTACGAGATTCAAAACGGGGACTATTTGTTTACCTTGCAAAATGTCATCAACAAGAAATTCCAAATCCAGAAAGGAAGCCGAATTTCGTGGACGGGCGACCCTTACGGCGCAATTCTCGATGTAAAGGCAAACTATTTGTCCAACGTTTCGTTGGCACCTGTACTGTCAGCAAGCACCACTACGACTTCTACTTCCAACAACGATGCGCTCATGTCGCGCCGTTATCCAGTGGAAGTAACCATTGGCCTGAGCGAGCGAATGTTGTCGCCTCAAGTGACGTATGGTTTGAAGTTTAAAGAATATCCTGCGGCTTACTCGTACATTGTAACGGCTTTGGAAGAACGGCTCAAGCGTGACGAACAGTCGCTGTCGCAGCAGGTGAGTAGTATGTTGTTATTTGGGCAGCTTTTCTCGGATCAAAACAACATCTTGGCGCAATCGGCGACGGGTATCGGAAACAGCATTGGAGAAATGGTAACGAGCCAAATCAACAAATGGGGGTCGTCGTTGAACGAAAACTTAGAGTTGGGCGTGTCGGGCTTAAACTTTAATTTGAACGACCCTACCATCAACGCTCTCAACAATTTACAGTTACGCTTTTCGTACCGTTTCCTAAACGACCGTTTCCGCATCACGCGCGACGGCCGCTTGTCGTACGGCCAAAATCAATACGATGCGACGAGTTTATTGTTGGATTGGACCCTAGAATACTGGCTTAACGACGACGGTAGCCAGCGCCTGCGGATGTACAACCGTAACGTCCAAAATCAATATCTTGCTTCTACGGGCACACCAATGGCCGTTTCCTACGGGGCCAGTTATTTGTTTACCCGTAGTTTCAATTCATTTAGAAATTTAGGGCCGAAAGAATCACGCCCCGAAACGCTTCCCAAAACCGACTCAGGAAGGTTGACTACCTATCGTAATTCGGTAAACACCGAGAAATAACGTGAAAAGGGTTGCTCACATGTGCTGAGGGTTGCTCACAACCCGAATTTTTTGTGTGGATGGTTGCTCCCAACCCGACGAAATCAGCGATTAGAGCGCTGGGCAATCCAGTAATACAACAACGGAATAATGGTCCAAGACGCCACCACTCCCACAGTCATTCCGCCAATAACTGTTAGGGCGAGCGGGCGTTGGAGTTCGGCTCCCAATCCCCCCGAAAATAACACGGGAAATAATCCTAAGACGGTGGTGAGGTAAGTCATCAATTGCGATTTTAGACGTCGTTTCCCCGATAGTCGTATGGCTTCAATCAATCCCAGTTTTTCGCGTTCGCGGTTCATGGTATCAATTTTTAGAATAGAATCATTGTCAATGAGACCAATCAAAACGACGAGCCCAATGATGGAAAGGGCGTTGAGGCTTTCCCCAAAAATAGCCAAAGTAAGGAGCGCTCCTGAGATTCCCAACAAGGCCGTAAGCATGACAATAAACGGTTGAAGCAAGGATTCAAACTGCGCAGTAAGAATACAAAACAGCAAGCCGACTGCCACGAGTAAGGTCCAGAGGAGTTCGTTGAGGTATTTTATATTTTGAAAATACTCACCTACCAAACGATAATTAAGTTGGGGAAGTTGGCGGAGAAGGTCTTCTAAATCAGCGATGAGTTGAGGGGTAGTTTTTTTCGTTTGGGTGGCAATATCGACGGGTAAAAAGCCTCCATCTTTCCCCATAAAAAACAGGCGATAATCGTCCAGCGAGTGCACACTAACGAGCTCTTTGAGCGGAATGGGTTGCTGTTGTCGGTTATTGACAAAACTTTCACTCAGTTTACTTTCTAGGGAAGATGAGGCACGAGACGACAATACAATTGGGATGAATTTTTGCTGTGATTGAAGCTGGCCTACTTGGTTTTCGTTGAACAATGTCTTTAAATGCGCATAAGCTTGTTCCGCCGAAATACCGTACAGCAGCAGCCGTTCTTGATTTAAGCTCACGGCCAGACTTTTCTGAAAACTCGGTGGGTTGGTTTGAAATCCATTTTTGGTCAAAAGTTCGTAAAAAGTGGCCGTTTGGGCAGGAGTGGGGAGGGTTTCCTGCTGGCTACTGTAGAGCCTTACTTGAAGCGGAGGGGCTTGTGCGCCAAACAATTGTTCAAAGACATTTTGAGCGGGACGCACCTCGACGACTGCCGACGGAAAACGCTGACGAAGGTAATTGGTTGCGTGTGCAGATAGTTGTTGATACGCTCGGCTATCGGCGGTTTTTACTTGTAACGTAACTTGGTTAAACGATTGCTGTAATTGCCGATTCAACAAAAATTGTTGCTGACCGATGTACGCACAAACGTAAACGGGCGAAAGTCCTTTCATCAATTCATTGACGCGCTGGGCATTTTGTTGCACGTTGAGTGGTTCGTTCCAGTCGATTTTTACTTCTAACTCACTTCGGCTAATGGCGGGCATTCCGCGCTTTTCGAGGCCGATAGTGCGCCAAATAGCGCCACCAATCAAGCCCAAAATAACAACCCAAGCCACTTTTCTAAAGCGAAAAGCGAGGTTAAAAGTAAGGTTGTAGAAACGTTCGATGCGGCGCGTTAGCCATGTTTCGTTGGAAATTGACGTGTTGGTTGATTTTAAAAATGCCAAACGGTACAAAACAGGCACCAACGTATAAGAAGTAAGGAGCGAAACGGCCAACGCCAACGATACCGACAGGGCTTGGTCAAAAAACAACGCCCCTGCCAGTCCACTCAAGAAAATAAGCGGGAGAAAAACGGCCGAATTGGTCAAGACCGACGTAAAAAGGGGACGAATCACCTCTTCCGTTCCTTCGATGCAGGCGGTGTCTAGTGGAAGCCCTTGGTCGCGTTTTTCTTCAATATTTTCAATCAAAATAATGGCACTATCGATGATTTCGCCAATGCCCAATACCAGCCCCGCCAACGAGACGATGTTGATACTCAAGCCCAAAAGATAAAACCCTAAAAAGGTGATACTCAGCGAAACAGGAATGACAATGCCGATAAGAACAGGAACGCGAGGGTTGGGCAAAAAGAAAAAAATCATCACAAACGTCAACAGCGCCCCCGTGAGAATGTTGCTGATAAGGTTGTTGATGGAAATATCCAATAACTCGGTTTGGTCTTGCGAAAGCGAAAATTCTAAATTGGGATAATCCCTCTTAAATTGGGTCAAAAGTTGGTCGAGTTGCTCGCGCATTCGGAGCAGTTGGGCGTCAGATTGTTTGATGATGGCCAACGCGACAGCCCGTTGGCCGTTGAAGGTATAAAACCCTTTTTGCTGCTGTTCCTCCACCGACACCGTGACCAACTCACCCAAGCGTATCAGGCGCCCACCGTTGGAGGCTTGGTTGCCCGCACCCACCCGAAACGTAATGCCTTCAATGTCTTGTGGGGTGCGAAGAACCGACGAAAACCGAATATTGTACTGGTACTGCCCGTCTTTCACGGCGATGTTGCCCAAATCAAGGTTGTTTTGACGCAACAGTTCCACAATTTGCGCCTCCGTTACGCCCAAACTTTGCATTTTTGGCGGATTCAGGGTGAGCACAATTTCGGGTAAAGCCAATCCCGAAGCGTCCACCAAAGCCACCTCGGGGAGTTGTTCGATGCGTCGTTTGAGCACATTTTGGCAAAAGTCAGAGAGTTCAAGAAGCCCCTCCGTTGGGGATTGGGGGGCTACATTGAGTTGAAATACGGGAATGTCGCCTGCTCCTGCTTTGATGACCTTGGGGCGCTCCATGTCGCGGGGGAATTGTGCGACGATGCCGTCTATTTTTTCGTTGGTTTCGAGGTACGCCAACCGTATGTCGGTGTCAAAATCGAAGCGAAGTTTCAAGACCGCGTATCCATCTTGGGTAGTGGCCTCAATGTCATCCAGGTGATTGACTTGCAGTAATTGATTTTTGAGAGGAAGCACCACCGACTGCTGTAATTCGCGGGCAGCGGCACTTGGGTAACTTACCTGCACGGTGATTTCGGGTACGGGAATATCGGGCAACAGCGACACTGGCAACAATCGAAACACCACAACCCCCAGCACTGATAGCGCAAGGGTAATAATAAGTACCCCAACGGGGCGATGAAGGAGAAAACGTGTCATTTGCTCAGTCGCCTTTTGTGCTAGGTTGCTTACTGGTTATTCTCACTCGTGCATCGTGCCCTACGTTTAAGTTGCCATTGGTAATCACGACATCGCCCGCTTTGATGCCTTCGCTGAGGGCGATTTCGGTGTCGTTTTCGTGGGCTACGGTTACGTAATTCCATTTGGCCAAGCCGCTTGTATCGGTTTCGGCGGCATAGGTGAAGACCACTTTGCGACTGCTTCGTTCTACGACCGCTGTTTTTGGAACGACGACTTGGTTGGGGATGGTTTTCTCTACTTGCACCCGCACGTTCATGCCTTCATATAGGTACTTGTCGGCTTGCTGGAGGCGGGCTTTGACCTGCACCAGCCCTTGTTCGCTCACAAAAGGATTGATTTCGGCAACTTGTCCACGGTAGTTGCGCCCGCCCAAAGCGATGGGCTGAATCGTGACCACCTGCCCTACCTGCACCACCAACAGCTCGGTTTCGAGCACCGAAAACTCGACCATGGGAGCCGTTTGGCTGAGAAGCGTACAAAACTCCGTGGCAGTAGGGGTGAAGGGTTTGGCTTTGAGATTGGCAACAACCCCCGCAAACGGCGCTCGTAAGTAGGTATTTTCAAGGTCATTTTTGGCTTTTTGGACCGCCAAAAGCGCGCGTTCGTAACCACTCCTAAGTTTGATATACGTCCATACGTCGGCTTTGACGGAAGTACTGTCGCCTTTGCGGCCACCTTGCGAGATGAGCAAGTCATTGATTTCGATGCGGGCTTCGGCGAGCTGTAGTTCGGCTTGACGGAGGGCGAGTTGTTGCTCTCGGTTTTCGAGTTGGGCCAAAAGCTGCCCCGCCCGAACAACCGAACCGTTTTGAACGGCAAGTTGGGCAATGACCCCGTTGGTCGCGAAGTTGATTTTAGACGCACTTTGGTGGCTCACCTTTCCATTAGATAACAGCAACCACCGAAACGCTTTGCGTTGGGCGGCCTGCGTTGTTACCACGGGGGTGGTGTTGACAGAAGGGGTAGCACTCTCGGTTTCTTCCTCACTGGGTTGGGAGGGTGTGCAACGGGTGAGTAAAAATAAAACTATCAAATTCCATAAGATTTTCGTCTTCATTTTCCTTCTGTATTAAAACTCCTTCTTTTGTAACAATGAGTGCACCCGAGCCGATTCCATCCTTTAACGGTACTTCGTCTAAAATTTTAAAGTTTGTATCGGCAATAATCAACGAATACCCAAACCAAGGCCTTTTACCCAGATTGAAATCTTTTCGGGTATATTCGCTCGATTCAGGGATTGAATGTTTGACGATACGGTAATATAAATTTCTAAATTTATCAAAAAATAACCTTTCGTAGCACAAATTGTTGGTATAATTTAAAGCCTCTTCGATTGGGTCATGGAGTCCATTTCTATTGGCCATGGGTTTGGGTACTTCCTCCTTGTTTTTAGTTCCAAAGAAATGTTTATTTAATAACTTCCCTTCGGTAGAATATTCATACACGTAAGAATCAACCCCAAATGAGTAGATTAAATGTCCTGTTGTAGGGTTGGCAATACATTTGGGGGATATGCTCTGTGAGTTAAAAGGTTTGTCTATTAACCATTCTTTGTTTGGGTACGGAATGTGAAACCTTGATGAGGAGGTTGCCAAATCCAAATCAATCCCTATCAAACCTTTGTTGTAATAGTCTTTTGGATTTTTGTCATAGCTGATCCAAGGTAGGCCAGGGATGAATAAATGACCTTTGTGGAGAAAGATTTCGGTGCCATCCTCACACCAAGGGCGAAGAAAATACTTGTTTTTTGAAAAAGCAGGTAATTGGTAGGTCTTTTTTACTTCTCCGCGACTGTTTGATAGATAGATGCGGTTTTGTAAATTATTTAAAATAAATATTGAATCGTTATTGACGTATAAAAAACCATTTACAATCCCTGTTGAATTAGGCCCTTCATTTTTGAATTTAATTTCATGTACTTTGTTGCCACCAAGCGTATAAAACTGCAAAGAATTGGTAGGTGAGTTTAATAAGCATAGACGTTCTTCGTTGCGGTCATTGCTGACGATGTATTGGTTATTCATCGACCAGTTTCGACTCTTAGAATCCAGTTGTAGTGAAACTGATTTTTGTTTACTAATTGATGTTTTTCCATAACTTGACTCTTCTTGTTCGGTTTTAGTGCAAGAAACTACTAGTGCTGAAAAAAGTAATGTAAAGATTTTTTTAGAATAGGTCTTGAACGTCATAAGTTTATCATAGTTGTAATAGAGTAAATACAGACCAGAAAAGCGCTTTATTTACAAAGATGTAAACTTTTAGTAAAATGTCAATAACTTCTATGACTATTTTTTAGGAGTTAACTCATAATTTATAAGACGTAGTGGCTATACGATTAAAAACATGAAAGTCTCAATCACTTGAGCCTTTTTGAAGAGGAATTTGAGTATTGATACTTGCTGGTAGCAAAGTTGATTTTAGACTCACTTTGGTGGCTCACCTTTCCATTAGACAATAACAACCCCCAGAACACTTTGCGTTGGGCGATTTGGATGGCTACTGCGGGCGTGGCATTGACGGAAGGTTGGGCTGTATCGGTTTCTTCCTCCTTGGGTTGTGAGGTGCATTGCATCAACGTAAACAAAAAAAAGGGCTAAATATTTCATGCAGAAATTTTTAAAGGTAGAGGTCAAAATACGACGAAAACAGCAATAAAACAACAACTTATTTTGAATATCTCACCAGTCAAACCCCTGAATAGGGTCTATTTTATCTTGAGTATCTTCATCCATTAAAAATTTTGGTATTTTTGTTTAAAAGCATTACAGAAATGGACATTCAGAAAATTATTTCGATTAACTCAGAAATTCTTTCGGCTACTCCCGTTTTTGCGGGAACTCGTGTGCCGATTGAAACTTTATTTTGGCATTTAGAAGGCGGAATGTAATTAAACGACTTTTTGCAAAATTTTCCGTCTGTAAAAAAAGAGAACAGGCCGTGGGTTTATTGGAAATAGTACAAAAGATCGTTGTTTTACCAAAATTTCTCCAATGGATTCATGAAATTACTGCTTGATAAAAGTTTGCCGAAACAATTGAAAAACGATTTTGGCGAACATGGAATATCTAATATTAAAAAGTTGACAGTAATGTTACAATCAACCACATAAAATTAAATATCAACAATAAAATGTTTAATATTTTTTTCGACTGAGTATGCTTTTATAACTTTATAATCACAAGAATTTAACCCATTTATATCATATTCACTTTTATTTGTTTGGCTTTTGATTAGTTTTATTAAATTTTTTTCATAGATATCTTTTTGAAATGCTTTCTTATGTGGAAGAGACGAAAAAAAACCTTGTTGTGGCCTAAATACTGTACATTCACGATAAATAACCCTATCAAATAAATCATTATCTTCAATTCCCCATCCCCAAAAGTCATTATTAAACCCATTAATTTTCTCCATTATAAAAGGAGCAAATAAGACTACTCCTCCAAAATATGTTTCAAATGGAAGATGATAACCAAATTGGCTTACATTCACTGCAAGGTGGTTTGCATCAGCTACTACTTCATAGTCAACTTTTTGAGGCAACATATCTACATCATGTACACAAAAGGCACTTGTATTATCGGACAATAAATAACCTACATTTGCCAGTTTTCCACGATTAAATGGTTTACCTTGAGTTTGTTCTATGATTAATATTTCAAATTCTTTATTCGACAAATACTTACATATATGTGGAATGAATAGAGAAAGATGCTCTTCTCGATTCCTGTATGGAATACAAATTCTAATTTTCATTTGTTCAAATATTTAGACTACTTATACTTCTTCAAATTCAAGTATTCCTTGATAAAGATAAAAGCATATTCTATTGAATATATCTTCTTTCGTCAAGGAGTTGTTAGTGCCTTCTACTTGAGCGTGTTTTATTTGATTCCAAACAATATTAATTACCTCTCCTAAAGGAATAGGAAAATCAATATTGTCAAGTATAAGTATTCCAAAAACATCCAATACTTGCTCTTTGATAATAGATTGATGTGGATAAACATAAAGCAAAGTTTCAAAGTAAGTAGGAGGTAAAAATGTGTTGATTGAGAGGTGATCAATCATTGATTGAGTAGAAAATTCATTTGCTTCGCTCCAATTCCACTCTGAAACTATTCGTTTTGAGAAATTGGAATGTCTTATATTTTTTAGAAAAACCTCTTTGGGCTCTAGTTTCAATGCAGAATTAACTTGAATCGAATGAGTTTTCCACCATTTTAAAAATTCTTTTTTGTCAGATATAGACTCAATAAATTCATTCTTCTCTTTTTCAAACTGGCTAATATCTTCTATTAATTCATTAGAAAGAGAAATATTACTATGTTTACTTATGCTACTCTTCGCAAATGAAAAATCGCTTTCCAAAACTGAAATAGAAGTTTTAGAAATGGCATGATAGACTTGAATGCATCGTTCGTATAATTCAGGTGATTCTATGTAGAGTCGTTGCGCTAATTGCTCACATATCGTTGAGTTTTTTTTATAGTTCATTACATGAACATATGAGCAATTACATGGTAATTGTGTAAATTTATCCAATCCATATTGATATGGATAACCTACTGTGTAGTCTAATAAATACTGAGATGTAATATTTTTTGAAGCCACATATTGATGAAGAAATAACTGCTCTATACAAAGATTTAAACAATCATTATCAAGTGAATAAAGCAGATATGGATTGTTTTCTAAAAACTCAATAGCAAGAGAATATAACTCTTCAAATAATGAAAAATTTTGCCCTCCTACAATACCTGCATTGATAGCACTATATTTTTTAATATTATCATTAATCAAAAAAGGCGGAAGATCACTACAAGTGGATAATATTGTTTCTTTTCCTTTGATATAGTTAGGGTGATTTTCTTCTAAGTTTTGTGCTAAAAAGGGGGCATTTAATTGTATTTGAGTAAGAGAGTGGAATAAAAAAGCATCACTGTCAACATGCACAAAAGGTTCTTTTTGCTGGGCATATACATACATCTTATTAAGTACCCAGGCCTCTGGAAATGGATTTTGAAATATCTCAAGACAAGGAATAAAATCAGTATATGGAAGCTTTAGTTTATCTATCAACAATTCGCCTGAATTCTGGTCTCCATAAAGGTACACACGAGACGAATGACGTGACAATAATAAGGAACTTAATGACCAACTCATTAAGTAATATAAAGGAGAAATCCAACTCACAACATTTTCTAAGCCAGACTTATCAATCCAAGACGTTTGAATGTATTTTGTTTCCACGGTGAAATAGTTTTTTTCTATCAAATATATGTAATCATGGGTTATTTTACTGATTTTTTTTTAATTCTTCTACCAAAATTTTTATACCATCTTCTTTGGGAGATACAAAGTGTTGATTAATATTTGCTTGTTTTTTTATTAAAATAACAGGATATATTTCTGGATATGAATCAATACCATCAAAAACAATAACATTAGAAAATCCTTCAGTATAGCTCTTAAAGCGTATATTAAATTTTTTTTTAGAAATTATTCGATTAAAAATAAACAATATTTTATTTGACTTTTGATTCTGATGTTCTATAAAAAATGACTCTGCATTAGAAATACAGCCAGAACAGCCAGAGTTTGGTATAATAAATATAAAATTATATCTACTTATTTTTTTCTTTTGTAAAGTAGAAAAATTAAATGTTCTTAAGAGATCATTTTCACTCCAATTAGGGGATGAACAAGAAACTTGCATCCAAAGACAAGAAAAGGCAAGTACTATTATTGTCTTGCGATATTTACTTTTAGACATACGAATTCAGCTAAATTCTCATTATTATTGTATTTTTTTATGTGCAACCCCTCTTCATTTACAAAACAAGTTTCAGGGTCAACGTAGTCGCCAATCATAGATTCTCCAATATAATCGTATTTAGAATTTAATACAATTAATGATATTTTTTTAGCATATGGGCCTTTTAAATTATAAATACTTTCATTCAAGCTATGATGACAAAAGCGGTAAATTAACTTTCTGTATGGGTCATAATAGATAGAAGAGTAGAGTGAGTTTAAGAAAAACAAATCTTTCCTTTTCGATCGACTAAATCTAAATGGGGGAGGCATTCTTATTTTGCTTAAAGACTTTATTTCATTGATATATATACTACCTCCATACAATTCTTTATCATTGATTAAATCATTACTAATGTGAATATTGTGTTCGATAGGATAGCTAAAAATGAATTCTTTTTTTTCTTCATTATAAGCTTTATGAAATGAACGTATACTGAGATTATCCCATGTTCCATGTCTATAATTTTCTGGATAATGCCATCTGTAATTAAACTTTGATATATTCAAATCCAAATCAATAATATTTGGCCTGTTATTTTTGGATTCATCTCGTGGTTCTCCCATTGTTACACCATTAATTAGTATGTGCTCCTTGCTGTTAATTATTGCCATTTGCATATCCCCTGAAATAACTATTCGTGGACTGGGAGCATATTTAGCCATTGAATAATTTGGCCTTAGGTTGTATTTTTTTCTAATATTTAAATCTTTATCAAGAAAAAATAAAACATCACTTCTATTTAATATAAACAAACTATCTTCATTAATAAATAAAAACCCCTCTATAACCCCTACACCTTTAGGCCCTTCTTTTGGTAGTTTTATTTTATGAACTAAGTCGCCATGTTTATTATAAATTTGCAAAGAATTAACTATACTATTTAAAAAAATGAGTCCCCCTATGTATTTTCCTTTATTAATAGCGTATAACCCATTCAACTCTTGAGGAGTTTCAATATCTAATGATACGGTTATCGATTTTTTAATTTCTATATTTAATTTTTTATTTTTATAATAATCTTTTTCTTTGTTTTTTACAATAAAAACACTTTCTTCGTTAAAAAAAAAGAATAATAAACCAATAAATGACAACAAAATAAATGCAATAATAATGATTTTATATTTCATGATTTTAAAATTAAAATATTTGTAAATATATTAAGGGACTTCTTAAGTCTGTGGGGTACTTATTATGTATTATAATGTAAATAAATCCTCAACCATTTATGTTTCAAAACGATTGAGGATGATTTGCTATTAGCCTCCTATTACACAATCGTGCCAAAACCAAGAGTCTTCACAGACATAATAATATGTACCATTAGTTTGGTCTTTAGTTTCGCAATCACCATTATTCTCTCTCGGCCTATTTTGGCAAGACCTTATGCCCCCCCCACTCGCCTGCGCCTCATTAAAAAACGATTGCGTAAGAGCCATACCTCCAGCTAAAGCGGCTGTGATCATCAAGGCTTTTGACATTTTTTTCTTTTCCATGTTCGTAAAAGTTTAAAAGTTCGTTTTATTTATTTTACACCCTCACCACGCGCCCTGTGAGTTTGGTTGATACAAAGGTGGGGGCTTTTACTAAAAATGTCAATGGGCTACTTTACCCATTTTTCTAAATCAGGTTCTAATTTACTAGCAAAACACACCAAAGCGCTGTATCCTTGCAACGAAAAACGCAAGCGTAAATTTTCGCGGTGTCGTTTGATTGTATTCGGACTAATAAAAAGTTTTTCGGCTGTTTGTTCAATCGTCCACCCTTTGGCACAAGCTAATAGTACCTCACCCTCGCGGTAAGAGATGCGTTGGCCGTTGTAGTGAAAATAACGTTCGTTGGGCATGATGGTATTCATGGCTGTTAGCGGTTAAAGGATGTTTGGGTTAAGAAATGGCAACGCACTACCACCGTCAAAGAGACGTTTAGGGCGTGTGATTGGGGGGGGAGTAATTGATAATCAGTAGCTTGCATGTTTTGTTTATTTTAGGTTTACAGTTTAAAATTTCAACAATAGTTTACCCTTCCCTCGTGCCTGTTTTGTGCCAAAGGAAATGCTAACGATTATATTTACATTTTAAAGTAAGGTAAAATAAACAATTCGTTCCTTTAATAACGATATGCTTAATGAGCCAAAGCAATGAAAAGAAAATGAGTTTTGCAAGGAATTTTATTACTTTTTGTGAATTATTTATAGATTATATCCAAATAATATACTAAGTAAAAAGTCATGAAAAGTGCATATCCCCTTTTGTTGGCGTTTGCGGTGCTAAGTTTGGTCGGTGTACTTCTTTTGCCAAGGTTGTCAGTGCAATTGGCCCCTTCCAGCGGTGGGCAAAACCTAACGGTGAGCTATGCTTGGGCGGGTGCGTCGCCTTTGGTGGTGGAAGCGCAAGTAACGGCTTTGTTGGAGGGAACATTTAGTACGGTGCAGGGAGTGCAGAAGGTAACGTCGGTGTCGGGCTATGGCTACGGATATGTCACATTAGAGCTTGATAAAAAAGCCAACGCAGATGCCCTGCGCTTGGAGGTGGCGTCATTGGTGAGGCAAGTCTATAAACGTCTGCCAAGTGAGGTGAGTTATCCCGAGGTCGCGTTGAATACCCCTAATCAAAAAGAACGGCAGAAAGCGGTACTTACACTTCAGCTCGATGGGTCTACGGCGGCGGCGGCATTATTGACCTACGCAGAACAGCAACTCAAGCCTGCTTTGGCGCAGGTAAGAGGGGTGTATGAGGTACAAGTCAGTGGTGGAAGCCGCCAAGAATGGGTAATAAGCTACGATGATGATGCATTAAGAGGGTTTCAACTTTCTGAAAAACAATTGGTTGAGGCGATTGGGGCGACTTTTCGGCGAGAGGCGCTGGGGAGTGTGACGTTGGCGGATGGGGGGCGGGTGTTGGTGAGTTTGGTGCCGAGGACCTCACCCCTAAATCCCCTCTCCTTGCAGGAGAGGGGACTTGCCTCCTTGCAGGAGGGGGAGTTGCTTGCTTTGCCTGTGGCGCGGCTTGGGGGGAGAATTGTGCGCTTGGGCGATGTGGCTACAGTGGCTCGACAGGAGCAGCCCGCTACAGCTTATTATCGGGTAAATGGGCAAAATGCGTTGAACGTGCGCATCACGGCGGCGGCAGGGGCGAATCAGCTTGAGGTAGCTAAAGCCCTGCGTGAACGTATTAAAAACCTACGGAAGCAGCTTCCCAAAGGATACCAACTTCGGGTAGAATACGATGCCACAAAATACATCGAAGAAAACTTGCAACGTATTGGTATTCAGTCGGGTGTGGCGGTATTGATTCTTTTTTTGTTTGTGTTAGTAACAATGCGCAGTTGGTGGTACGTGGGGTTGATTGGGGCGAGTATGGTGGTGTGTTTGTTGCTTTCTGTGATTGTGATGTATGTCTTTCGGGTGGAGGTTCATTTGTATTCCTTGGCCGCGTTGACGACCTCGCTGGGCATCATCATCGATAACGTCATCGTGATGATTGAGCACTACCGCCGTTACCGTAATCTGAACGTTTTTACGGCTTTGTTGGGGGCGACGCTCACCACCTGCGCGGGCTTGGCGGTGATTTGGTTTTTGCCCGATGAAGCTCGTCTCGATTTGCTTGATTTTGCGGTAGTGATGGTCATTACGTTGGGGGTATCCTTGGTGGTTGCGGTGGGTTTTGTACCTGCGTTGATGTCAACCTCACCCCAACCCTCTCCTTTCAGGAGAGGGAGTAATCTCACCCATTCTTACGAGAGAATCGGAGAGGGTTGGGGCGGGTTGCCGCGTGGTGAGGTTATTTACAAGGCTATTTTACGCATCTTGCTTCGTTTTCGTAAAACCGTCATTTTGGTAGGTATATTGCTTTTTGGCACACCCGTTTTTTTGTTGCCCAATAGGTTAGAAGACAAGGGTACATTGGCGGATTGGTACAATCAGATATCTGAAAATGAGTGGTTTAGCGATGAAGTTCGCCCCGCGCTGAACAAATGGCTAGGCGGCACGCTCCGCCTTTTTGTGAATTATGTGTATGAGGGAGCGTATTTTGGTAAACCTGAACGTACTTCTTTATACGTATTGGCAGAATTACCCAACAATAGTACACTTGCGCAAATGAATTTAGTCTTTGAACGGGTTGAAAATGAGATCAAAGCGTACCCAGAAGTGGATCGTTTTATCACGCAAGTCTATAATGGCCAACAAGGAAGTATCGTTATTTACTTCAAAAAAGCCCACGAAAGTACCTCATTTCCGTACTTGCTCAAAAATCGCATGATTGCCCTTTCCACCGAAATGAGCGGCATTAGCTGGAATATTTACGGAGTAGGGCAGGGGTTCAGCCAATCATTGGACGAGAATCAAACGCCGAGTTTTAATGTCCGAATGTTAGGCTACAATTACCAAGAACTGGAACAGCAAGCCTTACAGTTGCAAACTAGGCTTCAGACCCACCCACGGGTACAAGAAGTGAATGTGAATCGGGGCATGGGAATGTTTACCAATAAAAACCTATATGAATATACGTTAAAAACAAAGAGTAATGATTTGGCTTGGAATCACACCACGTTATCGGGTATTTACCAGGGCGTTTATCAAAGAAATAATAAGCCTAACTCTGATATATATACGTTTTTGGGTGGAGAATACCAATCAATCAAAGTTTTACCTCGGCAGGCAAATGGTTTTGATGTGTATCAATTGACAAATCAACCCTTACAATCGGATACAGTCGTTTACAAATTGTCCAAATTGGCGGAAATTACCAAGGAAAAGGTCATTCCAGAGATTTACAAGGAAGACCAACAGTACGTTAGAATGGTGAGTTTTGAGTATTTTGGGAGCGGACACTTTGGCGATAAATTTTTAACCAAAACGCTGAATGAGTTTCGCCCCACCTTGCCCGTGGGTTATGCCGCTAAAAAGTCGGAGTACAATTGGTTTAGTGACGAAGCAAGAAAACAATACGAGCTGATTGGCTTGGTAATGGTGCTGATTTATATTGTATGTGCTGTCATTTTTGAAAATGTATTGCAACCGCTCGCCCTGATTGCCATGATTCCGCTGTCGTACGTAGGCGTCTTTTTAGCTTTTTATTGGTTTGATTTTAATTTTGATCAAGGCGGCTACGCTTCTTTTGTGCTGTTGGCAGGAAATGTGGTCTGTGCAGGTATTTTTATCATTGCTGAGTGGAATACATTACAAAAACAATTTCCAGAACAGCCTAAGATAGAGACCTACTTGCGGGCTTTTAAACACAAAATCGGCCCGATTTGGCTCACTGTTGCTTCAACAATCGTAGGGTTAATTCCATTTTTATTGTACGAAAATGAGCCTTTCTGGTTTGCCTTGGGAGTAGGTACAATAGGAGGGTTACTTATGTCACTTGTGGTACTTTTAGTATTTATGCCTTGTTTTTTAATTAAGAAATAGTATTTAATAGTTTTAAATTATGTAATATTTTATGAGAAAATTAATCGGTTTTTTTGCTTTTATTGTTTGCTTTTTAGCTAGTGGTAGAATTGCTACTGTAAGTGCACAAGCTAAATTACTTGATTTAGAAGAAGCAATTGAATTGGCGAAAACAAATTCGCCTTATTATTACCGTGCCAAAAATACCTATGAACGTAGCTACTGGAGGTATCAAAACTTCAAGGCAAATTTTAAGCCTCAAATCCGACTCAGCGCCAATGCTCCTACGTTTTATCGGTCTATCAATCCTATTACGCAACCCGATGGTTCGTTGGAATTTAGAAAAGTAAGCCAAGCTAATAACTCAGTAGGACTGACAATGGTACAAAATGTCGGATTGACAGGGGGACAATTGCGATTTGGAACGGCATTACAACGAACAGATAATTTTTTAGTAGGTCAAAATAGTTTTTTTCTTTCGTCGCCATTTACGTTGTCTTACGAACAAAATTCGTTATTGTATAATGAACTAAAATGGCGGAAATTACTGGAGCCCTTGCAGTACGATATAGCTCAGCGTGGGTATTTGGAAGAAATTGAAGAAGCAAGTCTAAGGGCCGTGGGACTTTTTTTTGATGGATTGGTGGCGCAGGCGGCGGTGGAAATTGCGCAAACAAATCAGGCAAATACCGATACTCTTTTAAAAGTATCAAAGGAACGGTACTTGATTGGGAAAATTACCGAAAACGAACTTTTACAGTTAGAGTTAAATAGTTTAAATGCCCAAAATCAATTGAACGAGGCAAAGGTGACGCTCGAAATTGCGACCCAAACCCTCAAACGGATTCTTGGACTGCCGTTGGGGGAGTCACTGACGTTTGTGCTGCCTTCTCAACTTCCGTTGTTGACTGTCTCACCCGAAATAGCACTCAATGAAGCAAAAGCCAATCGCAAAGCGTTGACGGATTTTAAAAGTCAGCGTATGGAAGCCGACCGCCAACTCGCCGAGGCGAAAGGTTCAAATAGTATCAACTTGGGCGTGATTGCCAACGTGGGTACGCAACAAACCTCTAACCGATTGTTGGAGTCGTACCAAAACCTTCAAACCCGCCAATACATCGGGGTCAACATCGACGTCCCTATCCAAGATTGGGGGTATCGAAAATCCCAGATAAAATTGGCCAAAGCCAATCGGGAATTGGTAGAAGTAACGGTAAAGCAAGAAGAAATTACGTTTGAGCAAGAGATTTACCTGCAAGCACTTCGTTTCAATCAGCAACAAGGACAACTCACCGTAGCTCAAAAAGCAGATACGATTGCGCAGCGACGATTTGAAATCACGAAACAGCGCTATTTTTTAGGGAAATTGACCATCACTGACCTGAGCATCGCCCTCAACGAAACCGTACAAGCCCGACAAAATTATGTGAATGTATTGAAGACATACTGGACTTCCTTTTATACCTTGCGACGATTAACGCTTTTCGATTTTTTGAAGAACGAGAAAATAACCGTTTCGGAAGGACGTTTTTAGTAACACGTGGTTCAGGATCGCCTGATGACATTCAGTATTCATTCAAATTCAATGAGATTTCTTCTTTTTTGGCAAAATTGGAACCGTTCTGAGCGGTTTTTGTACCTTACTGCTTTAGGGCTTTTGACGTTTAGCTTGGTTTGTCTTCTCTTTTTTCACTACCGTGGCATCGAAAATTCGATTGAGTGGAAAGTTTTGAGCGAATTGGACGAAGTACCCGTAAAGCTCGATAGTTTGAAGGTGAGTGGGCAGCAGTTGGCAGATAGCAGTCAGCGGTCGGCAGATAGCGGACAGCAGTCAGTAGAAACCCTCTTTTTGTTGGGAAAAGCCTATATTTTAAAAGAGCAATTTGTACCTGTTCAAATCGACGTCCCCGAATGGCTGGGGTGGGGGTATTTGGGGGGCGTGTTGGCGGGTTTTGTGCTATTGTTGGCCGCGATTTCGGGCTTGCCACGTAGGTGGTACATTGGCGCCATGATGTTAGTCATTACGCTGCTTTCGCTGTCTCATTTTGAAGTGCTGCAACTTTTTGGGACCGACAATTCAACGGGCTTTGTGGTGGTAGCGGCAGTGTTGGGTATTGTAAGTTACTATGTCCACGCTTTTCGAGAAGATATGCCGATGGTGCAGCGGATTTTTCTATTTGCGGGAGTAGTAGGCGTTTTAGTAGGCGTTTTTTATTTTGGAAGCAATGCTCCTCTGCAAGCACTGACGGCGACTACCTACAGTTTGCTTCCCATGTTGATGTTGAGTGTTGGGTTTATCGGGTGGCTGTCGATAGAAATTGTGGCGGGTTTTGTGTATGTCGTCACCAACCCACGAACAGGTTTTGGCAAGACGAGTTTGTTCAACTTTTTGTTTTTGTCGGTACTGTACATTTTTAGTACGTATCTGTTGTACCTCAAAGTAACCCGTCAGAGTGATGCGGCGTTTTGGTATATAAGTCCTGTCGTGATATATACTATAAGTCTTGCTTTAGGGATATGGAGTTTTGCCCGACGAACCGAAGCATTTTTGCCTTTTCGTGAGATTGGGGCATGGTTATACGTCGGACTAGGATTGGTGACGACTTCTGTGATGTCCTTTGCGCTTTTTACCCATAACAATTCGTTTATTGAAGTTTTTGAGGATGCGGTGGTGTATAGCCAATTGTGCATCGGAACGCTGTTTGTGGTCTATGTTGGTCTTAATTTCTGGCCGTTGTTCAAACAGGGGAAAGCCGTTTATAAAGTGGTGTACAAACCCATGCGATTTTTACAGTCGCAGGCTTGGCTGATTGGTGGCATGGCTTGGATTGCCATTTTAGCTTTTAATCGTTTTTATACCATCGACCAAGCGCAGGCGGGGTATTACAATGGCTTGGGCGATTTGCATACCGTTACGCGGGAGTGGACAGTGGCGAGTGGTTATTACCAACAAGCACTGGACATTGATTATCAGAACCATAAGTCGGCTTTTGCCCTAGCATCCTTGGCTTTGCGGCAGGGAGATCAGGCTACGGCAGGGTCTTTTTTTCAACAAGCCTTGCAAAAAGACCCGACGCCACAAGCGTATGTGGGTTTGGGGCAAGCGCTGTTGAACGAAAACCTATTTTTTGATGCGGTTTTTAACCTACGAAAAGGACTAAAAACGTTTCCTGATAATGGTGAAATTCAAAACAATTTAGGGTATTTGTATTCTCGAACGGCCATTGCAGACTCTACGTATTATTATTTTGAGTTGGCACGTCAGAATGCTAAAAACCGCGACGTGGCGGAGAGTAATTTGCTGGCTTTCTGGGCAAAAGCACTTACTACCTCGTCGGGGAAAGGGTCGTTGGCGTCGTTGGGGCTTACCAAAAAGGACGTAGAAGAAACGCAATTGCTCGAAAACAAAGCCGCCAATCTTTCGCACGAAGCCAACCGATTGGCCGTTGTACAGCTAACAAATGCCCGCACCGAAGCCGTGAAGGTAGCCCCTGATTTTGCCAAAGATTCGGCATTGAGTGTCAATAACTTTGCGTATTTGTACAACTTGGGGCAATTTACGAAAGATACAAACCAAGCCATTTTGTTTAAAAAACTGATAAATACGGGCAACAACGGTAATTTTTACCATGAGCTGCAAGTAGCCCAAGCGTACGCGGAATATCCCCGAAACAAATTGACGGCCCTCGATATTTTGGCGTCGGAAACAGTAGCGGATACTTCCCAAAAGGTAGCGATGGCCCGTCAGATGCTGGATTTTTGGCTTATTAAAGAAGCCCGTCCAAGCTTTGTAAACCTTGCTAAATTGAAAACAAAAGCCGACTATTGGACGGCCGTGAGACAGCATCCGTTTGACATGGGTGTATTGACGGCGGCGACCCACTATTTTAATGCTCAAAAAAATCCAAAAGCGGCCTACGATATTCTACTCAATGCCTTACGCTTTCGTCGGACAGCGCCTGATTTGCAAAAATTGTATGTTCTTCAGTGTTTAAAATTATACCTAACTGACTTCGCAGAAGAAGGGCTACAGGACTTAGCCCAAATGACCACTGCTACCGATTATCAAGCATTTTTGAAAACCTATCAAGCCCAACGCGCACTCATCGAAAAAGAACGCGAAAGTTTCAGGTAAAAATGTACCTTTACGCATTGTTTTTTCCCTGCTTTTGAACTTTCGTTAATTTTTTAAAAACCACGTATTATGTGGAAAGTTGTTGCCACGGGTCTTGGCATACTTGCCTTGTTGTTTAGCTGTGTGTTTGGGTATTTTTATTTTAAGTATTTACGCTACGAAACCGATTTTGTAGCCGAATATCTTCAGAAAAATCCTCAAAAATGTGCTATCTATTATGCTAAAAACGGGAAGGTGGAGGTCGCCCACAGGGTGGACACCTTGATGCCGCTGGCAAGTACCGTAAAGGTTATCATTGCTGTGGAGTTTGCGCAGCAGGTAGCTTCTGGAAAAATAAAACCAGAGGAACCGATTGCGATAGGAGAACTAGCGCGGTTTTACATTCCAGAAACCGATGGAGGCGCTCATCCACAATGGTTGGCCGAACAAAGAAAAACCAAAAAATTACAAAATAACGCAGTGCCGCTGTTAGAAGTAGCCAAAGGAATGCTTCAATACAGTAGCAATGCCAACACGGAGTATTTGATGTGGAAATTGGGTTTGAACAACATCAATGCCAATTTACCCAAATTGGGGCTAACCAAACACCAGCCGTTGTACCCTTTTGTGTCGGCTTTGTATGTTTGTTCGGACGAGCATTCAGAGGCTGCGATGAAAAAATTGCCAATGTCGGTTTATTTGGAACGTGCCAATAAATATTTTGAATTACTGAAAATAGACACAACAACGAAGGCGAATTTTAAGCTAGCCAATATTCCGTTGCCAGTACAAAAAGTTTGGTCGAATCGCTTGCCAGCTTCAACGGCGGCAGAATACGGTTCTTTGATGCAAAAAATAGATAGTCGTACCTATTTTGACACAGCCACCCAAACCGTACTCGATGACCTAATGGAGTGGCCAATGCGATTAAACCCTGAAAATAAACGGTATTTTACGCATTTCGGGGCAAAGGGTGGCTCAACCGCATTTGTGTTGAATTATGCCTTGTATGCCACTGATAAAAAAGGAAATAAAATTGAATTTGTCCTATTTACCAACGAATTAAAGGTGTTTGACCAAACCCTTTTGCAGGCGGAGTTTCAGGAGTTTTTAAAGCGAATCATGAAAAATGACGCTGATAGCAAGGAAGTGTTAGACATTTTGAAAAAAATACAGTCATGAAAATTATCGAAACATCGCACATCGCCAAACGCTACATCATGGGTACCGAAATTATCGACGCCCTCAAAGATGTGACCATCTCGGTTAGTAAAGGAGAATATGTGGCTTTTATGGGTCCTTCTGGATCAGGAAAGTCAACATTAATGAACATCATTGGATGTTTGGATTCGCCTACTTCGGGAAAGTATATCTTAAATAGCAAGGACGTAAGCGATATGACCGAAAATGAATTGGCTGAGGTGCGAAACAAAGAGATTGGATTTGTGTTTCAAACTTTTAACCTGTTGCCTCGGATGACTTCGCTCGAAAATGTGGCACTTCCCTTGATTTATGCAGGATACACAAAAGCACAACGCACCGAACGCGCCATGGCTGCGCTGAAAAGTGTGGGTTTGGAACAACGGGCTGGACACCGCCCCAATGAACTTTCGGGAGGGCAGCGTCAGCGGGTGGCTGTTGCCCGCGCATTGGTCAATGACCCGAGTATTTTGTTGGCCGACGAACCTACAGGTAACTTGGACACCCGTACTTCTTACGAAATCATGGATTTGTTTGACCAACTTCATTCTAAAGGAAACACGATTGTCGTCGTTACGCACGAAGATGATATTGCCAAATATGCCCACCGCATCATCCGTCTACGCGACGGGCTAGTGGAAACCGACGTAGTAAACGCAAACCCAACGAAAGTAAAACTGACGCAGTTGAAAGCCGAATAAGCTAAATGAGCATTTTGTGGGGTGGGTTATTCATAATGTGTGGTGGGTTACTATAACCCACCCGAGAGGTTTCTCAAAACCGAACGAATCCGAGGTTTTGAGAAACCTTTTTTGTTGGATGTGAGCATCCAACAGCACTTTTGACGAGGTTTTGAGAAACCTCTTTTGTTGGATGTGAGCATCCAACAACACAATACATTACTGTTGGGGGCTATCTATAAACATTTCGGTTTCAGGGCCTTGTGGCTGTATTTTATACCTCTCGATAGGCTCAGCTTCGCTTATGCCTCTACGGGCGTTGCGTGTGCCTGTAATTTGATAAAAAGCTTCAGAAAGTAGGGGGTCTCTCAAGTCGCCAAAAGCGTAAAATGGTTGCGTAATGCTTTCCTTTACAGTGACATTGGGCGTAAATCCAGCGGTGTAGTCAGACTGCCCTGCGGAGTTGTATGTTTTGAGAATAATCGGCATAATACCTTGCACAAAGCGCTTTTTAGTGTCTTTTATGACCGTCGAACCCACATTTTTACCTACCGTTACATCTCCAATCAAAAACACTTCCATAAAAGGTTTGAGGGAATTGATAACCATTTCGCTGGCCGATGCCGTGCGTGTACTGGTCAGAACATAGACCCGACTCAGGTTGCTGCCAATGTTTTCGGGGCGGTTTTCAAAAAAACGCTGACCGTAGTTGGCACCGTATTGCTTCTGTAAGTCAGGCGTTACGTTTTTGTTGTATTCGTCGCGGGTCATCAGTACTTTGTCATTTGCTCCTTTGGCAATAAAACTGCCCAGCGTCACCGCCGTAGAAATGTAGCCGCCACCGTTGTAGCGCAGGTCAAGTACAAAATCAGTGACACCAGCGGCTTTGAACTTCCCAAAAATCTGCGCCATTTTTTGGTCGTAAAGGGCTTGGTCGCTGTTGTTGGGTTTAGAATAAAAACGGTTATAGACCAAGTAGCCAATTTTCTTGTTGCCTTTGGTGTAAACGGTATCAAACGGCATGGGGTCTTCTTGGAGCGATTGCGCCACTACCGTTTTGGTTTGGCCCGTGCTTACAAAAGCAGCGTTTTCGTATCGACCTAGCGTAAAGACATAATTGGTGCCAACTGCGAGTAAATTGGCGTAGTTATCGACCGTAACTGCTTGTCCATCAACGGTCATTTTAGCAATAATATCGCCTCGTTTGACACCACCTTGGGCAGCGGGTGAGCCAGGAATGACGTACAAAACGAGGGCCGAAATGGTATTATTGATGTTATACAAACTAAGTCGTGCGCCTGTTGTTTTACTTTCTCCTGCGAGTGATGCCTCGGTGGTTTCGGCATTGTCCAAAAAACGAGAAAAACGGTCTCCGTCGGGGCGTGCTTGCTTGTCATACGTATAAAGCATGGCATTAAAATAGTCGGAAGAGGCAAGTTTGTTGTCAGCGCCGCTTGGAATTTTGTCGTTCCAATAATACCAATACTCCATGTTTACTTTGATAAACTCATTCACCAAGGCATCGCCAGAGGCTACCTCTTTGAACAAACTACACGACGAAAGCGTCACAAGCAGTACCAGGGCTGCGTAAGAGAGGGATTTAAAGGCCGTTTTGTGCATGGCATTAAGAAGGTTGATGAAGCAAAAACGTAAAATGTCAAGGATTGTTTTGACTATATTTACGACAAATATAAGACTACGATGAAATTTATTGCGTCCTTTTTTTTACTACAACTCTCGCTTTGTGTAAGTTATGCTCAGTGGACCCCACAAAATAGCGGCACTGATGCTCATTTTCGTTCAATTTCGGCCGTGAATGAGAAAATTGTATGGGCAGGGGGCTCCAAAGGAACGGTGCTACATACCGTAAATGGAGGAACTACTTGGGAGGTTTTGCACGTACAAGGTGCTGAAAAATTAGACTTTCGTGGGATTCAAGGCCTAGATGCCCAAACGGCCGTGGCAGTAAGTGCGGGTTTGGCTGAGGAAGGACAAGCACGTATTTTTAGAACCAACGATGGCGGGAAAACGTGGAAAGAAGTATGGCAAACAACCGAAAAAGGAGTCTTTTTGGATGGTATATCATTTTGGGATGCTAAAAACGGACTGATTTTTGGGGATCCCATTGGCACTAAAATTTATTTGCTTAAAACCGCTGATGGCGGCCAAACTTGGCAACGTATTTCACCGTCGCAATTGCCCGAAAATAAGGCGGGCGAAGCAGCTTTTGCGGCTAGTAATTCTACCATGGTGCTCCAAGGTAAGAAAAATGTGTGGATTGGCACGGGTGGGAGCGATCACGCCCGCGTGTTTTATTCGACCGACCGTGGCACAACTTGGCAAGTGACAGATACCCCGATGGCGGCCAATGCTTCTTCTGGGATTTTTGGGTTGAATTTTTGGGATGCGAAAAATGGGATAGCCGTTGGAGGAAATTACAAAGCTGACAAAGACGCATCGGATAACGTTATCGTGACCCACGACGGCGGACAAACGTGGCAAAAAGCAACGCCAACTCAGCCAGCGGGTTTAAAAGAAGCCGTTCGTAAATTGAATAACGGTTATTTTGTAGCAGTTGGGCCAGCGGGCACAAGTCTATCCAAGGATAATGGTCAAACGTGGCAAGCCTTGACCAACGCACCCGTGGGTTTACATGCCATGACCTGTGTCGGGAATGCTTGCTGGGCGATTGGGGCTAAGGGCACGCTGGTTTACCTGCGTTTTCCTTAGAACGCTCTTAAAAAGCCAAATAAGGTGCTATTTTTGAAACCAGTTTTTCGTCTAAAATTTTGATATTCAGCAACTCTTGGGCTGATTTGTAAGCGCCGTGTTGTTCGCGGTAACGTACGATGATTTCAGCTTGGCGCTTGGAAATGTACGGATGTCGGTCGATGTCTTCAGCGGAAGCCGTGTTGATGTTGATTTTTTGAACAGGCGTACGAACCGCCGCCCAACGATTCAATTCACTCAGCGCTACGGAGTCAAGACCAAAAATTTCATTGTATTGGGTCACTGAAATAAATCCGCCCAAACCATCCCTGAATTTCACAATTCTTGCGGCAAGTTTGCTGCCAATTCCCTTTAAACGAATGAGTTGGGTGGTGTCTGCCGTGTTGATGTCGAAGGGCGCGGGAGCAGCTTTTTTAGCAAAAGTAGGAGGGGGAGGGAGCGACGAACTAGGGGCGGAGGCAGCCGTGGTTGCGTTCCTTTCGCTGGGTGCGGGCAGGCTAATGTACCGTTCGAGGCGTTGATAGAGCGTAGGTTGTAGCCCATAAATTCGTTGCAAATCTTCTTTTTTACGAAATTTCCCTCCTTTGGAACGGTACTTTTCGATGCGCTCGGCAATGAACGTCGGCATTCCTAAGGCTTGCAATTGCTGTATGGTGGCGGTATTGGGGTCAAAGGGAAATGGTTCTGAGAGAGGTCGGGGGCTTTCGGGCGTTTTAGAGGGGTAATTGGCGTAATTTTTTGGAGAATACGTTGGTTGCTCGGGCTGAATAGATTCCAGAACAGCCACCAAACTATCGGCGGTTTGGCGGTCGGCTTGACTTATTTCGGAGGAGGGAAGTGGAAGAAGCCGTCCCACTAAAAAAGGCCCAAACCAACACAAAACCATCAGGGCGGCAAGTACCATAAAACCCCGCGCTTGGCTGCGGGAAATCCCAAATTCGTCACGAATTGCAACTAAAAGGCGCTGAAACATAGGTTGTTTTTTAGCCTTTGACGCAAGGACTGCGTTGGAGTTACTACATGTGGCCTAGATTTATTCTTTTAGATGGGCAATTATGGCTCATAATTCTCATAATCAATCTGCTCAGGACGAGAGACGGCTTGAGGTTTTATTCCATCAATGCTAGGATAATCGTTTACTGATAGTCGGAGTTTTTCGTCAATGACAATTCCAATTTTTCGATTAGAGATAATGATTGCTTTCAAATGGTCGTAATCTTCAATATTCATCCTTAACTTGTTGATTTTCTTTTCAATATGAGAAGGAAAAGAAAAGGCTTTTAGTTGTGTGTTTTCAATTCTAACGATTCTGTTTTCACGCGTCAATCGGTCGATTACCGTAATAATACTCTGTCCAAAATTGCCACGATTACTACTAATATATTCTTTAAGTAACTTCTGAGAAAGAACTAAGTGGCCTTTTTCTGTAATCCAATTTAGCAATTTTTTGTATTCTTCGTCAGCAGGGTTTTTGAAGCGGCTTGCCACATTATTATCGATAAAAATATCTTTCATCAGTCTGCAAATGAGTTCATGGCTATATCTAACACATCAATGGCATAAGTATCAAAAAATCCCTGTGGAGCGCCTTTGATTTGGCCGTCGGTGGCAAATTCTACTTGGTGGGTCGTGGTTTTTACACCGTCATTTTCAAAGTAATAGACCCGCACATCCTCGGGTTTGAGTTCGCCTTTTACCAGCAATAAGCGAATGCGATTTAATAAATATTCGCTGTGCGTTTCGACGATGTACTGCTTCTGTGTTTGCTTAATTTGATTGGCCAAAAAATTACCAAACAGTGCCTGAATCTTAGGGTGAAGGTGTATTTCGGGCTGGGAAAGGGCTAGGCACGAATTATCACCTAATTGTAAATCAGCCACGATAATGGGTAAAAATTGACTAATGCCAAAACCTACATCGGTTAAAGCAGCTAACTCGCTGTTAGTTTGTGTTTTAACTGCCAATTCAAAGCGACCTCCTTTAAATTTGTTGGATTTTATTTCTTTGAAAAGCTCTAACTCTGACATGATTTTAGCCAATTCTGCCAACTTATCAGGATCAGTTTCTTCCCATTCTATGATTTGGTCAATGTAACCTGCCCCGTCAGTATCTACTTTGGATTGCGCTTTGGATTTTTGGTAGTAGGTTCGTTCGGGTGGCTGGCGGAAAGAGCCGATGTAGTTGAAGTTTGTGTCAGAGATAAGGAAGGCATTCTCAAACGATTTACGAAATATGAAGTTTGGGTCTTTATAAATACTATTTATAGTATCTAGATTAAAATACCCTTTACCAAATATATTAGTATCGCTGATGCGATGAATGTTAAATTTATCTTTCATGAATTCGCTTTCCTTAATTTGACGACTTACCCCTTTAAACCTGCCATCGTGTGCAGACATTTGAAAGGAAAATTCATAAGTTTTATCAATAGCTTTAATATCCATCCTGAACGTAGAGTTTACGAAATATAACTCTTCAAATGCTAATGAGAGACTTTCTAATTTAGGTAATGAATGGAGGGTATCAACTGTCCATGTCCATTGAAATCTATGTTCAGGAGGAGGTAGTCTAAATCGATAAATTTCTAAAAAAGGAGATATTCCTATCTCTATTTTTTTACTAATATCTTTCTTATAAACCATCTCCTCAAAACTACCCAAATTCACATATTTCCCATTTGGAGATAGATAAAAGGGAAACTGTTCGGTTTGTAAAACGGCTAAGAGGCTGTAAATGAGTGAGCTTTTTCCGCTGCTGTTAGCGCCTGTCAAGAGGGTGATGGGAGCAAATTCTACATCTACTTCTTCAAAACACTTGAAGTTTTTGAGGGAAAGGTTCTGGATTAACATATCGTTACGGTTTCCAAATTTTTAGGTCAGTATGGGCGGCAATTTGATCAAAATCCACGTCGTTGTGGCAAAGTTCGAGGTCAAAATGAAGGGCATAAGCCGCAATCAAGCAGTCGTTGGGTTTGCGAATGGTAACACCTTTTTTGCGGAGTTGGCGGTAGAGTTGAGCGGATTTAAGCGCCGAAGAACGCAGTGGTAATTGCAAAAATTGGGTATTATCCAGCACAATTTGATAAACGTGAAAATGACTATCGCTTCTTGCTCCTTGCAACACTTCCTGATAAATGGTGGCGTTGATGGTTATTTCTTTGGGATCGCTGTCCAGTGCATTCGCTAAAAACAGCGTCTGCGGCGTGGCAAACCCGTTAAAATGACTGACCCAAACCGAAGTATCAACGAGTATCATCGCTCTACCGTTCTCATTTCATCCAAATTGCCCTCCCACGAACCTGGCCCCCTCAGTTCTTCTAGTTTTTGCAAAGCCATTCTATAAAGATAGAACTTGAGGGCTTCGTTGATGGCTTCTTTTTTGGTTTTCGCACCGCTAAAAGCCATTACTTGGCTCAATAACTGGTCGTCAATTTCTATATTCGTTCTCATCTTGCATATTATTTACACACAAAAATAGAAAAATTATACACATCGACAAGTTTAGCCACAAATTGCGTAATTTTGCGCCCCAATACTAAAGATAACCGCATGTGCGGCTCCGCGAAGCGGCAAACCGCAATTAACCAATAACGCATAACGTCCTCATGAGCCAAGCTCCAGCAACTTCCTTACAAGACATCGTATCTCACGCCAAAGAATACGGTTTTGTATTTCCTTCTTCTGAAATCTATGACGGTTTACAAGCAGTTTATGACTACGGTCAAAACGGGGTAGAGCTGAAAAACAACCTCAAAAACATGTGGTGGAAAGCCATGACGCAACTCAACGACAACATCGTTGGGATTGACGCGGCTATTTTCATGCACCCGCTCACGTGGAAGGCGTCGGGCCACGTGGATGGCTTCAACGACCCCATGATTGATAACAAAGATTCAAAGAAGCGTTATCGTGCCGATCAACTTCTCGAAGGGAAAGCCGAGCAGTATGCCGCTGAGGGTCAAGCCGAAAAAGCACAGGAGTTGTTGAACGAAATGGGACGTTTGTTGGGTGACAATAACCTAGAGGCGGTGCGTGAATTAATCATTGCCGAAGGGATTAAATGTCCTATCTCGGGCACGTCCAACTGGACAGAAGTGCGTCAGTTTAACTTGATGTTCAGCACGCAAGTGGGTTCAGTGGCCGAAGATTCCAACTTGATTTATTTGCGCCCCGAAACAGCTCAAGGGATTTTTGTGAACTTCTTGAACGTACAAAAATCTGGTCGGATGAAGATTCCGTTTGGAATTGCCCAAATCGGGAAAGCGTTCCGTAACGAGATTGTGGCGCGTCAGTTTACGTTCCGTATGCGGGAGTTTGAACAAATGGAAATGCAGTTTTTTGTGCGTCCTGGCACCGAAATGGCGTGGTACGAACAATGGCGCGATACGCGTTTGAAGTTTCACCAAGCGGTGGGTCTTCCTACGGAAAAATTGAAATTCCACATTCACGAAAAATTGGCGCACTATGCCAATGCCGCCGTGGACATTGAGTATCAGTTCCCGTTTGGTTTCCGCGAAATTGAGGGGATTCACTCTCGCACGGATTTCGACTTGAAAAACCACCAAGAGCTTTCAAAGAAAAAGCAACAGTATTTCGATAATGACCTCGACGAAAACGGTAAGCCTTTCGGAAACTACATTCCGTACGTAGTAGAAACGTCGGTGGGAGCAGATCGTTTGTTCTTGGCGGTATTCTGCAATGCCTTTACCAAAGAAATGGTAGGCGAAGGCGAAAACCAAAAAGAGCGTACGGTGTTGAAATTGCACCCTGCGTTGGCGCCTTTCAAAGCCGCGATTTTCCCATTGGTGAAAAAAGACGGTTTGCCAGAAAAAGCCCGCGAAATCGAAAAAGCCTTGAAAACCGAATTCCGCGTGTTTTACGAAGAGCGCGATGCAATCGGTAAGCGTTATACGCGCCAAGACCTTATCGGAACGCCATTCTGTATTGCGGTTGATTACCAAACGTTGGAAGACAACACCGTGACGATTCGTCACCGCGATAGCATGGAGCAAGAGCGCGTACACATCAGCGAACTCAAAGCAAAGATTGGCTACGCCGTATCGGAACAGCGCATTTTGGAAGCGATTTAATTGCCGTGGCGTCAGAGACGCTAGACCATAACGTTTCCGAATTTCGGGAACAGCTACGAGCCTTTGTCAAAGTTTAACTACTCTGGCAAAGGCTTTTTTTATTAGGCTAAACGCCTTAAAAACAAAAAAGCCTCAGAGAGGCGAAATCTTAGTAGAAAAAAGGAAAACAAAGACCCGATAGCGCGAGCATTCTGCTCGTGCTTACTATTCCAAGGCTTCGAGCCTAGTTAGGGTGCAAGAAAGGCTTGAAGACGGCTCATAAAGGGAAGGAGCGGTAGGATTGTTCCATCGGGGGGCTTGAACTAAGTCCCAAAGTGCTTGAAGGTTGCTCGTGAATTTGCCTACCCAAGAAACAAAAGCCTTTCAAATTACTTGTCGGCTGAAAGTTTTTGTTGGATACCAATTACAAAATCAATAGTAACGTTTGCGGCGTCAGCTATTTCTTTGATTGATAACTTACCAATTCTGATTAAGTTTTCGACAAACTTTCTTTTAGCTTTGACTACGAAATAGTCATTTTCTTCGTTCAAATATTTTGCTATACTTTCCATGATTTCATCTATTCTAAGGTCTAATTTACGCAGTTCCGCTAGAACACGCAACTGATTGATGTATTTTTTCAACGATAATTCATTTTCAGTAGTTTCCTCAAGCCTGTCAATTATTTTTTCGATGGCAATTTTAGGGATATCTTCCCCAAAATTACTTAAAACAGCAAACACAACCTCTTCTGGTTTGCTCGATTTTAAGAAAAGTTGATAATCAAAGTCTTTGATTGACCGAAGTTGATACTCGAAATTAAGGCCTTTGCTCTTAAACTGAGTACTCATCTTTGGAGTACCTTTACCGATGTATGGAGTGGTCCTATTTAGACGGACAGTCGAAAAGCGTAACTTTACAAAGTTATGTCATCAAAAACAACCAAGCAACC
>NZ_JBYFCH010000006.1:236530-360999 GCF_057652295.1 Runella sp. R5_40 | reverse complement strand
CTTTAGAAGTCAGTTCCGAGGGGTAAGGAATGTGGAATTTTTCCTTTATCGGCTAACGCAGTTATATGCTTAATCCAAGTTGCTCCACAAATTTTGGTTTTGATCCATAAAAACGGAAACCTACTTTTACTTCAACTTCATTGCCAGCGTAATGCTGTTGCCGACCATTCCTGTACTACGCATATAATGCCCATAACGCACCTCAATGGTATTCCAGTGTTTTATTCCAAACATACCCCCTGGAGGCGCAAACCGAAGTCCCATGCCTACGAAATGACTGGTAAAACCCGAAATATCATAGTCGCTGGTATAATACGTTTCGGTGGCTTGGTGCTGGGCGTACGGTTTGAAGTAGCGCACGGCGGTTTGGTTGCTAAACCGATAAAACGGACTAACCGAGAAAAACGGCGTCACTTTGTACGAAGCTTCTACGTTGACAGTATGCGCGGTCATTCCCCAATCATCGTTGTAGAACCGATAAAACCCACGCAAAATAAGGCGGTCGCCTGCAAAGTAGCTGATACGTGCTCCCACGGGGAGTTTAAAACGGCTTCCAGGTAGTTTTTCAACCGTATGTGAACCATTCGTAAAATATACTCGGTGATATGGCGTACTAAGTAATCCTTGCTGGAAGGATGGCTCGACCGTAAACAATACCTGCAAGCGTTTGTTAATCACTTGCGAAAGCGACAGCGCTAAATTGTACGAATTTCGTGGTTTATAAGCTACGGGATCACGGTCTCCTTCGGCCGCAGAGCCATAGCCCGATGGGCGTAGTTCGGCAGGCAAAATCGCCGTCCAAGTATCAAAAAACGCCCCTGCTTTTAGGCTAAACTCACGGTTATTGTCTTTCGACGACTTAGAAAAACTAAGGTTTATCCCGTGCGATTGATAGTCGTATTCGGTCGAATATGAATAACTAATGCCCTTCGTTGTATGCGTGGCATCGTCTTTCACGCTCCACGAAAGCGACGGATAAACGTGCGTATCGCTGCGCGAGGCCGACGAAACCGTCAACGGATCGATATTATCGGAAGAAGCGGAAGTATAATGGTCGATATTGAAATCGGCGACGATGCTGTGCTGGCGGCTTTTTCGGTCGATAAAAGACAATTTCAAATCAATCGAATTGGCAAAATCGCCTAGTTTTTCGGTACCTATCCCACCCGTCACGGCTGAGTTATTGCCATCTTGTCCGTAATAGCTACTGACCAAGTTTACTTCGTCAATTTTGAGTTTACGCTTTTCGTAGGTGTCTTTTTCGGATTGGGCATACCCTCCCCGAAGCAGCCCAGCAAGCAGCCCTACACTGATGATGATTTTTTTCATTAAAATTTACGATGAAAGATACATAGGTAGAAAATACGCTAGTTGCAACCACAGCCACCGCCGCTTTTGCCCCCATTGGCTCCTGACGCTCCCTCCCGATAGAGGTAAAAACTTTGCTCAAACTTTTCAGACTTGCGGGCCGACAACTCCATTTCGGAGTCATTGATATGGCTCTTTTGGTATTCTTTCACCGTCACGCAAGAGGTCATACTTCCCACAACCGCAGCGAAGAAGAACCCGTTTTTTAATTGCTTTCTCATAGGACTTTATCAGTCTTTGGTTAACTGATTTTGATATTTTTTGAGGTAAACACACGATTTGTATCATCAATAATGACGCAGGCCATTCCTTGCATTTGGTTGATTAAATCTAACCCAACTCGGACGCCCATCACAGTTACGGGCGTGGCCATGGCATCGGCAATTTCGGCATTGGGGCAAATAATCGTCACACTTTTAATCCCCGATACGGGCAAGCCCGTTTTGGGGTCAATCGTATGTGAATATTTCTTCCCCCCTATCATCACATATTTTTCGTAATTGCCCGAAGTGGCGACTGAAATGTTGCTGATGTTGAAGTACGAAAAAGGTTGCTCTTTGGCATCGGGATGAGCGATTCCAATCGTCCAAGGTTCGCCGTTGGGCTGAGTCCCCCAAGTAGTCAAGTCCCCCGACGCATTCACGATTCCGTTTTCTACGCCTCGTTGTATCATCAGCCTTTTGGCCATTTCGGCGGCGTAGCCTTTGCCTATACCGCCAAAACCTATACGCATTCCCTTTTCTTTCAAAAAGACGCTGCCTTCTGCTTCGTCCAAAATCACATTACGGTAATTGATAAGTCGCACCATTTGGCGGGCGGTTTTGGAGTCGGGTAAGGCCGTCATTTGGGTATCAAAATTCCACAAACTCTTATCTATCGACCCGTACGTGATGTCAAAAGCTCCTTGGGTAACCTCCGAGATTCGCAGCGAGCGCTTTACTAATTCAAACACCTCTCGATCTACTTTTACGGGCGAAATTCCTGCGTTGGCGTTGATTCGATTGGTCTGGCTATTGTCGTTGAAGGTAGTAAAAAGCGCTTCAATCCGTTGAATTTCGGCTATGGCCTCATCAATTCGCGCTTGCGCCCAAGTTTCATCTTCTGATACAGCGCTGATTTCGAAGCGATTGCCCATCAATCGACATACGCGTTTGTGCAAGATTTTCAAGAAAAGACGGCGTTTATTGTTTGCTGTTAATCACGGCATCAATATCATTGATGAGCGACTGGGTACTCATTGACGCTGGGTATCCTTCCCATTCTTTCACAACTTTGCCGTGGGCGTCCACCAAGACAGTCAGCGGAAACTTTCCCTGAGAATTGTATTTATCAGCCAACGATTCATTGTGGGAGGTCAGTTTGGCATCAAGCTGATTTTTTTTCAAACGGGGAAAATCGGCCCTTACCAACACCAAATGCTGAGACGCATATTGTTCAAAATCAGCGGATTCAAAAATGTCTCTTTTTAACTTAATGCAAGGCCCGCACCAATCTGACCCACAGAAGTTCAGCAAAATATACCTATGGTTTTGATTGGCTTCATTTTGCGCCTTAGAAAAATCGTTGCCCCATTGCGGAGCTGCCAGCCACAATGTGCTGATGAGAAGTGACGTGATAAATTTCATGGTTAATGGAGGAAGAAAGTTTGACTAACTATAAACAACAAGGGTTGTACCATCGGTAGCGGTTTTGTAAACGGTAAGGCCCTTGCTACCAAAACTGTTTAAGCCTTTTCCTGTCAGGTCAAAACGTGCGCCGTGGTCGGTGCAATAGTACTCTGTTTTGTTAAAAATGATTTTCTTTTTAGGTTCATGCGTACACGTTTGGGTCGCCGCAACATACACTCCTGCGCTCGACTGCGCCACCACAATCCCACTCTTAACAAGATACCCGCCTACTGTTTTCAGCGCAGCGTTGGCCGTAGCAGTAAGGTCGATGGTAAGAAGCCGATTGGTAATGGTGCTGAGGTCAGTCGTTGAACCTGTTGTGCTACCCGTGCTTGTTCCAGTTCCAGTCCCCGTGCTTGTACCTGTACCTGTTCCCGTGCCTGTGCTGGTCCCCGTACTCGAATTTGGGTTAACCGACAAGGCTTCAACGTAAGTATCTTCTTCTCGAATACAAGAGGTCATCAATGCCATCAGTGCAGCCCCCTTAAAACCCATTGACTTTAAAAATTGATAGCGCGAATAGCGTTCCATGTCTTGAACTTTTGGTTGGTCAGTTACCCAACATTACGTACGCTTTCTGTTAAGTGTTGCTCGGAATTAGAAAATAATTTTCAATTTAGAAGTTTTCAAAATAGTTGAAAATCATTTTTGTACCAAAATGATACAAAGACAAACGGCGAGCAGTTGCTCGCCGTTTGTCTTATTCACTCTATCTATCTACTTTTCTTTGAAAGTAAGGTGGCTTAGTTGTTATCGCCGCCTTCTTTTACGTCGTCGTTTCTTACGCCTTTGGTTTTCTTAGGGGCAACAAAGCTCATTTTACCAATCTTGTAGCTGAATGTCAGCTTGATGTTTTGGTTATAAATATTGTTGACCATCGTTTGATTCAAAATCGGAGTTACCGAAGTTGAAGTCATTCTCATGCCACCCAAGAAGTTGTCTGTGGCAAGACCAAGGCTTCCTTTTTTATTGTTGAATTCTTTACGAACACCCAACGAGTACATGTAAAAGCTTCCTTGAACCCCTTGAAGCGTCACTTGGTTTCCTCTCATACCGCCGTGTGCTTGCACCGCCCAGCCTTTGTTGAGTGAAAGACTTGACATGATACGCCCGCCAATCACGACACCCGAGTTACTGGTATTGATTGAAGTTCCATCCAAGCCTTGAACTTTGCCTTCCAAGTAGTTATAATACACATCCACTCCACCGTTCAACGTCCATTTTGGTGTAAGATACACGTTGGCAAAGATATTGGCTCCCACTACTTGTTGCTTACCGATGTTTTCAAAGGTTGTAATAATTGCCCCTGCCAGGGTATCAGAAGGCGAACTCAAACGCATGATGCTGTTGTTGGTTGAGCGGCTAAACACCGAGGCATTGAGGTACGTTTTTTTGATGCTTGTACTCAAAGCCAACTCAAAGTTGTCGGTCAATTCAGGCTTCAAATTCGGATTACCGATGCTGATATTGTATGGGTTAGCGGCGTTAAAGTTGGGGTTCAACTGCTGCAAACCTGGGCGCTGAATACGGCGGTTATAGGCTGCTTTTACCGTTGTTTTTCCTTTGATATTCTTTGAAATATTGATGCTTGGCACTAAGCTACCGTAGCTAGGAATGTTGATTTTACCAATTTGGTCTTGGGCATCAATCGTTGTGTATTCATAGCGTGATCCTACTTTAAAGGTATATTTGTTGGCAGTAGAGTAAGTGTAAGACATGTACCCTGCCACGATGTTTTGGTTGTAATTCAGCAACCCTTTTGGATTACGTGCATCGGCCGCAAACTCACCCGTCGCCCCTGCCACTTGGTAGCTATAATCACTGTTTACTTGACGCATGATGGTTTTGGCACCGATTTCAAACATCTGATTTGCTTTGATGGGCGTTTGGTAATCGGTCTGAATCGTCGCCTCTTGGTTAACGTTCGAGTTCAAGTTCTTCTGACGGCTCAACAACATGCTGCTTTGGCTCAACAAGTCAGCGTTGAAGTTATTGGTAAGGTTACTGCGGCTGTATTGTGTCGAAATCGACCACTCTTTTCCTGGGGTTTTGAACGTACGAATGTAGTCGAGGTTCATATCCACGTTATTTGAAAGGTCGCGGGTAGTTACATCACGGAGGGTTGTAGAAGTTAATGCGTTGTTAGTAAACAAGTTACTTGTCATATCTTGGCTACGAATCATGTTACGCGTTCCAAAGCTCACGCCCGCCGTCAATGACTGATTTTTTCCCAAATCATAATCAAATCCGAGGTTGTAACGTCCAAACAACCCATTGTCATAGGCGTCGGTCGATTGTTTAGTCAACAACGACATGCCGTTTTGAATCGTCGTTTGGTCTAGCGTTGTAGCGGCTTTGTTGTAAAACATCCGTCCAAAACCACCGAGCGTGATTCCCAATTTTCCTTGGCGGTAGTTACCGTTTAAGCTAAGGTTTGAGCCACGCACTCCTACCCCAGCATCGAGGTTTAGGGTAAGCCCTTGGAGGGTTGATTTTTTGGTAATGATATTGATGATACCCGCAGAACCTTCGGCATCGTATTTGGCGGAGGGAGAAGTGATTACTTCCACTGATTTAATCAAATCGGCAGGAATCATTTTCAAGGCATCCGCAATGCTACTTGCTACGATTGTTGAGGGTTTATTGTTAATCAATACTCGAATGTTAGAGCTTCCGCGAAGCGAAACGTTTCCGTCCAAATCGACGCTCAACATCGGTACTTTTTTAAGAATATCCGCGGCATCGCCCCCACGAGAGGTAAGGTCTTTTTCGGCGTTATACACCATGCGATCCACTTTTTCTTCAATCATTGACTTCTCACCCGTCACGACCACTTCAGCAAGGGTACGCACATCGGGACTGAGTTTAATTACCTCCAAATCAAGCTCTTGTCCTTTTGCAAGTTTGATGTTATCAATGGTTTTGTCTTTAAATCCAATGAACGAAATCATCAATTTATAGTCACCAGCGGCGATGCTTTTTAAGGTAAACTTCCCTTTTTCGTCGGCCATGGTACCATCTACAGGCTTGCCTGTGGCTTTATTGAAGAGGGCGATGTTCGCAAACTCCACTGCTTGCGTAGCAGCAGAATCAATCACAAAACCTGTAATGCGTGAGTTGCCTTTAGGAGCGTTACTTTCAAGGTTTAAGCTAGGCTGTTGGGTAGTTGTGTTACGGTTGCGGCCATTGCCATCACCGCTTTGCATACCACCTGGACCACCTGGAAATTGAGCGTGGGCGGCTGTCATGCCCAATGCTACTATGACGAGAGTGAGAATATTTTTCATCTGCTTTGTTCGTTTTGATGACACAAAACAAATAGGTGAGCAGTTCGCAAAAAAATGCAATAGACTGAGGGTAGTCAAACGACGATAAGTGGCGGTTTTTGGCCGATTAGAGGCATTTTTTAACCTTTATTCGTCTTTCAGATACATTAGTAGAATACAATTCCGATTCTATCGGCAAAAAACGGCAATTAATAGAGTAAAATGGGGTGTTTCGTGGAAAGTAGTGTGGAGTTAAGTCAAAAAATGGGTTAAATAAAAAATCATCGGCTACTAACAAACAGCAACCGATGACTGGTCATTTTTCACCTATCAGAAAAAAGCATCGTTGTCATTCAAGTGCAACTCTAGTTCAGAATAAGAATAACCTATCTAGGAGTAAAAACATCTGAGCGAGGACGCGAGCGAATTCGTGTACGATTAGCTACAAATTCTATCTCATTCCCCTTCTTATTTATTACACCTTTTTCAAATTCTTGACTCACTGAATTACCCGAATTGGCTTTTTCATCTTCTATTGGAAACCCAGCATCGCTATTTTCCCATCCCATTACCCGTACTGTCGCTACTATGTATTGTGGCTGAAACAGTGGGAGGAGATTTGAATTTTGGTACATGAAACTGCAGTTCTCGCACATGGTCCTGTCGGAGATTCATAGGTAAAGTGCCTCTACACATCAGGTGGTGATTGTCAAGTCTAATTTGTGTTAGCATTGTCGTAAATGGTTAATGAGTGGATTGATTTTAGTTAGGATGCTGATTTATTGTACTGCTCCACTACTGCTAGACATATACACTTTTCCATCTATCCATAAGGCAGGATTTGTCCTTGCATCAGTTGTATTTGTTCCCATTGCTATTTTTCTTGCGCCAGTGGCGGCATCAAGCGCATGAATACGAGGATCATACGTTCCATTAATATTTGTTGAGGATGCATACAAAATACCATTGGCAAAGACAGGCCCCAAAAACTGTTTAAAACTGTTTAGAGACCATTTTTTTGCGCCAGTAGCTGCATCAAGAGCATATAGATAATCATCGCCGCCAACAAAGTAAACCAGTCCATTGCCAGTAATTGGAGAAGATTGAAAACTGCCCGAAAGTGTAGTTGCAAACTTCCATTTTTCTGCCCCTGTTTTTATATCTAAGGCATGAAGGGTTGCTTTGTCATAATTGGAAGCATAAACAATATCGTTGGACACAGTAACAGAGCCTACAAATAGACTTCCCCCAACGGCTCTCCACTTAACAGCTCCTGTTGCTGCCTCTAATGCCAATAAGCCTTTATTGTTATTATCAGAAACGATTACTAAACCATTGGCGACACAAACGCCGCCTTTCGAGTCAGAAGAAGCATATTTCCATTTTAAACTGCCTGTTGAGGCATCTAATGCAAAGAGTATTTTATCGGAAAAGGAGGTTATATAAACAATACCATCGGCGACCGTTGGGCTTGACTGGATTACAGAAGCCACAGAGAACTCCCATTTTTTTGCGCCTGAAGCGACATCTAACGCATACACTTTATTGTCACCGCTTCCGCCGCCAAAATACAGTATTCCCTTCTCAACAACAGGACTTGAAACAGGGGCACCTACTGTTTGAAACTCCCACTTCTTAGTACCTGTTTTTGCATCTACAGCGTACATTTTGTTTTCATCTGACCCAAAATACACAATTCCATCCAGCAAATACGGGTCCGTTCTGACATCCTTACTATTAGTGGAGAACTTCCAAAGTTGTTTGCCAGTGGCCGGGTCATAAGCCGTTAAACCTCCGAATTCGCCAACATATAAGAAGTTGGAGCCTGTACCGACAACCGCGTCTTTTTTCACAGTTACTTTATATACTTGCGTACTTGCATCCTCAGCCGTAACCGTATAGCTCACTTCCTTAGAAAAATCCTGAGCTATACCCGTGGCAGGTGAAATGGTTGCTTTATCAGAAATAGTAATGGTCGGTACAAGTTTGGTCAAATCAGTAGCAGCAGGTACGGTCGCCGAGATGGTTTTGGCAGTAGCATCAATGGTAGCATCTACGGCAGGGCTAAGGGCAGCAAAACTAAATTTAGTGATGTCTTTAGCAGAACTTTTGGTAGTGGTTCCAGGTGTTGGGGTGGGTGTAGGAGTATCAGCCGTTTTGCAAGACCACAAAAGCACCAGAATCAGAGAAAAGACGGCTAAATAGCGAAAATTGAGGTGTGATTTCATTGTAATTTGGAGTTTAAGCAGTTTGAAAAAATTGGTTAAGTTTGGAAAAGTGCCACGGTTGAGCCAAAAGTTGCCTATTTTTGCACCTTAATATCAATCATTACATAGTAACCACCGTTTGCCGTTTTTCCATATTTGTTTATTCTCATTAGCCCTTTTTTACCTTCCTGAGTTAGGAACCTGTAGAGTACCTGATCGGAAAGTGTGGAAGGCTCACACGTATTGTTAGTTCCTATCAGCGTAGTTTGTCCATCCAGGTAGTCGTCTGCTTTTTCCAGTGTTAATGCACGCCCCACGCTGAACTGTTTGTTGAAATCTGCAGCAAAGTTCAGGTTATTCCAGTCGCTGGCCGCTATCTGGCCAGAACCAAATTCCCCTGCCTTAACCTGATTTTTATTCACATTATCTACAAATCCTTTTCGATAGGAAGTCCATTTTTGGCTCACTATTATTTCATTCACTTTACTTACGCCACAGCTAACCCCACAATAGATGATGGCAGCAGGAGAATACAATTCTAAGCTACAATACTGGTTGAGAATAAAATCTACATTGGCGGCATTGGCTGCTCCATCTTTCAGCATGTAAACGTTGCCTGTACGTAGATTTAGCAAACAGGAGTCGTTCAATGACCGGTTGCCTTTATCTTCATTTACCGTCATCCGTATGTTGGTAAAGTAATAGGCGTCAGTAGCAGCCTTCATTATAAAAGTTTTGGTGCTGCCATCCTCTGCCGTGACGGTATAAGTAACCTCTTTTGAAAAATCTTGCGCCATGCCTGAGGCTGGCGATATCGTTGCCCTGTCGGAAAGCGTAATGGTCGGCACCAGTTTCGTTACGTCAGTGCCGACGGGCAGCAGAGCCGTTACAATTTTAGCTGTTGTATCAACGGTAGCTTTTACCGCCGGATTTGTTTTATCAAATGACACTGTTAGAATATTTTTTGCCGAACTTTTGGGTGTCGCAAGTTTCGTAACAGTTACAACATACGTCTGCTTGGTTCCGTCTTCCGCTGTTACTACATACGGAACAGGAATGGAAAAATCCTGCACCACTCCCGATGCGGGCGAAACCGTAGCTTTATCTGAGAGCGTAATGGTAGGCACAAGCTTAGTAATATCCGTCCCTGCTGGTACAGTGGCCGCAATGGCAGTACCACTTACGGTAGCCTCCACTGCTGGAGTGAGCGTCCCGAATGTAAATTTGGCAATGGATTTCGCCGAACTTTTTGTTATGGGGGTTGGGGTCGCTTTTTCCTTGCAAGACCAGACTGAAATAAGCCCAATGATGAAAAAATAGGGCATAATTGTGCGCAAGTGAAAATGTGCTTTCATTTGTTTCTGTGTGATTTTAGTAGAAGAAAAGAGTATTTTTAATTGCAATCCATCAGCGTAATTCGCTGATTACTACTTTTGTTGGCAGCATCGATCGTGGCATTTTCAATGAGATAACCCTGCGAGTTGGTCTTTACGTCCGTAATTTTCTCTTTGCCGTCGGATACTAATTTGCCATCTTGGTCAGCAAAAAATGACTCATAGGTTGTACCTACATTACCCTCAGCGACCTGCCACGAAAAGCCCGATAACACATCAAACGGTAAGCCACTTTTAACCAGCAATTGCTCTGGCGATTTTACTATCCCGACAGGATTAATGATTACTTCAAAGTACTTATTACCCTGTAAGTCGGCAAAGCCGCGCTTTGTGATAATACCGTTGGCATCGTATTCAAAATACTGTTTTCCGTCCAAATTAGGGTCGCCCGTTTCGTAGGTAAACTCAGTGATTTGGCCAGCTGCGTTGTATTTAAGGTTGTTGATTCCCTCACTGCCGTCGGCGTTGAGATAGGTTACTTTTGAGATTTGACTGTAGTAATAGCTATAAGTTTCCGTGCTGTACTCCTTCCCATCTAATTTTATCGCCGACTTGATAAGCAAGCCAGAAGCATCGTACGTAAAGCTATATATGTAAGTGGAGGTTTTTCCTGAGCCCGTTCCGTCAAACTCTCTTGCCATTTGGATAATCTTACCGTTGGCGTCGTAGGTATAGGTATGTTTGTTGCCATTGCCTCGATCGATGACCGAAACTTTGCAGGGCGGGGTTGGGGTACGATGATCCTGGCAGGCAGCCACAGTAATAAGCAAAAAAGCCAGAGTGATGAGTTTTTGTAGGGTTTTCATTTGAACTATTGGGTTGACTAAGCTGAAGCATTTTTAATAGCCCAAAGTTCAGGAGAAATGAAAAGATAGAAAATCAACAATTTTAGGGATGAGACATAAAAAAGCCGCTAGGATGGAGCGGCTTTTCAGTAGTTATGACACAGCCTATATTTTGACCTTTGCAACACCATAGGCCATTAATAACAAGGCACTTATATCCATTACCATTCTTACAGTACTGATTTGATAATACAAAATTATATTCTCATTGTATAATAAATCAGAAAAAAAATAGAACAGAATTGAAAAAATATATTGAAAAAAAATGCCACCAACAATGAATACAAGCCCATTTCGAAGAAGAGGCATTTTAAATTTACTTAAAAAATACTGTCTAAAAAATAAAATAGATAATACAATCCCGTTCAAAGCTATCAGAAAAGATCCAATGGGCTGAGCATCTTTATATCCTTCAAAATAAAGAGTATTTACTATTTCAAACACAACTAAGATAAAGCCTGCATATTGCACCCAATTTCCGATTTTTTTGCCAACAATCTTGCTAAAAAACAAGTTGAGAAATAAAAAATCATTAAGAAAATAAAAAGGTGAAATAAAAAAAGTGTCGTCAATTTCTAAACGAGCTAAGAAAGGCCAAGTAGAGGGGTAATGATTGATAACATAAATAAATACAAGCTCAAAGACAGCTATCAAAAACATCCCTAATGAGTTCCAAAATAGCCAATAAAGCGCTTGTTGACTCGAAATAGGGAAAAGCCTCCTTATCAACACGAAAAGCAAGACTCCTCGTGCAGCTAATAGCCCATACCCCAGATTAATAACAAGTTGTGCGTATGCTGTTTCGGTCATACTGTCGGTATTTTTACTTTCACTCCGTCACCTCCGTGACCGTCATCACCACAGGGTTGGTCTTTCCCTTCAATGATAATAAATTTTTCTCCATTTTGTTCGCACACATTTATTTCAAGCGATACATCAGTTAGTGCGAACAGTTCGTTTAAAGCGGCCGTGGTAATCCCAAATTCATGATTTCCCAAACTTCGTCCTCTATTGAGCGAGTGAGTAGTTCGTGATATCCGAACTCGGTCATTCATGCTTGTCAATCGAATCAACAAACCATCGCTGCCAGTTGACAACAAATCTATTCTTTCTCTACTGTTGCACAAACGTTTTATCAGGGTTCTACGCAAGAGGTCGGATAGTTCAATTTTCTTTGCAGCAGATTTATCTATGTCTGCTGCGTCAATAATTTGCTTTCTCATTTTTAAAAAAATTGTTAAGTTTAGAAAAAATTAAAACATGAGCAATATAAAAATTTTACCTATAAATCCGATTGTACAACAGGGAAATAGACTTTGTTGGGCTGCCTGTATGGAAATGATTGCTGAATTTTTACCCCCAGCTTCTGACATGCAGCAAAAAGTTCTTTTAGATACTTATTTGAATCTACTTTTAGATCGTCGTGCTACTACTCCAGGCCAGAGGCAAACTTTGACTGTTATGTTGAACAAACCATCTCTAAAATGTGGTGAAACATATCAAACCATTGCCTCTAATAATAAAGATTATTCTAAAATTCTTAAATCAGCTGGGATTCAATGCACTCATTATAAATCCATTAACTTCCCAAACTGGAGTTTTATTCAATCCAAAATTGACGGTAGCACCCAGATAAGTACCGATGTAACTCAGATAATTGTCTCTGGAACTCCCATACTTTTAGGCAGTGATTATCCGTTTGATGGTAGTCATGCGATAGTCATTATTGGTTATTTTATTGACGAAAACTCTGCCTCAAAACCTCCGTGGGTACTTGTTAATGATCCTTTGTCAAATAAAGATCCTTGTAATGGTCATGCACAAAGGGCAGCTTGGGTATATCAATCTTTACGAGAATACTGCATGTCTCAACATTCAAAAAATGTTTTTATAACTGATTTTAAAAAAGCAGCGAATCCAATTATTAATTTTCATACTCTTACTTGGCCTAACACATCTGAACCTAATTATCCACGACTTCCTTCTGTCAGTTCTATAGATGATTTTAAAGAGAATATCTATAAAATAATAGCTGTGATTGTTTCAAACTTAAGGGGCTTTTTTAATTTGAATTCTTCCAATTTACATTTAAAAAGTACTAAATTGCTGCGAAAGTATTTTATTGACAGCAGCACCTTAACGAAATTAATTACAAGCCTAGCGGATTTAGGAAATAACAATAATGGCAGTCCACATACTTTGACAGTATATGAATCGGATAGTCCAAAACTGGATTTGGTATTATTTAATTCGCCTCATGATGATGGGTTTTTATTCTTAGGTGCTCAGGAGTATTTGAATGTAACAGTAGTTAAAGATATAAATGCGTTAGTAGAGCTGGATGGTACAATTTTAAACTTTACATTTAACTTTGACCACGAGCATCCAAACTACTCACTGGCTGTTATTACACCCGATCATTTTTATTTTTTGCATTTTCAATCAAATGAACAAGATTACTTCACTCCTTTTTATGACTATGAACTATTGGGGGTGAAACCTGGATATGCTTACGAACGTGCTACATTGGCGGCCATTTTAATAAATAATCTCTCTCTCTGACAATGACTAAACCAACTTCCATTCCAACGCCTTCACCACGGCTTCGGGAGCCGAATTGACGTGAAGTTTCTCGTAAATGTGATTGACATGGGTACATACTGTATGAAAGGTGATACCACAACTGTCGGCAATCATTTTGTAACTCAGCCCTTTTACCATACAGCTCAGGACTTCGCGTTCGCGGCGAGTGAGATCCACAAATGTGTGCTGTGATTTTACAAATTGCTGCTGAAACATATCCACCACCTTGCGGGCAATACTCGGTGAGAGGTGTGAACCCCCTGCATAGACTTCCTGAATCGCCTGCACATACAATTCGGGGTTGGGGCTCTTGACCAAATAGCCTGATGCTCCCGAGCAAATAGCCTGAAATACCTTGTCGTCGTCTTCAAATACGGTTTGTATCAGCACTTTTACTTGCGGATACGCTTTTTTTATTTCAATCATGGCGGCAATACCTGAGCCGTGGGGCATTTGTATATCCATCAACACTACGTCGGGTTTGAGTTTTTTGACGATACTTACGGCTTCACGAGCATCGGGATAGCTACCCGCCATCCATATTTGTTCTGTACCAGCTAAATACAGCGCGAGGCTTTCCCTAAAATTTTTATTGTCTTCAAACATCACCACGCGTATCATCTTTATAATTGGTTAATTGCCTGTACATCCCATTTATTTAGCTCCAAAATTCTGAAAAAGTTCTAGAGAAAAATATCCATAATTTTGGGGATAAAAAGCTACAATAGCATTTCAATACTTACGATGGTTCCTTTGGTAGGCAAAGAGTTAACTGCCACATTCATCTCTGCTTCTTGAGCACGGGTTTGGAAATTATAGAGTCCATTACCTCCCTGAAGTGTCGAAGCATCAAATCCCTTTCCATTATCTTGAATAAGCATGTAAAACCGTTGTTTATCAGCCGAAATCTCCACCGTTGCTTTGGTGGCTTCGGCGTGTTTGGCAATATTATTGACCGCTTCCTTAAAAATAAGATAACAGTTTTTTCGCTGTTCCATTGTAAAATGAACCTTCTGAAGATCCGTTTCTACCTCAAAACTCAAGGCAACACCACGACTAGACAATAATGCAAAGGCAAAAGAGCGCATCCGCTCAATTAATTTTTCGTTGGAATCATTTTTGGGGCTGATAGTCCAAACTGTATCTTGCATTAAAGATACCGACTCTTGAGAATTATGAATGATTTTTTCTAGGAGAGGCAGCATGTCAGGCGGTGCTTTTTTTCGTAATACTTCTACAAAAATGGCAATACTACTCAAATTAGACCCCACTTCGTCATGGAGATCGGCGGCAATTTGATTACGGATGTGCTGAATTCTAAGTTTTTGACGAAAATTGTACAAAAAGAAAAGATAGAACCCAACTCCTACCATGAAAAGCAGATAAATACCCACAACAGGCCAAAACCACCATTTTTCCCAAAAAGCTTCTTGTACATTTATTTGTACTGTTATTGGCAGAGATTCAAAAGTCGAGGTTCGAGCTTTCATTTCAAATTGATAGTTCCCTCCCCTAAGCTTTTGAAATTGGGCTACAGGATATGCGCACTGCATCCATTGGTCACTACTGTTTTTTAATCGAAAAAAATAAGTGGCCGAATCAGAATATAGTGGAACTGCTTCAATTTGTAGGTAACTATCAAGCTTTAAAAATACGGGTTTTGCGGATAATGGTTGTTCTACTCCATTGACAGTTATTCGTCGTAGCACAAATTGATGGTTGTGAGCTACGTTTTCCGTGGATAAAAAAATCAGCATGAATATCAATATGGCACGCATAGATCAACAACTTCATGATACAACGTCCCAAATTTGACATAAATATGGAGTAATGCAAAACAGGATTATACCATTTATTCGTTTATTGACACTACACCTTCACAAAAATCTTGTGACGATACATTATGTACAGCATCAACCATACCAACAACAAGCCTCCGAGAGCGTTGAAAACTTCGTGCCACGGCTCGGGGGCATAGCCGTATAGCCCCGCAAACAACAACCGCGAGGTTTCACCAAAACTGATAAAGCGACACGCCAAATAAATCACCAACGAATTCATCCCAATTACTTTAAAGAAAAACGTCCACCGCGTGTATTTTTTGACGTCGATAATCCAGTAGAAAAGAACCACCATCAAAAAGGCCATTCCGCCTGTTAATAGAATAAATGAACTCGACCACAAGTGTTTGTTGATGGGAAAAAAGGGCGACCACGCTAACCCCACCACTACCCCAATGACGCCCATCAGACTCAGTTGTTTCAGCTTTTGAGCTACTGAGATAGCACTATTTTGCAAAATATCTCCTGCCAAACACCCAAAAATAGTCAGACAAGTGGCCGACAATTGCGTCGTCATGGCAAGCTCATCATAGGTCTTTTGTTTGAGGCGGCCAGGCATCAACGTACGGTCGAGCCAGCCCACTAAATTCCCCTCAAATGTTAAATTTCCTGCCTGAAAACCAGGGGCAGGAATGAGCATTAACACCGAAAAATAAAGCACTAAAATTCCCAAAGCGATGTAGAGCATTTGTGTCCACGTAAAACGCATGTACAACAAAGCCACTAAAAAAGTAGCAATACCAATGCGCCCCAAAACAGTGCCATAGCGAATATGAGCAGGGTCGAAAATATCAACGGGGGCGTTTTTGTCCAAAATCCCCAACACAAACAAAACCAACATTCGCTTGAAGACTTTTTTGGTCAGTTCAGCCTGCGATATGCCTTTGGCCAAACCACTCTTGAGGCTAAACGCCAACGACACCCCCGCCATAAACAGAAACAGGGGAAAAATGAAATCGTAGAAGGTAAAACCGTTCCAATCGGGATGATGGAATTGTTCGGCGATGGCGTCGATAAACGACAATCCTGTTTTTCCTCCCAACAAATACAGAAAAGCGCCACCGCCCGAAATCATGAGCATGTCAAAGCCACGCAGGGCGTCGAGCGAAGCCAAACGGCTCGGTTGAGTTACTGTGTTCACTGTTTTCTAAATTTTTTAATGCGGTGAAAGGTTAGGTAATTGGCGTCGTGGTTGTTGTGTGCTCCCCCTGCGCCATCGTCGTAGGCCGTGCGCGACAAAAACACAATGTGTCTGCCCTCAAAAAGCCAGTCCACGTACTGAAAACCGTGTTTCAGGACATCTGGGTGTTGAAGAACTATTTTGTGTAATTTCCAATGAATCAGGTCTTCCGAACTAAACAAAGCTTGCGTATTACGAATACTGGCAGGGTTGCGTTTGGGATTGGCGTCTTTGATTTCTTGAGGAATATAATTGGCAAGCGTCCAGTAGCGTTTTGATTTTGGGTCAAAACGAATCGTGAATTTTTTACTCCCACCAGGGAAATTGACAAAGTCTTTGGCAGGGTCAAACGTGGCGTTTTTGCCGTCGGCACTAATGTGTACAAACGCGGCCTTCTCCTCTAGGGTACTTTTATCGTCCACCCGTAAAATATCGAGCAATTCTCCTTGTGGGGTCACAACGGCATTGCCCTCTATCCATCCCCCAAAATTCCCACCCAAAAGTGTTGAATCGTATCGTAGCACGTTGCTGTGGCTCCAGCTCGAAGCTTTCATTGGGTCGGCATCCAGTGGCATTGACATCATAAACGCCCCGTACCGTTTTCCCCATTTCTTAATCGGCCCCATGGCATCCTCCATCGCACGCCACAGGCGTCCGTTGTGTTCAATCAGCGGAACAGGCGCGCAGTGGTACTCACCAGCCAATAGCAGCCCGTTTTCGCCATCGGTAGGCTCAGTCCACGTGACGCCGTTATCAAGCGACTTTCGGATAATGGTGTTGCCATGGTGCTTGCTTGTTCCTAAAAAGTATAGTTTCCCTTGGTGAACAAAGAGTTTTGACCAAAATTGCCCGTTGATTTTTGAGATTTGAGTCCACGTTTTCCCTTTGTCAGTCGAGCGATAAATGCAAGAAACAGGACGCTCAAACTCGTTGGATTGAGGACCAAATAAGTCGTGTGAAGCTAAATAGTCGCCATTAGTAAGGCGGCAAATACTCGGCGAGCCAATGTACAACCCCGACGAAGCTGGGCTGTACGCAACTTTACTTCCTGGGACTTGGGCTAGGCCCCATTGAACCATACAAACCAGTAAAAACCAGCTTGCAACAAGCATTTTTTTCATGTCAGACGTAGATTAGAAGGGTGCGCGCTCATAAAAGCAACAATACCTCTACAAATACCTCTGAAATAGTGGTTTCGGCTAGTGGAAGAGTTAAAAAAATGTGCGTACGATTTACCGCCAATTGTCAATCTTGAGTTGTTGAAAAAACGTTTCTTCCTCCATTTCCCGAACTTGCCCAGGTTGTAAATCTTCCAACGACAGCTCTTCGATGGAGAGCCGAATAAGACGCTGACAACGGTGATTGATGGCCGTCACCATTTTTCGTATTTGGCGAAATTTGCCCTCGGTCATCGTAATAAGGAGCCAAGTATGCGGAATTCTCTCGTCAAATTCGTAGCCACTTTGAAACAAATTGGTCGGTTTCTCCACAATTTCTACTTCGCAGGGGGCAGTGACATACAGTTCTTCGGTACCACGAATGCGAATAGCAACCCCCTCGCGGAGGCGTTGAAGGTTTTCTGGACTCACCACTTTATAGACCTGTACCAGATAACTTCGCTTGTGGGTAGTTTCACCTTGAAAGAGTAATCTAGTCACTTTTTTGTTGGTCGTAAGCAGCAACAACCCTTCCGAAATGCCATCGAGCCGCCCAATTGGGTGCGTTCCTTCGGGAAAATCAAACGCCAGCTCGTCCAGCTTACGAGCGTCAGCAGGCCCTATAAACTGCGAAAGCATATTATAGGGCTTGTTGAGTACAAAATAGCGATGCGAAGCCTCGGTCATCAGTTAGAGGCTTGTTAAAAATGCCATGGTGTCCACGCCGTCGGCATAGTCAAAAAGCGTAGGAGCTTGGGCTTGTCCCAACGGGAGGCTGTTGGGAAACCAGCCATTTTGCGAAACAATGCACTGAATTTTTTCGGCTTGCTCCGCTAGTTTTTCAGCAAGCTCTTCTGCCGACGTATAAGTTTCGTAAAACAACACCGAAATCGGCGAAACCAACGACGCCGACTGACGCATCATCAAGAAGCCATTGTCAAAATGCGGCTCACGATTCACCAAATACACCGACTTATTGTACTCATAATTATTGAAATACTTGTGGTGGTTAATGTACGTATTGGCCTTATATTCAATGGTTTCATAAAAAGTATCAAACCGATACCCCTCTGGCACATAGACCTTTGACACGTTGCGACAGCCAAGTCCAAAATACTGAAGGACATCCCGCCCAAAAGCATCGAGTTCTTCGGTCGTTTCAGTACCATTGAGCACACCCACCGACGTCCGATTGCGGCGAATGATGTGGGGTTTCTTTGAAAAATAATACTCAAAATAACGGGCGGTGTTATCGCTACCCGTGGCAATGAAAGCATCGGCGTCGTTGAGGCGTTCGGCTACGGTGATACGTTCGGCCAAAGTAGGGTCGATTTCCTTCAATTGTTGCATCAAAAACAGCATCAATAAGCGGTCGTCCGAACTGAGTTTGGCCAGTAAATGATGCCCACTCAAAAGAACACACAACATATCGTGAAAACCCACGGCGGGAATATTTCCTGCCATCACGACCCCAATCTTTTGCGGCGTCACCACTTCGGCAGTGGCCAAGGTAGGATATGTCTGCAACCACCGCATTAGTGTGTCTTCTTCCAAATAAGCGGAAGCAATGGCCCGCAGCGATTCGGTCACAAACTCAGGCGTAAACCAGTGGTTTTGTGAATGAGCACGGTACGTTATTTCTTCGATGGCGTTTGTTTTAAGTAATTTTCCTAAGGAAACAAACGGAGCTATGCGTTTTTCGAGATTATTCATTGAACTATTTATAGGAAAAGTACAAATAAAATAAGAAATATATTTTTTGTACCCCAACCGAAACTTTAAATAAGTAAATTTGTTTTTTAATTGCGAATGCAAATATCCCAAAACTAAACGATACTCTGCAATATGGCTATCATGATTACTGACGAATGCATCAACTGTGGTGCATGTGAGCCAGAATGTCCGAATACTGCAATATACGAAGGAGGTGTAGAATGGACCTTCGCGGGAGGAACTGCCCTTGAAGAAATCGACTACGGCGACGGAACCGTTGTCAGTGCAAAAGTAAAGCAAAAACCTGTTTCAGACGAGTTTTACTATATCGTAACCGATAAGTGTACAGAGTGCGTAGGTTTCCACGAAGAACCACAATGCGCCGCTGTATGTCCTGTTGACTGCTGTATTCCAGACCCTGACAACGAAGAAGAGGACGAAACACTTCTTGCGAAAAAAGCTTGGATGCACGGCGAATAGTCGGGCAACGACATTACATTTTGACACCAATATGCAAAAGCCGCTCCGTTCGCGAAGCGGCTTTTTTTGTTCCAACGGCTTGACTAATGATTCATCGACTAGTCTTTATGGTCAATGTTTTCAAGAATTTTAAGCGCTTCTTTTTCGGCTTCTTCGTCTTTGTCGTCAAACGTAATCACGATAAAAAAGTTGGTGCGGCTTTTGAGATCGACGACTCCCGCCAACATCACTCGGTCGCCATCTTTAAAGCCTTCTACATAATAGCCCGCGAAGTCGCCATTTTTGAACGCTTCTTCTTCATCAACTTCTTGTAGCTTGAGCTCTTTGGCAAGCTCAACCGTCGCTTCGTCCATGTCTTCTACCGCAAGTTTCTTTTGGTTCCAGATGTACATGAATAATTCCATGCCATCGCCTTTCATTTCAAATTCGTTGCTGGTATTTTTTACAATTTTAAAATCGCGCGGAACCGTGATTTCGATGTTATATTGCTCCCAATAATAGGTCTTATCGACCACGGAAGTAAAGGCAAAAAAAGAGCTGATAACTGCCAACGGAAGCAGCATTCGGAAAATGGTTTTCATACAGGTAAATTAGTTGAGGTTAATTGGTAAATTAGAGAAAGGCCAAGCCGTGAGTTGAACAAACGAAAGTATATATATTCTCATTATCAACCAAACAGCCGTTGTCTAAGCCATTGAAGGTACATTTTCTTCCTTACCAAAATCGTTTTCTCTTTCCCCATTTAAAGCCTTCAAACCAGCCGACACTGACCAAACCAACCAAGCTAACAAAACCTAACTGGTTCAATGACAACGGCGTAAGTTTGAAAAAATTGGCTAAAACTGGAACATACACCAGCCCCGCCAAAAGCACGATAGTTATCCCAATCACGCCCAGCAATAAGTTATTTTTATACTTAAAACTCTCAATCACTGAGTTATAGAAAGACCGATTGGCGAGCGTCAAAAAGATGTTTGCAATCACTAGCGTGACAAACACCATCGTCCGAGTTTGGTCTTCCGAATACCCCTGTCGAACTGAATATTGGTAGATAAACAAAGTTCCCGCCGTAATCATCAGCCCTTGTACAATGCTAATCGACAACTCACGAAGGTTCAGAAAAGTGGTCGTCATCGGGCGGGGAGGTTGGTGCATGCTGCGTTTTTCGAGCGGTTCATTTTCATAGACAATCGAGCAAGTTGGCCCCATGATTAGTTCTAAAAAGATAACGTGAACGGGCGTAAAAATGGCGGGATACACCCAACCTAGCACCAGCGGCAACGCCACGGTCAGGATGATTGGAATGTGAATGGATATAATGTATTGGATGGCTTTTTTAAGGTTATTATAAATTTTTCGCCCTGCCGCTACGGCATCGACCATTTTGCCAAAATCATCGTCAATCAGAATCAATGACGAAGCTTGTTTCGCGATTTCCGAACCTCGTTTTCCCATCGCAATCCCAATGTGAGCCGCTTTGAGGGCTGGGCCGTCGTTGACTCCGTCTCCCGTCATTCCCACTACCTGTTGTTGGGCTTTCAACGTATTGATAATTTTCAACTTTGCTTCAGGAAACATACGGGTAAACAGCGTCGTTTCGGCAATTTTCTTTTCGGCATCTTCGGGAGAAAGGCGTAGCAACTCCTCTCCCGTCAATGGTGGGGTAGTACTTCTGAAATGCGCCTGTTTGGCGATGGCCTCCGTCGTGAGGGAATTGTCTCCCGTAATGATTTTTAGCTGAATGCCTGCGTCGTAGAACTGCTTAAATACCTTGGCAATATTGGGTTTTGGTGGGTCGTAGAAACCAACCAACCCTAAAAACTCAAACGCCAACTCTTGTTGTTTTTCGGGAAACGTTTTTCCTTCAAAAGAAGCCACGCCTACCCCAAGCATCCGCAGCCCATCGGCGGCAAAAGCCGCGACTTGGCGGTGTACTTTTTCTTTCTCTTCGTCGCTCAACGTAGAATGACGCAGAAGCGCTTCGGGCGCTCCTTTGCAAGCAATAATTCGTTTTCCAGACTGATTTTCAAAGACGTGAGTCATCATCGGCGGCTTCCCCGAAAGTGGATATTCGTGTACCAACCGAAACTCCGAGCGCTCGTCTTTTTCCGTCGATTGGCGATAGGCTTCGTGCAGGGCTTTTTCCATGGGGTCAAAGGGGGCGGGTTCACTTGCCCACATGGCCACTTCAATCAGCCGCCGAGCAGGTGCATTTTGCCACTGATTTTCATCCAAAACCTCTTCGCTTTCGTTGACATACAAACGATGCAGGGCCATTTTATTTTCGGTAATTGTTCCCGTTTTATCGGTACAAATCACCGTCGCTGAGCCTAGCGCTTCCACCGTCTGAGTTTGCTTTACGATAATTCCTTGCTGCATGAGCCGCCAAGCCCCAAGCGCCATAAACGTAGCAAATGCCACGGGAATTTCCTCGGGCAACACCGACATTGCAATGGTTAAACCTTTGAGTAAACTGCCTAAAACATCGCGCGATTGAACGTAATTTATTCCCCAAATCAACACGAAAATAACCGCCCCAACCGCCGCCATCCGTTTTACAAATTGGTCGATTTGAAGCTGTAAAGGCGTTTTTTCGGTTTCTATCGTTGCCAAAGACGTACCAATTTCCCCCAACCGCGTATGCTGCCCCACGGCCGTTGTTTCAAACACACCTTGCCCCGACTGCACCAATGCTCCCTGAAACACCTGATTATTTTCGGCATTTTGAAGTTCTTTGTGAACCGCAAAAGCTTCGCCCGTCAGGATGGACTCATTGACCGAAAAATCGTGGATTTGGAGCAACGTACCATCCGCAGGAATGAGTTCACCTTCCGATACCACCACCACATCGCCGACCACAATCTCACTCGAAGGAAGTTCTACGACTTCATTGTTTCGAATCACGGCCGTGGAGGCTTGGGTATAGGTTTTTAGGGCTTCGAGGGCTTTTTTACTGCGTGAGTCTTGGTAAAACGAGATGGCCGACACGACCAAAATCGCCCCCAGCATAAAAAAACCTTCGGAGAGTTCATTGAGCGAAAAATAGATGACAGTACAAGCTACCAGCAAAATAAACATCGGCTCCGTAACGGTTTCTTTGAGGGCTTCCCACCAAGCACTATTGGACGTATCTTGAAGGGCATTTGTACCATTTTCTCGCCGCGACTGCTCGACTTGGGCATCGGTAAGACCTTGGAATGGATAAGGATGTGAAGGCATGAGCAAAACGATTTGTGATTTCTTTTTGTGCTTGAAAGAGGAATTGATAAGTTTGCTAAAACTACAAAATATGCGGGATTCCGCACCTGATTTCATCCACAAACTCCTTTTAATAACCCTTATGAAATACTTACTTTTACTTTTCTGCTTACCGCTTTCGCTATTCGCCCAACGTTTTACGAAAGCCGAGATAGCCCGTTATGAGCAGCAAGCCAAGCGCGTGACCATCGTTCGCGACAACTGGGGGATTCCGCACATTTACGGGAAAACCGACGCCGATGCGGTGTTTGGACTCCTCTATGCGCAATGCGAAGACGATTTTAAGCGGGTCGAAATGAACTACATCGAAAAACTAGGCCGTACGGCAGAACTCAAAGGTGAATCGGCGCTGTACAACGACCTCCAAATCAAACTATTGATAGACACCGCAGAAGCCATTTCGGACTACAAAAAAGCCGAACCGTGGCTCAAGAAATTACTTCAAGCGTACGCCGACGGCATTAATTATTATTTGTACAAACACCCTCAAACCAAGCCCGCCCTGCTTCAACGTTTTGAGCCTTGGTTTCAGCTACTTTGGACCGACGGCAGCATTGGAGCCATCAGTACGGCCGATTTGAGCGTGGCAGAGTTAAAAAACTTTTACTCGGGCGAGGTCACGGCGGCCATCGCTCCCCCCAAAGACCCTGAGCACCAAACGGGTTCAAACGGCTTTGCATTTGGCCCTTCTATCACGGCATCGGGCAACGCCATTTTGTACATCAACCCCCACGTAACGTTTTATTTTCGCCCCGAAGTACAAGTTGTGAGCGACGAGGGACTTCACGCTTACGGGGCAGTTACTTGGGGACAGTTTTTTGTTTATCAAGGATTTAACAAATACTGCGGTTGGATGCACACTTCTTGTAATGTCGATGTAGCCGATATTTACGCCGAAAAAGTAACCAAAAAAGGAGACGCGTTTTTTTACGAATACAACCAGCAACTCAAGCCCGTCACGGAAAAGAAAATCACTATTAAGTATTTAGACAACAACGAATTAAAATCAAAAACATTCACTACCTATTTTACCCACCACGGCCCCGTTATGGCCAAACGCGAAGGGAAATGGGTGAGCTTGCGCTCGTTTAACCGTTCCGTGACCAGTCTTGTACAAAGTTGGAAACGTACCAAAGCCAAGGGGTTTGAAGAATACAAAAAAACGATGGACTTGAAAGGAAACACCTCCAACAACACCGTTTTTGCCGATAACAAAGGCAATATCGCGTACTGGCACGGCAACTATGTACCTATCCGCGACAAATCGTTGAATTGGGCAAAACTGATGGACGGCACCACCCCCACCACCGAATGGAAAGGATTGCACCCCGTGGACGAAACCGTACACATTTACAACCCCACCAACGGCTGGATTCAGAACTGCAATTCTACGCCTTTTACCGTTTCAGGCCCAGCAAGCCCTAAGCGCGAAAACTACCCACCGTACATGGCACCCGACGGAGAGAATTTTCGAGGGGTAAACGCGGTTCGGGTGTTGAGCAACCAAAAAGGATACACGCTGGATAAAGTCATTGAGGCTGGCTACGACACCTACTTGTCGGCCTTTGAGGTACTGGTTCCTGCGTTGGTAACGTCGTTCGAGAAAAATGTAAAACCCAGCGATTCGCTCTATACTTCGCTGGCCGAAGCGGTGCAATTGTTGAAAAAATGGGACTACCACGTCGCCGAAAACTCAGTAGCGACCACCCTCGCCATCGAATGGGCACAAAAACTTACGCCCACGATTACGCGCTTGTACATCGACCAAGGCGAACGCGACCAAGTGGAAAACACCAAGCTTTTTGCCGCCAACGCTACCTTGGCGCAACTTACCACTCCCCTACTCGCTACGTTGGCCGAATTGAAAACAAAGTTTGGAAAATGGCAAATGCCTTGGGGGGAAGTCAATCGTTTTCAGCGCCTTACCAACGACATTCAATCCAAACACGACGACGCCCAGCCTAGTTACCCTGTCAAATACGCATCGGCACTGTGGGGAATGTTGCCGTCGTACAACAGCCGCCCCTACGCAGGCACCAACAAGCGCTACGGCGTGAGTGGCAACAGTTTTATCTGTGCCGTTGAGTTTGGCCCTCGTATCAAAGCAAAATCACTTTTGGCAGGTGGCAACAGCGGCGACCCCGCGTCTAAGCATTTCAGCGACCAAGCCGAAATGTACATCCAAGGAAAATTCAAAGAGGTATTGTTTTACAAAGAAGACGTCCTCAAAAACGCCGAACGAACGTATCATCCTGGCCAATAAAAACAACCTTCCCGAAAGTTTTATAACTTTCGGGAAGGTACCCCACTCACAACTCATGGAAGGTTTTTCACTTGTGAAAGGGGTTTCTCAAAACCCCGTATAATTTGTAACTTATGGAAGGTTTCAACCCCAATTTACTCCAAGATTTAGTAGAAATAAAAATGCCTTTTGGGAAGTACAAAGGAGTGATACTCTGCGACTTGCCAGAGCCTTATTTAGTGTGGTTTCATGCCAAGGGTTTTCCTGCGGGGAAGCTAGGCATGTTGCTTTCTACCCTCTACGAAATCAAAATCAATGGTTTAGAGTACTTGTTGAAGCCGTTGAAATAAATATCTTCCCGAAAGTTTTGAACTTTCGGGAAGATGAAAACTTTCGGGAAGGTGGCTCAAATACTACGCAATTACTTCATAAATCATCAGCGGGTTGGCTTTGTTTTTGAGTTCAAACCTTCCCGAAAGTTTTGAACTTTCGGGAAGGTAGCTCAAATACTACGCAATCACTTCATAAATCATCAGCGGGTTGGCTTTGTTTTTGAGCGTCACTTCGCCAATGGGCTTGCATTGAAATGATTCTTTGATGTTATCGTACGCACGTTGGCCAATCACAATTTGACCTGGCTTGGCCGCCGACTGGAAACGCTGGGCTACGTTGACGGTGTCGCCAATCACCGTATAATCCAAACGACGCAAAGACACCGAACCAATATTGCCCGAAATCATTTCACCAGAATTAATACCAATCGCCACGCGCGGCATAAACGTACTGTGATTCAGCAAGTTTTCTTCTATTTCCTCGATATGAGCACGAACCGCTAAAGCTGCCTCAACGGCATGATCGAGGTGATATTCTCCTCGAAAAACCGCCATCACAGCGTCGCCCATGAACTTATCAACGTGCCCACCTTGCGCAATGATTTCTTTCACCATCACGTCAAAGTACTTGTTGATAAGCTTTACCACCGTGTCTGCGTCCACGTTTTCAGTAATGGCCGTAAACCCGCAAATGTCGATAAACATGACAGTCGCCTCCACGAGTTCGTTGGCCATCAGCGATGACTCAAACTCTTGACGGTTCATAAAATTCAGCACGTTTTCATCGACGTACATTCGCAGGATGTTGTTTTCCTTGATGGCCTGCAAAGTTTCCCGCAGGTGCTGTACGTGTTGCAGGGTTTTTTCGACGGTGACTTCCAAATCGTCAAAATTGACAGGTTTGCAAACAAAGTCAAACGCCCCGCGATTCATGGCCGTACGAATGTTATCCATATCGCTATAGGCCGATACCATCACCACTTTGATGAGCGGGCTCAATTCGTTCACCTTGCTCAACAGCGTCAGTCCGTCCATCACGGGCATATTGATGTCGCTCAACACCAAGTCGATATTTGACTCTTTTTGAATCACTTCTATGGCTTCGGCGCCGTTGGGGGCAAAGTGAAACTCGTAGGAACCCTCCCGAATTTTGCGCCTAAATTTCTGTTTAATAAGCAATTCCAAATCGCTTTCGTCGTCCACGACGAGCATTTTGGCTTTTGTCATAACGATTCGAAGAGTTTTTGTTTCAGACTGGAAAAATCAATGGGTTTGTTCAAGAAATCATCGGCCCCAAACTGTTTCGCTTGGTTGTAGTTTTCTTCGTCGTTATAAGCAGTAATCATCATAATGGTCGGTGGCGACATCGGATGCGTACTACGAATTCGTTTGAGAAGCTCAATCCCGCTCATCCCTGGCATGTTAATATCCGACAAAATGAGCACAACTTCTGACAAATGGTCTTTGAGGAAATCGAGGGCTTCTTCTCCCGAATACGCGAAGTTGAAATTCAGTTCACCGCTTCGAATTTCACGCCGAAAGCGCTGTTCAAAAAGGGTTTTTATATCGTGTTCGTCGTCAACAACTAGAATTTTCATAGGGTTGCAGCAGGTTTTGCAGGTGTAATAATACAAAAAATGTTGGAAACTAAAGTAGGAAACCGATAGTTAGGAGAGAAAAGACATAAGGCCAGGTCGAATAAATTTTCTGTTGTATGAACAATTTTCAATACCATAATCCCGTGCGCATCCTGTTCGGAAAAGGACAAATGGCGCAACTTCCCAAACAAATTCCTGCTCAAGCCAAAGTGATGCTCACCTACGGCGGAGGAAGTATCTTTAAAAATGGGGTATATGACCAAGTAAAAGCAGCACTCAGTAGCTACACAGTAGTAGAATTTGGCGGTATCGAGGCCAACCCAACCTACGAAACCCTCATGAAAGGGGTTGAGATAGCGCGCCAAGAGGGCATAGACTTCTTGCTCTCCGTCGGTGGAGGTTCGGTACTTGACGGCACCAAATTTATGGCCGCTGCCATTCCTTTTGAAGGCCCCGATGCGTGGCAAATTGTGGCCAACCGTGCCAAATTTACGAAGGCGATTCCCATTGGCGCCGTACTCACACTGCCCGCAACGGGTTCAGAAATGAACTACTACGCGGTTATCAGTCGCCAAGAAACGCAGGAGAAAAAAGGCATGGGCAATCCGCTCGTTTATCCGCAGTTTTCGATACTCGACCCCGAAACCACGTTTTCACTGCCCCCTCGCCAAATTGCCAACGGCATTGCCGATGCGTTTACGCACGTCATGGAACAATACATGACCTACCCCGTCCGCGCCGAAATGCAAGACCGAATGGCGGAAGGTGTGTTGCTCACGCTCATCGACGAAGGTCCTAAAATGTTGGCAAACCCCACCGACTACGACGCAGCCGCCAACATCATGTGGGCCGCGACCATGGCCCTAAATGGCTTACTAGCCGCAGGAGTTCCTACCGACTGGGCTACGCACCAAATCGGCCACGAACTCACGGCTTTGCACGGCATCGACCATGCGCGTACGTTGGCAGTCGTATTGCCTCATCTGTTGGAAATCAAGAAAGAGACCAAGCGCAAAAAACTGCTTCAGTACGGCCGTCGAGTGTGGCAATTGACAGGCACGGACGACGAACTAGTGGCGGGTGCTATTCAAAAGACGGCAGATTTCTACGAATCGTTGGGGATTCCTACCAAAGCCAGTGCGTATGCTATTCCAACTAGTACCGTCACCGAAGTGGTACAGCGTTTTGAAGCACGCGGGATGAACTTTGGCGAGCGAGCCGACATCACACCACAGGTAGTGGGCGAAATTTTGGAGCTTAGTTTGGCCTAGCTTGCCTTATTGACTTTTGCAAATGCCGTAAGAAAATCCATCTGTCGGCGGCGCGAAACAACCTCCACCTCACCATTAGACAAGTGTATTTCTAGCGAAAAGTCGATTTGGCAATAATGCGAAACTTGACTTAAATTAATAAAGCTTCCTCGACTGACTCTAAAAAATTGTTCGCTCGCCGCAAGTCGTTGGGCGACAATTTTTAGGGTTCTTGAGAACAAGAACTTTTTACCATTGGTATGGATAATTTCGGTATAGTTTCGCACGCTTCGTAACGCAACAATTTCATCGGAAGCAATCCATAACTTATTGGCTTGATTAGGAATTTGTAAACCGTGCATCATATTCGGGTGGAGATTTGGTACGATTGGTACAATTTCCTAAATCTTTAGCATACTTTACAGCACGACTTTACGAACAAGGCTATTTTCTTTGTGGATGTGAGGGTTTGTTTTATGGAGGGGGACACTATTATTTCAACTAAATAAGCACATCTAATTTTTGTAGCTGTTCCATTAGCTTTGCAGATGCTACTGCTAAGATAACCACAGTAAAATCCATTTTGCCAATGCACTTCAAATGGTTACTTATTTTACCAAAACTTCATTTCTCTTTGTGAAACAAGGCATATTCTTCGTGAAACACATTTTTAATGTTTCTACACGTACATTTTCTATTTACCGTTTGATAAGTTTTTATCCTTAAAAAAAATAAGGCTTATTTTAGCAAGGCAAATGCCAACGGGTCACGGTGCTTGCTATACCTATTATGAGCACCATTGGATTAAGTATTCAAATGAGCCATTTTGCGAAGGCACTTATCATCCTTGTAATGATAAGTACCGTCAGTAGTATTGCCCAATCCCCCGCTTCCTCCCTCTCCAACGCCACAAAGTCCAATGCAACGCCGTTATAAAGAATGCCCTTAAAACCAAAGACACGCTTCAGCTCGCCGAGGGGTGGTACCTTTACGGGAAAATCTATCAAGCCTCGGGCGATTGACTAACCTCCAAACGCTATTTTCTAAAATCACTCAGAATACAGGAGAAAAAGGGCGATTCGTTGGTTGGGGCATTGGGCCTTAGTATTGCGTTTTACCGCATTTCTGTCAAAAACCACCGCCTGAGTGAATCAAATGCCTTGCTGGTACGTGAGCAAAACCACCGCGTCAAAAATAACCTTCAACTCGTTTCGAGTCTCCTCAACTTACAACTCAACCGCCTCACCGACGATGCCACCAAAAACGTTTTGGAAGAAACTCAACTTCGCATTGAGGTCATGTCCGTGCTCCAACGAACCCTCTATACAGGTTTCGGTATGAGACTCATCCAACTCCAAGCCGACCAACTCTATGCTACCTATCAATTCGAAAAAAATAATGGCTCACTGTTCCAAATAAAATTCAAAGTACAACCAACTTAAAAAGCATACGATACGATTACTTATTTTACCAAAACTTCATTTTTCTTTGTGAAACAAGGCATATTCTTTGTGAAACACATTTTTAATGTTTCTATACGTACATTTTCTATTTACCGTTCGATAAGTTTTTATCCTTAAAAAATAAATAAGGCTTATTTTAGCAAGGCAAACGCCAACGGGTCACGGTGCTTGCGATACCTATGAGTAACCTTGGATTAAGTATTCAAATGAGCCACTTTACAAAGGCACTTATCATCCTTGTCATGGTAAGTAGCGTTGGTAGTATTGCCCAAACTCCAACCACCCACTTTCTCCCCCTCCAGCCCCACAAAGTCCAGTGGGCCAATGCCGTCATTAAGAATGCCCTCAAAACCAAAGACACTATCCAGCTCGCGGAGGGGTGGTACCTTTATGGAAAAATCTACGAAGCAGTGGGCGATTATCTAACCGCCAAACGTTATTTCTTACGCTCACTGAAAATTCAAGAAAAACGCGGTGACTCCTTCGAGCTCTCGCGCCTATACTATCGCCTCACTACCATCGAAGGAACACTGTTCCATTACAAAGAAGCCTACCGTTATGCGCAATTAGCACTGCAAGTAGCCGAACGTATCAACTCTACTAAGGCGCTATCATTGGCCTACAGCTCCGTGCAGTCAATTCATGGTATGGATTGGTCTGAAGGAGGAAAAAACACCAAATACCCGTCGCCCAACTACGATAGCGTATTGTATTATTTACGTAAAAAAGAAAAGCTGGTTAACTCGTATGGTAACCCTATGGACGTGCGCGCAGTTATGATTAATTTGGGAACTGAATTACGAAGAAGAAACGACCCAAAATCCATTACTTACCACCAAAAAGCCCTTGACATCTGCCTCAAAGAACAAAAACCGACTGAAATAGTCATCGCCAAATTACAATTAGCCCAAGCGTGCCTTCAGTTCAAAGAGCTCCATAAAGTAAAATCACTCATTCAAGAAATTGAGCAAGAAATCCCAGCATTACCGTCACACTCGATTGACAAAACTTTTCAAACCAGTATAAATGCACTTTATCGGGAGTACTACACCGCTACGCGTAATTGGCAAAAGGCATTCGACTACGCTCAACGGGTACACGGCGCTGAATACCAAAAACTCCACGCCGACCGCGAGGGTGCCATCTCCCGCCTCAGTGTAGAATACGAAACCGAGCAAAAAGAAGCCGAGCTCAAAGCCAAACAACTCGAACTTCAACTTAGCCAGCAAAACCAACAAACGCAGCAACGCTTTGTCCAAATTTTGGTAGTCTTATTGGTTGGGGCATTGGGCATTAGCATAGCTTTTTATCGCATTTCTGTCAAAAACCACCGCCTGAGTGAGTCGAACGCTTTGCTCGTGCGTGAGCAAAACCACCGCGTCAAAAACAACCTACAACTCGTTTCGAGTCTTTTGAACTTACAACTCAACCGCCTCACCGACGATGCCACCAAAAACGTTTTGGAAGAAACCCAGCTCCGCATTGAGGTCATGTCGGTGCTCCAACGAACCCTCTATACAGGACAAACCCTCGGCGAAGTCAACGTTCACGATTTTCTAACGGAAATCGTCAAAGTAGGATTACAAACCTTTGACTACGAACATGTTCAGGTGCAAACCAACATTTCTCCCTCCTTGCATTTGCCCATCGACCACGCCATGCGCATTGGGCTTATTATCAATGAGTTGCTCACCAATGCCTGCAAATACGCGTTCCCCGACCACGAAGCACCGCAATGGTCGCTGAGCTGCGAACAATCTAACCGCCTTTGGACGCTCCAAGTCGCCGACAACGGACGAGGGTTTATCCCCGAAAAACCGATTAACAAAAAATCCTCCTTCGGCATGAGACTCATCCAACTCCAAGCCGACCAACTCTACGCGAAATACGCTTTTGAAATACACAACGGCTCTTTGTTTCGATTGAATTTTAAAGTATAACTAACCCACTACCCGATTACCACTTACGATGAAAAGCTTAAAAGTTCTTATTGTCGAGGATGACCTCACCATGGCCGAATCCATCCAAGAAACGCTCGAACAGGCGGGGCACGAAATTATCGGCCAAGCGCGCAATTCGCGCGAAGCGCTCAACGTGGTCAAACACCAGGTACCTGACTTGGCGCTGGTCGATATAACGCTGGAAGGAACGGCAGATACGGGCATTATGATTGCCAAACAAATGATTGCCATCAGCCCAATGCCCGTCATTTACCTCACCGCACACGACGACCCTGGCATTGTAGCCCAAGCCCAAGAGACACGCCCCGCTGCGTACTTACTAAAACCTTTTCGCCACAAAGAATTGGCGATTCAGATTGAACTGGCTTATTATAACTACAAAGCGCAACACGCCACGCCCGTTAATCCGCACACCTCGCTTTCTTTATTTTTGCCCGTAGATCAGGGGAAAGGATACATTAAGGTCAATAAAAAGGAAGTCATGTATTTGATGGCGGCGGGTTCGTACGTAGAAGTACATACCGTGAAAGATGCCAAACCGTTGATATTTTCGATGAATTTGGGCTACTTGGCGCAGTTTTTTATGATTCAAGGCTTTCATCGCTTATCGCGCTCACTGGTGGTCAACCTAGATTACATCGAACGGATTGAGAAAGGTCAGCTTTTTATGACCAATCGGGATACTGCGGTACCATTTCCCGAAAACCAACACCGAGAACTTCTCCAACGCCTAGCCATCGTACGAACGCCCTAAACATGCGTCTAAACTATTTTTTCGGCCAATCCTAAATTCTCTAGTTGTTTTATTGCCTCTTCCACATTGCAATGAATCCAATTAGGGCGCACACTCAAATTACCCCCTTGAGGAGTGATTACAAGGTTATGAGAAGTACCCAAATCTGTCACAGATTCGGTTGAACCTCGTTTTAAGGCGGGATTAAGTGACAGTTTGATTTCTATGGATACCATTGGTTGAATACCTTCAACTAACACCAAATCCATTTCCGCACCATTGGATGTACGATAAAAATAGGGGAAAACGCCATTTCTAAGCCTTCTAATAATTTGCTCAATCACAAACCCTTCCCAAGAAGCCCCCGCTATCGGATGTTGAAAAAGATGTGATTGTGTACGAAGGCCATGCAAAAAGTGTAAGCTACCGCTGTCTATCAAATAAAGTTTCGGGCTTTTAACAATACGTTTGGAAACATTTACAAACCATGGTTCAAGTCTCCTGATGATGTATGCTTGTTCGAGGATGGTAATATAACGTTGTACTGTTGTGTGAGAAATCCCAAGCGAATTAGCCAGCGTAGAATAATTGAGCAAAGCACCGTGATTGTGAGCCAACATTCTCAAGAAATTAGCAAGTAAACTGGGAGAAGCATTAATACCCAACTGAGATAAATCCTGCTCAATATACGTTTTGACAAAATTTTGTTGCCAAAGATACCAAAAGTCGTCACTTGGCGCCAATAAAGCATCAGGAAAGCCTCCCCTAAACCATAACGTTGGCACTGAAATTTGCGTAGATTGTGCTTCTTCAATTTGCAGGGGCATAAGTTCGTGATAGGCAATGCGTCCTGCCAATGATTCTGAACTTTTCTGTAAAAACTGAAGGGATGCCGAACCTAAAAGAATAAATCTACCAGGTTGTCGGTCACGGTCAATAAGCCCCCGTAGCTGAGGAAAAATAGGAAGTAGCCGTTGTACTTCGTCAATAATAATAGTTTTTTCACGGTTAGTATCAATAACCCATGCCGCATTTTGGCTAAGGGTTTGGTAGTCGTCAAGTAGTTCTAAATCAAAATATAAAAAGGGTCTTGTTAAATCACTTACTAATTGCTTCGCCAAGGTAGTTTTCCCTACCTGTCGAGGCCCCAAAATTCCTACTGCAGGAAAAAAACGAAGTGATTGCTGAATAATTTGTTGTAGGTATCTTGGAATCATTATTCATGTAATTTGAATTTTAAAAGTTCAAATTACATGAATAATGGCTTAAATCACAAGGAATTTGTAGCAAATGTGCTAACGTGCTGAGGTTTGCTCACAACCCGACTGCTGACTATTTAAAGGCTTCCAGCCTATTAGTCAATATTGAAAAGGCTAGAAGCCTTATAATAAATATCACGAGCGGAACGCGCGCGCTATCTGGCAGAAAAACGAAACAAAAAAAGCCCCAAATTCCAGAGAATCTGAGGCTTTTCTTATGGAAGTGTATGGCTAGTTTTTAGGCTTAGAAAAGACCAAACCAAACAATAGAATTACGACATAACAAATAATCGGTGTCAAGTACGATTGAGCCACGTCGATGTCGGCTACTTTCCCCATGATAGGCGGGAAAACCGCACCACCCACAACTCCCATGACAATAAACGACGATGCACGTTGCTTATGCTCGCCAAGGTTGCGAAGGCCTAATCCAAAAATCGTTGGGAACATGATACTCATAAAGAAGTTGAGCATCATCAAAGCGATAAACGACGCCCACCCCCACGTTTGAGAAATAATCAAACACAATACGATGTTGGCCGCTGCAAAAATAGCAAGCAGGGTATTAGGCTTGATAAAACGCATCAAGAAAGTACCTACCGCACGACCTGCCAACAACAACACCATGCTAAACGAGAAATAATACCCCGCTTTTTCGTCGGTCATGTCGGGCATGTATTTGACGGCGTAGTTGATAAAAAACGCCCAAGTCGCGCCTTGTGCTGCTACGTTAAAAAACTGCGCAATCGCCGCCCAAATAAAGTGACGGTGCTCAAACAATCCTTTTTTCGGACCTGTACTTGTCCCTTCTTCTACTTCCGTACTTTCTTCGGTCAATGGAGGTACTTTGATAAACGAAAACGCAATGGCCACGCTAAGTACCACCGCCCCTATCACAATGTACAAATACTTCACTGGTGCAAGGTCATGGACGACGTCGCCCGTAGGGACGTTACGCAAAATGATAAATGAACCCAATACAGGCCCCAAAATCGCCCCTACCCCGTTGAAAGTTTGGGAAAGGTTAATGCGTTGTTCCGAAGTTTCTTCGTGACCCAAAGCCGCCGAGAACGGGTGAGCTACGGTTTCGAGTGTAGCCAGTCCACAAGCCAAAATAAAAAGGGCTAACCGAAAGAAATCGAACGATTGCGCCTCGGCAGCGGGATAAAACAGGAACGCCCCGATGGCATACAAGCCCAAGCCAAGCAGTACGCCGTTTTTGTATCCATACTTTTTCATGAATAATCCCGCAGGAATTCCCATGACAAAGTAGGCACCAAAAATCGAGAACTGAACCAAGCCAGAATCAGCGATAGAAACGTTCAAAACCGTCTGAAAACGGCGATTCAATAAGTCTCCCATCGTAATGGCAATCCCCCAAAGAAGGAAAAGACTCGTCACAAAAGCGTACGTCGGGACGTACTTGGCGGTAAGTAAAGGGGCTTTTTTCATCAATAAATTAGTAAGTGAAGTTTAGGGTTATTTGTAAGGTTAGAAATCACCTTCCCGAAAGTTCAGACCTTCCCGAAAGTTCAAAACTTTCGGGAAGGTCAAGGACTAATGCTTAATAATCGAACGATCTAAATGCACGTAACCACCATCCACGTGGATAAGCTGCCCCGTGGTGTGACTCGATTTATTCGACAATAAGAAGGTTACCATATTCGCAATTTCCTCGGGGCTTGTCATCCGATTTTCAAAAGGAATACGGCTATTGATTTCGTTGAGGGTTTCTTCTGGATTCGGTAACGTTTTAATCCACTTTTCGTAAAGCGGCGTCCACGATTCGGCTACAATGAGCGCATTTACTCGAATCCCGTATTTCAACAATTCGACCGCCCATTCACGCGTGAGGGCATTACGAGCGCCGTTCGCCGCGGCATAGGCCGACGTATTTCCTTGTCCCGTTTCGGCTACTTTCGAGCTAACGTTCACAATCGGGCCTTTGGTTTTAATCAAGTACGGCAGGGCGTGTTGTGCCAACAAATAATAGTGCACGACGTTTTTGTGCAACGAAGCCATAAATGCTTCATAGCTACCTTTTTCAAGCCCTACCCCGTCGTTGACGCCTGCGTTGTTGACCAAACCATCAATCCGACCAAAGCGCTCTACCGTCAACCGAATGGCTTTTTCGCATTCGGCAGGGTCGGTAAGTTCGGCTTCAACGCCGTAAGCCATGCCGCCTAAGGCTTCTATTTTTTCGATAACCACTTGGTTATCAGCCGCGCTTCTCCCCACAATCACAGGAATGGCCTCTTCTACGGCTAAGGTACGCGCAATGGCTTCGCCAATTCCTTTGGCACCGCCTGAAACGATAATGACTTTTTCTCGAAGATGTAAGTTCACAGGTAAAAGAGAAAGTTAGTGAAATGGTTACGTTTTAGATTTAATAAGTACTGTACGGCCTGAATCTCATGCAATACTACTAAAAACAATTAAAAAACGCTTCCTTTCTTCCGCTACCAAATGCTTACCCGAACGCTATCAGGACGATACATTTTATCGGTTGGCTTCATGTTAAACGCTTTGTAAAACTCAGGCATGTTCGACAACGGCCCGTTGACCCGAAAATGCTCAGGCGAGTGAGGGTCCACCGAAATGCGGGTGCGCATCGTTTCGTCACGGTTCTTAATCCGCCATACTTGCGCAAATCCCAAGAAAAAGCGCTGTTCGGGCGTAAATCCGTCTATCTTCTCATTGCTTTGTCCTTGTTTGGTACGTTTGAAGGCTTCAAAGGCAATCGAAAGCCCGCCGATGTCGGCAATGTTTTCTCCCAACGTAAGCTCTCCGTTGACGTGGACGTTGTTCAACACCGTGTAGTTGTTGTATTGCTTCACCACCACCAGCGCTTTGCGTTTGAAACGGTCAGCATCGGCTGGTTTCCACCAATTTTTGAGCATTCCCATGTAGTTATATTGGCTTCCTTGGTCGTCAAAACCGTGCGTCATTTCGTGACCAATCACCGCCCCGATGGCGCCGTAATTGATGGCATCGTCGGCATCGTTATCAAAGAATGGGAATTGCAAAATGCCCGCTGGGAACACAATTTCGTTGAACGTTGGGTTGTAATACGCATTCACCGTAGGCGCTGTCATCCCCCACTCGGTTTTGTCCACGGGCTTTCCGACTTTGGCAAAATCGAGCTTCAACGCCGACGCCCGTATCGACTGCCTGTTGGCGTAATAATTATCCGCCACAATTTCCACGTCCGCATACTCTTTCCACGTATCGGGATAGCCAATTTTCTTGAGGTACAAATTCAATTTCTTCAACGCTTCGGTTTTAGTCGAATCGCTCATCCAGTCCAAACGCTTGATACGGTCGCCGTACACCACTTGGAGGTTGTTTACCAGCTCATCCATGCGCGTTTTGGCCGCAGGCGGGAAGTGTTTTTTTACGAACAATTGTCCCAACAAATCACCCAAGCCGCCATCAACGGCGTTGGTAATTTGTTTCCAACGAGCTTCTTGCACTTGCTGACCGTTAAGGGTTTTTCCGTAAAACTCAAACTGCGCATCCCGAAAGCCTTTGCTCAACGAAGAAGCTGCACCTGTCAAAATGTAAAAGCGAATTTTGTCTTTGATGACGTCGATAGGCTGTTTGCTCAATAACTGATCAAGGCCACGGTAATAGTCGGGCTGACCAATGATGACCGTATCGGTTTTTACGCCCATTTTTTGCACCAATTTTACCCAATCAATGCCAGGCGTCAACTTTGCAAGGTCTTTGGTAGCAAACTTGTTGTAGTTTTTTTCAGGATTCCGCAATTCCACAGGGCTACGGTGCGACTTAGCAATTTCGGTTTCGAGTTGGAGAATACCTTCGGCTTTTTTCTGCGCCGTGGCCGCATCGGTTCCGCTCAAGGTAAAAAGCGTCGTCACGTATTTTTTGAAAGCATCGCGTACTTTTTTCGTTTCGGCATCCGTGCGAAAATAGTAATCTTTTTCAGGGAGCGTCAAGCCCGTTTGGGCAAACTGCAACGCATTGTAGCCTGGGTTTTTCTCGTCGCTGCCCACATACAGACTAAACCACACACTGCCTGGGTCGGACGGAAGGCTGGCTGCGTAGTTGATGACGTCTTGTTTGCTTTTCAATCCATCGACTTTGGCCAAATCGGCTTTGATAGGTTCGTAGCCTTTCTTCTCAATCGTGACGGTATCCATGCCCGATTTATACAAGTCACCGATTTTTTGTTCCAAACTCCCTTTCGTATGCGAACCTTTGGCCGTTTCTTCCAAAATAGTATGGAGCTTGGCTAAATTATCTTCGTACAAGGTATAAAACGACCCCCATCCCGTTTGGTCGGCGGGGATTTTGGTATTTTTCATCCAGCCACCGTTGGCGTATTGAAAAAAGTCATCGGTGGGTTTGGCGGTTGAATCCATGCCCGTTACGTCAAAAAACGACGTTCGCTTCGGCTGGTCAGACTCCGACTTGCAGCTCACAAAAAAAGCACCTACAGCCATTGCCGACAGGATTTTCAAGGAATTGTTCATAGGAAAGGTTGTTTATTTCGAGGTACAAAAATTAAACATTAGCGAGATTTCAGAAAAGGTTGGATTCGTAGGTAGGTCAACGAGCGCCAAAGCCATTCGACGGGGCCATAACGGAAGCGCTCAAGCCACCATTGACTAAACGCAATTTGGGCTAAAAACACCATAATTCCAATCAAATATCCAACGGCTGGCGATACCTTCCCCAGCAAATTGAGCCCAAATCCGAAGAAAATAAACCAGCCCAATAAGGTTTGAGTAAGGTAGCTCGTCAGGGCCATTTTACCGATGGCTGCCAGTGACGAAAGCACCTTGCTCCAACTTTTTTTGGACAGTAAAAAACTGACCCCTGCCACGTAAAACAGCACCATGCAGGCATTCATCAAGTCATAGAGCATTGATAACAACGCCGATAACCACATCGGAATCGTTTGGTTGAAAATGCCACTCAGTTGTAAAACTACGCCTATCAGAAGCAATACACCTACCACCGAAATAGTGTAAATGAGTAACTTCCGAAAGAAAATACGGTGCTCCTCGAACTGCTGGAGGAGTTGCTTACGGGCAAACCAAAAACCCAACAAAAAGAAGCCAAAGGTGATGTAAAGGCGTCCGCTGAGGACTTGGAATTTCATCTTTTTGGGAAACGCAGCCCAGTTATCTTCCAAAAATGGAAAATACTCCCCCGCTCGAATCAAGTTTAGGTAACGTTTGTTGCCTGGTTCATCAAAAATCGTTCCCCATATCGCCCCCGTGTCAATGTGTTGAAAAGTCATGTACGCATCCTGAAGGCGTGCAGGAACATTGACAATCAAACCAATAGCAACCCACAGCAAAATCTTATCGGAGACATTGGCAAAAAGCAAAAGTCCGAAACCTACCATGGCATAAATGCTCAGAATATCGCCACGCCAATGCAGATGATGTAGTAGCCCAATGCCACCTAACAGGGTAATTCGCCACGCAAAACGAGCTAAAAACGCCGCTTTACGGTCGCTGGTTCGGAGGAGCATGAGTCCAAAACTTACTCCAAACAAAAACGAGAAAAAGGCGAAGAACTTCCCCGTCACTAATATTCCGTCAAATGTCCAGATAATTTGAGAGAGCACGTCCGATTGATACGGTTTGCTCACTTCCTGGGGCAACGACCAGCCGCCGTGCCATCCGATGTAGTGTGCTAAAATGATACCTAAAAGGGCAAAGCCCCGAAGCCCGTCGATAAGCGGGACACGCGAAGTGAGGGTAGAATTCATCTGTTTTTTAAAAGGCTGTAAATTGTTTATAAAAGAAGCAACAGTACTGTTATTACTCTATTATGTGGTATGACACCCAAGTTAGGCACTTCCCTTGTTATTTTATTATATTTGTACCTTACAATCATTCATAGTCATGACAGCTAAACTCACCAACGTACAAATTGAACTTCTGAGGACGTTTGCCTATGAACTTTCCGAAGAAGAATTGACGGAACTCAAAAAGGTGCTAGTTGCTTTTTTTGCTAAACGCATACGTCAGCGTACGTCTCGCCTTTGGGAAGAAAAAGGATACACTGCTCAAACAATGCAAGATTGGTTAAACGATAAAAACCAATAGGTTACGTATTGTATTAGATACAAATTTTATCAGAGTTATCGTAATACTCCTCCAAATACACTCTTCACTTCTAGTTTCTTTTACTCTTCTTTTCACCCTCTTTACTCCCATTTTTGAGGGGTTTGTCAGAATTGCCCTGTAGAATCCACACGGGCAAAATAGCTTTGTATCCGTTATCAAAACAGCTATTTTTACCTCGTATGATTGTTTCATCACCCAACAGCCCCCAAACTTCCGCCATGGAACTCAGAGCCATTCACCTCGGCTTCGCCGAACTCATTTCAGAAACGCAACGGTTTATCAACCAACATTGGATAAAAGTAGGTGTTCTCAACCTCATCGCGGCTTTTGGGCGATTGGCCCAAGGAGGCGGCTTTGGGGTTATTTCTCCTTGGCTTTTTGCCCTCATTGATGTCCTTGTCGTCGTCGCTCGCCTCGGATTGATTGTCCTTGTTTTGGGGCAAGGCTCTTGGCAAGCGGGGGTTAAACAAATTGTTCTTTTCCCAAAACGCATAACTACTGAAGGAGGGCTTCTTTGGAAACAACTCAAACTGAACGTTTTTTGGAACAAAATTGCATTTTCGGTCAACTTCATCGTCATCATGATTATTGGCACCGTTACCAATTTGAGCATCCAACTTTTTACGCACCTGTTCTTCTTCAACTGGCTCAAATCGCATCAGTTTATTGCTCCAAAAACCACCGCTTGGGGAGTTATTCAGTTTTTAGGAAACCTCAGCATTACGCCTTTTACGGTGGTTTTTATGGTATTGGTAGCCATCTTTTTAGTACGTAAACCTGAACAACGATGAGCACCGTACTTACTCCTGACCAACAATTGGGGGCACCTTCTAAAGTGGTGACTTACCCCGCCGAAGGGTTAAAATACCTTCAATTGGAAACATTATCGGGCAACGTAGAATTGATTGGCCACGACGAAAATGCCATTCGGGTAGAGGTTTTTGCCTCCGTACGCAGCTTGTTATCTCTTTTTTTGTACCAAGAACCCGTCACCGAATTTCCCTCCGACATCAACCCTTTGGTGATGACCATCGTGGGCGAATCGTTGAAAATCACGGCGCGGCCCAATTACTTTAACCCTTACAATTGGGTTCATTTTCACCGCACGTCGTTTCGTATCTTTTTACCTCCCTCGTTGCATTCATTTATCAAAACGTACGGTGGGCACGTTCGGCTTCAGCACCTTTCGGGAAACCATAAGTTTGATACTTGGGGTGGGCATTTGCTCTTGCTTCATTCAGAAGGCAACTACCTTGGCAAAACCATGGGCGGTAATATCGAAGTAGCTCATTGTCAAGGCAATATTGAACTCAGCACGTTTGGGGGCAAAGTTACTGTTAGCGACAATGAAGGATCTATCCGCGCCGACACCAAAGGCGGCAATGTGATTATTCATAACCACAAAGGCAAAATCAACGGAAGTACGTGGGGTGGAAACATCGAAGCCACCAATATCACGGGCGACTTAGAATGTAGCACCTCGGGAGGAAACGTGCGGCTTAGGCACCTCAACGGCAACATAGGCGCCAGCACCCGTGGGGGAAATATCACTGCCGAAGTAACGTCGATTCACCAATATTCGTGGTTTGACACCTCAGGCGGAAACATCAAAGTGGCGCTTCCGCTTCACCAAGGGCTAGACTTGGAAGTGGTCGCGGGGCGCGTAAGGCATCCTCGTTTTCAAGACTTTAACGGCTATTCGTCCCGAAGCAATTTACGAGGCAAACTCAACGGTGGCGGCCCCAACGTTACCATTCGGAGCTTTGGCGGGCGGGTTACGCTGTCGCAGTATCAGTCAGGAACGCCTGCTCCTGCGCCTTATTCGTATGTTCCTACTGATTATCCGCGTCACCCGTTTACGGAACCAAATACGCCCACACCACCATCACCCACTCCGTCAGCGCCTCCTCCCGCAGTGTCCAACAACCACGAGCGAACGCCTTCGCCCTTTTCGCTTGAAGGAATGCTGATTGCGTTTTTGTTCTGTTTGTTTTTGGGATATGGACTGAGTGGGGTCGTTTATTTCTCTTTGGAGTTTTTTCGTTCCCACAACATTTTATCCACGGGCATCTTTTTTTCCAATATCGCCAATAGCCTCGGAGCCTGGTTAGCGCTGCAAATTTTCATTCATTTCCTCGATTCCAAAGTGCATTTCCCTTGGGCCAAGTACCTCACGGTCATTGGACTTACCTTTCTATTTGTTCTTTCGTTCCAAACCGTCATTGGCATTTTTTATTGGAGCAAAATCCCCGTTGCATCTTGGCCCAGCAACGTGAAGTCAACCACTATTTTTTACTTGATTTTACCCCAAATTGTGAGTTGTGCTTATTTGTATTATTGGCAACGTACGCGGCAGATTACGCGCAAAATTTCGGAACAGGAATACCAATTGCTCAATCTCGAAAAATTAAAAACCAAGGCCCAACTCAACGCCCTCGAAGCGCGTATCAACCCGCATTTTCTATACAATTCACTCAACAGCATCGCGGGGCTTGTCCACCTAGACCCCGACAAAGCCGAAGAAATGACGATTCAATTGTCGAAGTTGTTTCGTTATACCACAGGGCGCACTGAGGCGTATAGCCATAGTATTTCTGAGGAATTGGATGTAGTAAAATCGTATTTGGCGATTGAACAAATGCGGTTTGGGAATCGGCTTCAGTTTAAAGTCGAAGTACAACCGTCGTTGTTGGACGTAAAAATTCCGCGTTTTTTGCTGCAACCGCTGGTCGAAAATGCCATCAAACACGGTATTTCGCAGTTGCTTGACCACGGAATTATCGAAATTTGCATCGAACGCACCTCCAGCCATATTCTGTTTACGATTCACGACAATGGCCCTGCCTTCAAAGAAGAAATAGCCAGCGGATACGGGTTACGAAGTATTCGGGAAAAACTTCAATTGGTATATGGCGACAAGGCCACGTTACAAATTCAAAACAGCGACCACAAAGCGGTCATCATCAGCCTCCCGCGTGACCACGAGTGGACAGACTGGAAATAAACCATCGCCTCTAACGACTTTTAGCTATGTTTACTACCCTTCTTATCGACGACGAGCCCATTGCCTTAGGGCGCCTCAAACGTTTATTGGCGCAGTTTGACGACCTCATTGAGGTGGTTGACGAAGCCCTCAACGGCCTCGAAGGCATTCAAAAAATTGAAACGCTACGCCCCAATTTACTTTTTTTGGACATCGAAATGCCCCAAATGACAGGTTTTGAGATGCTATCACGGCTGTCGTATATGCCTATGGTCGTTTTTGTGACGGCCTACGACCAGTACGCCATCAAAGCCTTTGAAGAAAACTCCATTGATTATTTGCTCAAGCCCGTTGAAAAAGAGCGTTTGGCCAAAACGATGGACAAACTCCGAAACCTGCGTCCCGAACAAGAACCAACACTCAGCCAAGAAAGCCTCAGGCAACTCATCGGAAGCATGGTGCCGAAGAAAGAAATGCACTCTATTTCGGTCAAAAGCGGCGACAAAATCTTGTTTGTCCCGCTATCGGACATTAGTTTTTTTCAGGCCGAAGACAAGTACGTACTGCTCAATACCATCGATAATAAACAGTATTTGATGAATTATACGATTACGAGTTTAGAAGAAAAACTACCGTCAAATTTTGTAAGAGTAAGCCGCTCAACGATTGTCAACAGCACCAAAATCAGGGAGATGGAGCGGTATTTTACGGGCAAATACATGATTGTGATGCTTGACCAAAAACAAACCAAAATCGAGTCAGGCAGTACCTATCAAGAAAACGTAAAGCGCCTGATGGAATTTTAGAAATATCGACAAAATCAATCATTCCGTCGAGCGATAGGGGTGATTTGTACATTTTACTGGGTAAATTAAGGGCTTCAATCCACTTTTACAGTAGGACGAAAGCCCTTTTTTGTCGTAATAAACTTACAAAAGGGGTTGTAGCGTCAAAAAGCCGTTTGCTCTCATTTTTAGGGGCTTTCGGTACGATACCTAAACACCATTTTTGCATAACACTTACATTTGTTTACTTGTTAATACCTCACTAAACGAACTACAGAGCTCTCTAAATCTTATTTTGAATGAATTATTCCAAACCCACGTATTCTTTTTACATAAGTTTATCGACAGTATTGGTTTGTTTGTCGCTGTCGGCTTGTAAAGAAAAAAAGGGAAAAGAAGGAGGTGGCGGTCGCGAAGAGAAAAAAGACAAACCTACCCTTGTCGATGTCATGGTAGCTGCTCCTCAGCCCCTCACGAATGTAGTTGAAGTCAACGGAACGATTATTCCGAGCGAATCGACCGAGCTACGCCCCGAAGTAAGCGGTCGCTTGACTTATCTCAATGTTCCCGAAGGAAAAACGGTCACACAAGGAGCGATTTTAGCCCGCATCAACAGCGCCGACCTCGAAGCCCAAATGCAACGAACCAAAGTGCAATTGGACAACGCCGTGCGCACCGAAGAACGTTTCAAAAAACTTCTTGACGTAAACGGCATTAACCAAAGCGACTATGACGCCGCTTTAAATACTGTCAACACCCTCAAGGCGGACATGGCTTATACCCAAACGTTGATTGACAAGACGGTACTTCGTGCGCCATTTACAGGAACGATTGGTCTTCGTCAAATCAGCCCAGGTTCGTACGTAACCCCTACGTCCATCATTGCGACGATTCAGCAGTTGGGCAAAAAGAAAATTGATTTTACCCTTCCCGAAGAATACAGCGAATTGGTTCGGATTGGTTCGACAGTAAAGGTACGCGTGGACGGGCGTGATTCGGTTTTGAGCCGAGCCACCGTGATCGCCCTTGAGCCGCAAGCCAACCGACTCACCCGTAGCTTGGTTGTGCGCGCACTCATGGACGATTCTCGCGCCAATCCTGGGGCTTTTGCCAAGGTAATTATTGGCAATGGTAACAACAAAAAAGCCATCATGATTCCGACCAATGCCATCATTCCTGACGACCGCAACAACCAAGTTATTTTGGTCAGAAACGGAAAAGCTGCGTTTGTCAATGTACAAACAGGAATCCGTAGTTCCAACAGTGTAGAAATTACCCAAGGTCTTAACGTGGGCGACTCTGTCGTTGTAACAGGGGTATTGTTTGCCAAACCTGACGCCGTTCTCAAAGTAAGAAAAGAAAAGAAATGAACATTTCAGAATTATCCATAAACCGCCCCGTGCTTGCCACAGTGATGAACTTGGCAATCATTATTTTTGGAGTCGTGGGGCTTTCGTTTTTGGCGGTGAGGGATTATCCCGCCATTGACCCTCCGCAGATTTCGGTGAGCACTTCATATACAGGTGCTAACCCCGACATCATTGAGAGCCAAATCACCGAACCTCTTGAAAAACAAATCAACGGGATTCAAGGTATCCGCACCATTACTTCTTCTAGCTCGCAAGGAAGCAGCCAAATCAGCGTAGAGTTCAACCTCGGCGTTGACCTCGAAGCAGCCGCCAGCGACGTGCGCGACAAGGTGAGCCAAGCCTTGCGTAGTCTTCCGCAAGACATCAACGCGCCGCCAGTGGTATCGAAAGCCGATGCCAACGGCGACTTTATTATGATTTTGGCCATTCAGAGTGAAAGTAAAAGTTTGCTCGAATTGAGCGACTACGCCGAAAACGTCCTCCAACAACAGCTTCAAACCGTTGACGAGGTAAGTGCTATCAACATTTTTGGGCAAAAAAGCTACGCCATGCGTATTTGGCTTAATCCCGACAAAATGAACGCTTACAACGTTGCCTTCTCCGACATTCGTTCGGCACTGAACAACGAAAACATTGAGCTACCTCCTGGAAAAATCTACGGTAACAACACGGATTTAACCATCCGAGTATTGGGTCGTATGACCACCGAGAAGCAATTCCAAGACCTTATCATTCGTGAAGATGCGACGGGAATCGTGCGCTTGAGCGATGTCGCCAAAGTAGAATTAGGCCCAGAGCAGCTCGAACAAAGCTGGAAATACAACGGCTTACACGCGGTGGGCTTGGCCATCATCCCCCAACCTGGTGCCAATAACATCAAAATTGCGGACGAAATTTACAAACGCGTTGCGCAGATTCAGAAAAGCAGCCGAAGCGACGTCCAAATCAAAGTATTAAGTGACAACACCAAAAACATTCGTAATTCACTCGCCGAAGTAGAAGAAACGCTCATCATTTCGTTTATCTTGGTGGTTATCGTTATCTTCCTTTTCTTCCGCGATTGGCTCATTGCGATTCGTCCATTGATTGACATTCCGATTTCGCTCGTGGCTACGTTTTTCATTATGTACCTAGCGGGCTTCTCAGTCAATATCCTTACCATGTTGGCGATTGTACTTGCCACGGGTCTGGTGGTCGATGACGGTATTGTAGTCACCGAAAACATCTTTAAGAAACTCGAACAAGGTTTGCCGATTCGGAAAGCAGCCATTGAAGGAAGTAAAGAAATCTTCTTTGCCGTTATTTCAACCTCTATTACCCTGGCGATTGTATTCTTACCCGTTATTTTCTTGGAAGGGTTTATTGGTAGTCTTTTCCGCGAGTTTGGGGTAACATTGGCCGCCGCCGTACTCGTCTCCGCCTTTGTATCGCTCACCATCACGCCTGTATTGAACGTCTATCTTTCACGCAAAAACGCAGGTCATGGTTGGTTTTATCAAAAAACCGAACCTTTCTTCCGTGGGATGGAAGACGGCTACAAAGCCATGCTTACGGGATTTTTGAAAGTTCGCTGGATCGCGTGGGTCATTGTATTGGCCTGTGGAGGGATTATTTGGTATTGCATGGGTACGTTGAAAAGCGAACTTGCACCGTTGGAAGACCGCAGTAGTATTCGTTTTAACGTGACTGCTCCCGAAGGAACAAGTTACAGCGCCATGTCCAAAATCGCCGATGATTTAGGTAAATTTTTATACGATTCGATTCCTGAACGCGACTTTATCTTTGTTCGTACGCCAGGCGGAGGTCCTGGAGGAGGTGGTGCTACCAACAGCGCAGCACCTCGTTTGGCCTTGGTAGAACCCACCGAGCGTACCCGTAGCCAAAGCGATATTGTGAACGATTTGCAGAAAAAGCTCGGTCGCTTTAACCAAGCACGGGTGTTTGCCGTTCAAGAACAAACGATTTCGGTAGGGTTTGGCTCGCGTGGTAGTTTGCCAGTACAGTTTATTCTTCAAAACCAAGACCTTGATAAGCTCCGCGCTATTATCCCAAAATTTTTGGAAGCAGCTCGTTCGGACAAGACTTTTGCCAACGTCGATGTCAACTTGAAGTTTAACCGTCCTGAGTTGAAACTTTCCGTTGACCGAATGAAAATCAGAGACTTAGGGCTCACCACTCAAGACGTAGTAGCCACCATTCAGGCGGCGTTTAGTGGGGGTCGCTTGGCTTATTTCATTCAAAATGGTTATCAGTACTCAGTCATTGCCCAAGTAGAGCGCACCGACCGTAACAAGCCCGAAGACATCGGTCGCTTGTACGTACGCAACTCGCGCGGCGAAAACATTCCGTTGAGTTCTGTTATCCGTTGGGAAGAAAGTACGACTCCTACCACGATTTACCACTATAATCGTTACAAGGCGGCTACTATTTCGGCGTCGTTGGCGGAAGGCTACACCATCGGCGACGGTATCAAAGCCATGGAAAGTATTGCCAATAAACTCCTCGACGAAAGCTACCAAACGGCATTGTCAGGCCCCTCGCGTGACTTCTCGGAAAGTTCGTCTAACATCCTTTTTGCCTTTATGTTGGCCCTGGTGTTGATTTATCTGGTATTGGCGGCTCAGTTTGAGAGCTTTATCGACCCATTCACCATCATGATTACGGTACCATTGGCATTGGCAGGGGCGTTGTTAAGCTTGTGGGCTTTTGACCAAACCCTCAATATCTTCTCCCAAATCGGAATGATTATGTTGATTGGTCTAGTAACCAAAAACGGAATCTTGATTGTGGAATTTGCCAACCAACGACGCGAACATGGCCTCAAGAAAGTAGAAGCCGTTATCGACGCTTCAACGCAACGTTTGCGTCCAATCTTGATGACCAGCCTTGCTACGTCGTTAGGAGCCTTGCCGATTGCGTTGAGCTTGGGAGCTGCCAGTACCAGCCGTATTCCGCTCGGAATTGTGGTTGTGTGTGGCATCATGTTCTCCCTTGTTCTTACCTTGTTTGTCGTTCCAGCGGTATATACGTTTGTTTCGGGAAAACACAAAAACGCCGATAACGTAGAAGAAAAGACTGTGGAAGTTAGCAACGCCTAACTTCCACCATTTTATCTACAATTAACCAATAATGATTAACTGTGCTTTGGCACGTAATCTCATCACAATGAGGAAATTTTTGATCGTATTAGGTTTGTCCATTTCTGGTCAAATCGCCTTTTCTCAAAACTTGACCCTGAACGATGCCATCGGCATTGCCCTCAAAAATAACCTCGACATTGAGGTGTTGAAAAACAACATTCAGGTAGCCCATATCAACAACGACAAAAGTATCGCTGGTGCTTTACCTACAGTAACGGCCACCATCAACGACAACGAGCAATACACCAACGTCAATCAGAAGCTTAACACGGGGGTGGAAATTAAGCGAAACGGCGCGGCGGCCAATCAGCTGAACTCCAACGTTACTGGGAGTATTTTGCTTTACAATGGCAACCGCGTTAAATCGACTAAAAAACGCCTTGAGCAACTCGAAATCCAAAGCAAGCAGTTGCTCAACGCCCAAGTTCAAAACACGATTGCGGGCGTAATGGCGGGCTATTATGACGTCATTCGTCAGCAAGCGTATATCCGCACCATCGACCAGTCGATTGATGTGGCAGAGCGCCGTCTGGAGTTGGTAAAAGTGCAACAAAACGTAGGATTGGCCAACAACGCCGACTTGTTTCAATCTCAGCTTGATTTGAACGCTTTGCTTCAAACCAAGCAGTCGCAACAACTGATTGTGACCCAAGCCAAAACCGATTTATTGCTTTTGTTAAACCTGCGTCCTGACACGCTTATCGCCATCCAAGACACGATTATGGTTGATAAAAGCCTTCAAATGGACAATATTTTGCGCAATGCTAACCGCAATGCCGACGTGATGGCAGCCGACAACCAAATCAAAATTGCGGAATGGGCAGCCAAAGAAGTTCAAGCACAACGCTACCCCACCCTGCGGGCAAACATGGGTTTCAACTACAACCGTAACCAACAAACCGCTGGGCAGCTACTTCTCAACCAAAGTAGTGGGCCGTTTTTGGGCGTAGGCTTAACGATTCCTATTTACAACGGAGGTATCTTCAAACGCCAAGAACAAATCGCCGCCATCAATACCAAAAATGCGGGCTTACGCAAAGAGATTCTCCAACGGACATTGAGCAACAACGTCGTGAAAGCATACCAAACTTATACGATGAATTTGCAGCAGTTGGAAGAGCAAAAGAAGAACGTAGAGCTTTCAAAAAAACTACTTGATTTGACACTCCAACGTTATCAGCTTCGCCAAGCGACCATCGTGGAGGTACGCCAAGCCCAACAGAGTTTTGAAAGCATCGGGTACGCGTTTGTCAATTACAGTTTTGCCGCCAAAGCAGCCGAAATCGAATTGCTTCGTTTGGCCAATGACTTAAAATAAAATAGCGTGGTTGGGGTTTTGAGAAACCCCAACACACCCCAACCACCCCATTTACCCCATTTGAAATTTACGTTGGCTATCATAAGCCAATCCCACGCCCACACTGTCCAGTTTGTTGGTATCCGATACTTCGGCATGGGAAAACAATTCTCTAAAGGCAAGTTGAACTGCGGGTATCTCGGTAGAACCTCCCGTCAAAATAATCAATTCAATGTCTTGTAGGCGAACACCTGCTTCTTGTACACAGGCCGTTGCGGCTACGGTCACTTGCTCAATTTCTGCGGCAATGGATTCTTCAAAGACCGCTTTGGACGTCTCAACGGTACACCCTTCCGCCAAAAAATCAAGTGATGAGCAATTGACATCGTGGTAAGTCAAAGCGATTTTTGCCTCTTCCACAGCTCCTAACAACACGTGCCCGCTTTCTTGGTCGATGACATTCAACAAGCGTGAAAGTCGCTCAGGGTCGTGCGATTGGCCCAAATACTGGTAAATCTGCATTCGGTTTTTGGGCGTATAAAGCGAGTTGACTTTACTCCATTCGGCCAAGTCGTAATAATACTTGAGCGGTACGGGCAAGTGTTTGTCGCCGTACGTACTACGAAAACCCAACTCGGGCATAAACGAAATCAAACTCAAGTCTTTGTCAAAATCATTTCCGCCAATCCGCACCCCTGTGTTGGCCAAAATATCGTTGGCGCGGTTGGTTCTATTCAAAAAATGCTGGGAAAGGCGAATCACCGTAAAATCGGACGTACCCCCGCCGATGTCCACCACCAACGCCAGTTTTTCGCCCGATACGTTTTTTTCGTGGGCAAAAGCGGCGGCAATGGGTTCAAACTGAAACTCAATGTGTTTGAAGCCTACTTGCTGCGCAATTTTCCGCAGCTCTTCTTGGGCATTTTTGTCGCCTACGGGGTCGTTATCAATAAAATGAACAGGCCGCCCCATCACCACACTGTCGATTTCTTGGCCCGCTTCCAGTTCGGCTTTGTCTTTGAGGTTTTTGACAAACTGACCAATGATTCGACTAAAATACATCGGACTGCCGTTGACGAGCGTTCCTTGTTTCATAATCGTTGTTCCCAATATCCGCTTCAAACTGCGCATAAAACGGCCTTTGTTCCGTCCCAAAAACAGCTGCACCGCGTCGCGTCCGTAATGGGGCGTGTTGTCGATGCGTTCAAAGAAAATCGCGCTAGGAATGGTGGTGTTTGTCCCTTCGACGGGCACCAACGTAAGTTGGTTATCTCGGTAAAATGCAATGGTAGAGTTTGACGTTCCGAAATCAACGCCGCATGAAATTTCCGACATTTGTGCTTGTTATTGTTCTCCAAAAACTTCTTTTGCCAACGCACTATCCAGCCCGTATAAGTCACGGCGGAAGTTGAGCTGACCCGTATTATCCACCCAGGTTGTAAAATAGACAATATACACTGGAAGCGAAGGACGAACGGTTATCCATTTCTCGTTTTGTGTTTTCCAAACGGCATTTAGCTTCTCTTCGTTCCATTCTGGGAGACTTTTTAACACGTGCAGTGCCAATTTTTCGGGTTCAGACACCCTGATACAGCCGTGGCTAAAGGCGCGTGCGGTCTCGCCAAAGAGGCTTTTGGAGGGTGTATCGTGCAAATAAATGCTGTAACTATTGGGAAATAAAAACTTGACTTTTCCCAACGAATTTCCCTTGCCAGGCTTTTGTCGAATAGTATATGGAACGTTTTTAGTATAAGAACTCCACTTGACAGAGTACGGATTTATCACTTTGTTGCCCGACACCACTTCCATGCTGTTTCGTTCCAAATACCCTGGGTTGCGTTTGAGTTTGGGCAAAATTTCGTTGTTGATGATGTTGTTGGTCACCACCCAATACGGATTTAGCACCACGTACGAGAGATTTCCTTTAAAAATACTTGTCTTAGTCGCTTCCTTTCCCACCACGACTTTGCTCATCCAAGACTGAACGCCGTTTTCAAACACATGTAAGCGATACTCTGGAATATTGACCAGCAGCATATTCGGTTCGAGTTCATCTGGTACCCACCGTAGGCGTTCCATGTTGAGCATCATTTGACGGATGCGTTCTTCCACGGGTCGGTTCATTTCCACCAACGTCTTTTCGTCCAATTTACCCGTTTCCGAAAGCCCCATTCGGTGCTGAAAGCGTTTTAAGGCCACGGCCACCGAGTCATCAAATATGCTCGTCGAATCCAGCGTTTTTAAGTCGCCCCAGCGGTGTAGGTTTTGTTTCAGCACCAAAACCGTCGAATCTTCGTCGCCTTTTTTGGGCGCTTTCCCTTCAAATTCCAATTTAGGCCACCCACCCTGTTGCTGAAGGAGTCGGTACTGACGCAGTTTTTCTTTCAACAACGTATAATAACGATTGACAGGCTCACGAATCGGTTGGCCTTTGGCGAGGACGAGCGTGTCTAACAAGGCTTGAAAATTTTTCTTTTTGCGGGGAATAAACCACTCCAAATCCAACAAATCTTTGACCGTACCCGCGTATGCTTTATCAGCATACTGAAAAAACGCCGTAGTCAGCAGCAATTCGAGGGTTTGTACTTCTACCTTATTGGCCAAAAACTTCGTTCCTTGGGTTTCGGCCTCGTTCACCAATCGGTCGATTTCGGCGTTGTACAAGCTACTATCCGCAAAATCGCTGATGTAGCTTTGCCGTAAGTTATTGAAGTTGTTGGCGGCGTTGGCCAGGCGGTTTTCGCTAAACCACGCATACTGATAGCCGCGTCGCTGATAAAACGAGCGCACATCCGATTGAAGGCTATCGGCCAATGAACGCGACGCAAAAAACGACGCCAACACGGTACTATCGAGTACCAAAGTGGTATAATCTTGTTTGGAATAGACCGTTGAGTCGGGGGCAAATGCTTGTTTAACGGTTTCCTTTTGGCGAAATTGGTAATAGACAGCGGCCCCAATCAGGAGCAACACCCCAACGGCGATGGCGATATAACGTTCGTTTTTGTTCATAGGAGGCATAGGATTCCAGAAATAGTGTCGGAAGAAAACACAAAAAAGTCGTTCCACCTAGCTGGGGAGCGACTTTTTGTTGCATTGATAAGTAAATAATTTCAATGTTTTACCCGCAGATGCACGCAGAAGAATACAGGCGCAGATTTTCGCAGAAAAAGGACTTAATGAAGCCATTATTCTGCGAAAATCTGCGGGGAATCTTTATTACAAATTATTACTTCACCCTGCCGCTAGGTCGTACATTCTTACCTTCGCGTTTGGTGAGGTCATCGCCTAAGTCGTCGCGGGCTTCGTCGGCTACTTTTTGAAGCTCGGTCACAATCTCAGGATAAAGCTCTTTCACGTCATAGCGCTCCGACGGGTCGCGGCGAAGGTCGTACAATGCCAACGGAAACGGATGATTTTCGGGGGCTTTTCCTGGGAAACCGTCGTTGCCTGGCTGTTGCCCTTCGTAAGTGCGACCTTCGTGCGGCAGTACGAGTTTCCAGTCATCGCGACGCACGGCTTCTAGGTTGTTGCGACGGTAATAGTAGTAAAAATACTTCCGAGGCGTGGCGTCCATGTTGCCTTTGAGCAGCGGTAAAATATCCACCCCATCAATCTTTTTGGTAGGGAGTTTTGCCCCGCAGATGTTGGCGATGGTAGGCAGCAAATCAATCGTCGAAGTAAGTTTGTTACAAACGACTCCTTCGGGCGTGACACCTTTCCAGCGAACGATGCAAGGAACGCGCTGACCACCTTCAAAACTATTGCCTTTTCCTTCACGAAAGCCGCCCGATGAGCCTGCGTGGTTTCCGTAGTTGAGCCAAGGGCCGTTGTCGCTCGTAAAAATCACCATTGTATTTTTATCCAACCCATTTTCTTTCAAGGCTTTCATGATTTCTCCCACCGACCAGTCGATTTCGAGCAGCACGTCGCCGTAAGTTCCTTGGTTACTTTTCCCCTTAAACTTGGCTGATGCCGCAATCGGTACGTGGGGCATTGAGTGAGGTAAATAGATAAAAAATGGGGCTTTTTTGTTCTTTTTAATAAAATTAACGGCACGTTCGGTATAAATCCCCGTCAGTTTGGCTTGGTCATCGAGGGTTTTGATTTCTTGAATCGTGTCGTTGTTGCTCAACAAAGGCAAATATGGAAAACTCTTTTTGCGGTTGTCAGACTCGTTGTTAATTGGTTTTCCATCGTAATGCACCGCCCACATATCGTTGGAGTAAGGCAAACCAACGTATTCATCAAAGCCTTGTTTGGTTGGTAAAAACTCAGGTTTATCGCCCAAATGCCATTTTCCAAACATGCCCGTGGCGTAGCCTTTTTCTTTCAACAACTCGGCAATCGTCGTTTCGTCGGGGTTTAATCCCACTTTAGCATTGGGAAACAACGCCCCCGAAATGCCAACGCGGTTGGGGTAACAGCCCGTCAGCAACGCTGCCCGCGAAGCGCTACAAACCGCTTGGGCTGCCAAAAAATTGGTAAAGCGCACCCCTTCTCCCGCCAGTTTGTCGAGCTGAGGCGTACGGTATTGCAGCGCCCCATAGCAGCTCAAATCACCGTAGCCCAAATCATCCATAAAAATCAAAATGATGTTGGGAGAAGTGGCTTTGGGGGCTTGTTCGGTTGAAAAAATGGTAAAGGCCGAAATGCCGACCAAGGCACACATTGCAAAAAAAACAGTTGAAAGCTTTTTCATAATTTTAAGTGGCAAGCCACTGTTATCTGTTAATCGTTATTTGTTAACCGTTAATTACAAATCACAGTATATCAAACAATTATGCGACTACTCAAAAGTGAACGTAACTACTATTCACTACTTCTTCACTTCAAATTTTGGATCCACAAATTCCCATTCATGAACGTGCGCGGGGCGGTGTTCGCGCTGTACGATTTCGTCAAATTCCTTGGCCAACTCGGGGTGAGCGGCAGCCACGTTGTTCCGTTCGCCAATGTCGGCTTTTAAGTTATAAATCTCCCATTCGCCGTTGCGGTTTGCTTTTACGTTTCGTTTTACACCCTTCCAATCTCCTTTCCGAATTGCCAACTGCCCGCCATTTTCGGGGTATTCAAAATACAAATAAGGGTGTTGAACCTGCGTGGATTTTCCCAAAAGTGTGGGCAAAAACGAAACTCCATCGGTTGGAAGGGCGGGTTTGGTTCCCAACAAATCGGCACAAGTGGCCAGCACGTCGTATTGCGTCGAAACGTGGTCTGTGACTTGTCCAGGCTTGATTTTCCCTTTCCAATACGCAATCATTGGTACTCGGATTCCGCCCTCATACACGTCCATTTTTAGCCCACGAAACGGACCCGCACTTTCAAAAAACGCCGCATCCACGTGCTTCACAAACGTCGCCCCGTTGTCGCTCGAAAACATAATGATGGTGTTGTCTTCTATCCCGAGTTTTTTCACCAACTCCCAAATCTGCCCTACTTGCTTGTCCAAATACGAAATCATAGCCGCGTAGGTCGAGTACGGATACCGCGTAGAGGCATAGCCCGTTTGTCCACGGTATGGTTTTTCGTCAAACTTACCGATGTACTCTTTGACCGCCTCCGCAGGGGCTTGCAGCGACAAGTGAGGCAAGGTATAAGGCAAATACAGGAAGAAAGGACGGCTTTTGTTATCATTGATAAAGCCCGTTGCCTCTTCCGTCATTTTGTCGATGGCGTAGTCTTTCCCTACGTAATATTCGTAGTTTTCGTCCCCCTCAGGCATGGGGCGATGGACTTTGATGTAGGGGTTATTTAGCGCCACTTTTTCCCCATTTTTCCACAAGTGGGTAGGATAGAAATTGTGCGATTGTTTTTGGCAAAGCAACCCGTAGAAGAAGTCAAAGCCTTGCTGGTTGGGGTTTCCTGTGGTATTGGCCATGCCCATTCCCCATTTTCCAACCGCGCCCGTTTTGTAGCCCGATTTTTGGAACAAATGCCCAATGGTAAATGCCCCTTCGTTCAACGGCATTTGTCCGCCCTCTTTATCGTCCTCAAAACCACCAAGTTCGTAATTTCCGCGAATGTACGTATGGCCTGTATGGCGGCCTGTCATCAATCCGCAACGTGAGGGCGCACACACAGGCGCCGACGAATAATGCTGTGTAAAGCGCATTCCGCCCGCCGCCAGTCGGTCGAGGTTGGGGGTTTTGATTTTCTTTTGCCCATACACACCTACTTCACCGTAGCCAAGGTCGTCGGCAAAGATATAGATGACGTTGGGTTTTGAGGTCGATTTTTGGGCCAATGCCATTGTTCCCCAACAAAGGAAAAGCAACAAAACAATTCGTTTCATATTCTGCTTCGGTTGATTAAACCAGCGGTAGGAACGCACTTGACGTCCTACCGCTGCTTGTTTGTTTTAAAATAGAAATGGAGTTGGATACTACTGATGTGTCAGGTCAAATTACCAGCCCGAATTTTGGGTAAGCTCGGGGTTGAGTTCGCGTTCTTTCTGTGGAATAGGCCAGAGGTAGTGTTTGGCAGGGTCAAAAACGCGGGTAAATGACGCAATCTGAATGGTTTTCAAATCGGCACCGTCTGCGTACGTCATTCCGTACACATCTCCTACCATTGCTTTTTCGGCAGTTTTCCAGCGGCGAATGTCAAACAAACGAAGTCCTTCAAACGCCAACTCAAGCAAGCGCTCTTTACGGACGGCGTCGCGCAACTGTGCTTGCGATAGCCCCGTCGCCAAGGCAGGCAGTTTCACATCGGCACGCTGACGAATTTGGTTAATGGCGTCGTAAACGGTGGCATCAATCTGATTAAGTTCAATTTTTGCTTCGGCATAGGTAAGTAAAACTTCGGCATACCGCAACAAAACGATGTTGATTCCGCAGTTTCCACCCGTGGTTAAGTCTTCTTTGTTGATGTATTTTTTCAACACAAAACCCGTCGAAGTGGCTAAGTACGTATTGCCAATGGCATCGGCCGTTCCGCTTGTTGGACGCGGGTCAAATTTCTTCCCATCGGGCAAATCGTCGCCTTGTACAAAAATCGAGGCTCTCAAACGCGGGTCGCGGTTGGCATACGGATTTTTAGGATCAAAACCACTGGTAGGGTCGGTAATGTCCTTGCCGTTGGCCATTGGGTACGCATCCACCAGCGCTTTGGTAGGCACGTAGGTGTTGTTGGCTGTGCGTTGGCTATACGGCCCCATGCTCGCAAACACGTTGTTAGAATAGGTATCCTTAATAAACTGTTTGTCCAAAATCACTTCCGAATTGTTTTCGGCTGCGTACGAGAAAAGGTTGGCATAACTCGAATACAAGGCGTACGTTTTTGAATCAATCACCGCTTTGGCCGCATCAGCCGCTTCTTGGTAACGCCCCGCCCAGAGCGCAGCCCGTGCTTTCAAGGCCAAGGCCGCCCCCTTGGTGACGCGCCCTTTGTCGGCTTGGGTTGCGGGTAAATCGTTGGCCGCTTCGGTAAGTTCTTTGAGCACAAAATCCCAAATTTGGGCCGAGGATGTCCGCTTGAGCGTCCGTCCTTCTTCAATACCGATGGTCGTCGTTACCAAAGGTACATCTCCAAAAAGCCCCACGAGCTTGGTATATTGATACGCTCTGAGCGTACGTGCTTCTCCTTTGAGGCGGGCAATAAGGGCGGTGTTGGTCGTTTGGACTTTATCAATGTTGGCCAAAAAATCGTTGGCTAGACGAATCCCACGGTAAGCCGACGTCCATTCACTTTGGGGACGCGAATTGAGCGCATCGTGAATGCCTTTTTCAATGTTAGACTCTACTTGAAATACTTGGTTGACGTGCGAAATATCCGTGACGCCTTCAATGGCAAAGATGTTGACCCCGTCCAAAGCAGGATAGAGACCGTTTGAGGCAAGAATCGCGTCTCTTTCGGTTTTCCAGAAAATATCCGAAGAAATACGGTCGTTGGGCACGGTATCGAGCAGGTTTTGTTCGCAACCCGACAATACACCTAAGCCTACGACAAGAGGGAAAATATATCTGATTTTCATTGTTTTAAGCTTTTCTTAAAGGTTAAAATTGTACATTAAGACCAACCGTGGTCAGCGACGTTTGAGGATAATAGGTCGCGCGTCCTGATTCTGCTTCGGGGTCGAGGTTCCATTCATTCAACTTCGAGAACGTAAGCAAATTAGTGCCGCTCACATAGACCGTAGCCCGCCCCGCTTTGATACGCTCCAGCAAGCCTTTTGGCAAGCTGTAAGACAATTGAATGGTTTTCATGCGGAAGTACGACCCGTCGATAATCATACGGTCAGACGTGGATACGTTGCGCAAATCCAATTTTACAGGACGAGGGAAACGCGCATTGGGGCGCTCGGGCGTCCAGTAGTTATCGGTATAAATTTTGTGCGTAAAACCTTCGTAGTTACCCATTTCGGCCAATGCCCCCGACAAGCGCGTGTCCACATCCGCTGCACCTTGCCACTGGGTAAAGAGCGTAAAGTTTTTGTAGCTAAAATTGGTGTTTAGTCCAAAGGTGTAACGCGGGAACGTTAGACCAATAAACGTCATGTCATCGCTGTTGATTTTTCCGTCGTTGTTCAAGTCCACGTACTTCACATCACCAGGTTTCATGTTAGGCACCAACGTAGGATAGGCTTTGATTTCGTCCGCCGTTTGGAACAACCCATCGGTTTTGTAACCCCAGTGGGCATTGTACGGCAACCCTTCTTTGATGATGTAGCGCGGGTCAATGTCCGTGCCTGAGATGTAAGGCCCTGTTTTGGCCAAATCAATCACTTTATTGTTGTTTTGGGCAAAGTTTCCACCTATTTCGTACGAGAAACCACTCTTGGTTTTGTTGCGGTATGTCAAGCCCAATTCGATTCCTTTGTTTCCCACTTTTCCTGCGTTTTGGGGTGGGGCATTCAAGCCTACGGTTGTTGGAATAGGCAAGTTCAGCAAAATACCGTCGGTCAATTTGTCGTAATAATCAAAGGTAAAGCTCAAGCGGTTGTTCCAAAGCTGCGCATCCAATCCGATGTCGGTTTGGGCGGTGGTTTCCCACGTCAAGTTCGGGTTGGCCAAGTTCGATTGAACGTAGCCTTGCACCACCGAGCCACCAAACGTATAGGTAGAAGAGTTAAGGGTTTGGAAATAGCTGTACAAGCCTACTGCTTGGTTTCCAGTTCTTCCCCACGAACCACGCACTTTCAACTCACCCACCACGGCGCGGAGTGGCTCAAAGAACTTCTCCTCTGATAAACGCCAGCCTGCCGAAAACGACGGGAAGAAGCTATACACTTTGTCACCCGTAAAACGCGATGAGCCGTCGTAGCGCGCATTGGCTTCAAACAAATACTTGTCGGCCAAAGCGTAGTTTACCCGTCCAAAAAACGAGCGAAGTCCCCACTGAGAATCTACGCCACCGCTGTTTTTGTTGTTGTCAGAACCTGCGCCAATCGACTGCACATCGTTGTTATAAAAATCCTCCCGATAAGCATTGATGGTGTTGTATTTGTTCTGAATTTCTGAGTACCCTACCAATGCTTTTACTTCGTGTTGACCAAACGTATTGCTGTAGCCCAATAAATTATTGAGGGTTGTTTCACGCGTTACGCTACGGATTTCGGTCAAACTACTGCGCGGAATGGTTTTTCTGACCAACGACGGATTGTAATAATCCAAGACTGTATAAGCATTGGTGTAGTTTTTGTTTTGCTCTGCCGTATAACGAATCGCGTATTGGCTGCTAAATTTCAGGTTCGGAATGATTTCCCATTCTACTTTTCCACTTCCAAACAAATAGTCCTGAATGTTCCGTGAAAGCCCTGCGATTTCGGCGTACATCAAGGGATTATTGCCTTGAGCACTCACGCCGTAAGTACCATCAGGATATTTTGGAACAGCCCATAGCGACCCGTGAAACATGGTATTAAATACGTTGAACTCGCTCACGGGCGTTTGCCAGTTGTTGTTGCGGTAGTTGATGTCCACGCTTGCGCTCAACCGATTGGATATTTTAAAATCGGTATTGGCGCGAATTTCTTTCACATCGCTATCAAAATTAGGAGCAATTCCGCCTTGTTTTTGGTAACGCACTCCCACACGGCCGCGAAAAAACTCATTTCCACCGCTAACCGACACGTTTTGGCTAAACTGCGGCGCTGCCCGTAACACGGTTTTAAACCACGTGTTGGGCAAAGGAAATTTAAGGCGGTCAGTGGCATTGACATATTCTGAAATTTGGGCTTCGCTAAACTTCGCCGCTGCACCTGAGTTGATAAGCGCCACGTTTTGCAAACGCATGTAAGGCTCTAAATCCATCATTTCGGGTTTATTAATGGCATTTTGAACGGCATAAAAACCGCTGTAATCCACCACTGCTTTCCCTGACTTGGCGCGTTTGGTTGTTACAAGTACAACCCCGTTGGCCGCCCGCGACCCGTAAATCGCCGTCGATGAGGCGTCTTTTAGTACCGAAATACTTTCAATATCATCGAGGTTGATGGTGTTAAAAGGTTGTTCTACTCCATCTACAATAAACAACGGATCGTTTGAACTCAACGTAGTGATACCACGTACCCGCACCGTGGCACGAGAGTTGGGGCCAGGCGAACCACCACGGTCAAGAATCGTCACCCCAGGCGCAATCCCTTGCAAGGCTTGGTTGGCGTTCGACACGGGGCGGCGCGTCAGTTGTTCACTTTTTACCTCGGCAACGGCACTGGTCAAGCTCGTTTTTTTCTGAACGCCATAACCGACAACGACCACTTCACCGAGTGCTTTGGTGTCGGCGACCAGCGTGATAGTGAGGGCCGTGCGACCACCTACCACCACTTCTTGGGGTAAATAGCCCACGTAGCTAAACACCAGCACTGCTTTTTCGTCGGGGACGGCAAGTTGAAATCCACCATTGACGTCGGTGGTTGTACCACGGTTAGTGCCTTTGAGCAAAATACTTACGCCAGGCAAACCTTGACCGTTTTCTTCTGCCACTTTTCCCGCAATTTTTATATCCTCCAACACTACAGCACGGGTCGCTGAGGTTGGAAATTGAAGTTGCGAAGGCACCGTCCGAAGACTTGAGAAATCATTAGAAATCGTTCTAGTGCTGGGCAACGCTTCTGGACTTGGCTCGCTAGGTGTGAGAATTTCCTTGCCCGAAGTTTTTGCTTTTTTGGTTTTAATAATGTAGGTATTTCTCACTTTTTTGTAGGTCAAACCCGCAGGGTTGAGGAGGTTCTCCAACACCTGTTCGAGTTTGCCACTGAGGGCGTCGGCTGCAATCAACCGATTCGGAATTTCGTCGGTTTTATACACCAAATGAATCCCAAAACGCGTTTCGGCATCGCGTAGTGCTTCTTTCAAAGGAATCGACGCTTTGCGGTCGGGTTGATTTTTGTTTTGCTGAGAAATGGTTGTGTAATTGGCGGCAAACACTTGCGCATTTGCTTTTTGAACAAAACCTGTTATCCCACAGACCAAAAAGGATAATAGTAATGGTTTGTACATGGTTTATCTCAAAAGTTAGGTTTATTTAATCGTTAGTTTTTTCTCTGATAGTTGGCAGTCGGCTTTTAGAAGATCGGCCAAAATGTCTCGTACTTCTTCGGCACTGCCCGAAGGAATAGTTCCCGAGATTTTTTCGTTGGCAAGGGCAGGGTTTTCAAAACTTACTTCAATCCCGAAGTTATCCTCGATGCGCTGGGCGACATCGCTCATTGCCTCGCCATCCAAAATCCAAATGTTTTGTTGCCACGAACTGTACAGCTCAGTTCTCACTTTACGCTGCGTCAAGCTACGCGTATCGGCCCGAAACTCCACCATATCACCAGGTCGTAAGACCGCCGATTGTTGGGCAGCTTTGATTTGAACTTTGCCCGATTGAAGCACCACTTGGGTCGTTTTGCGGCGGTCTGAGACGTTGAACTCCGTCCCGAGCACTTCCACCACGAGGTCGTTGGTATGTACCCGAAACTTCGCATCGGTTGGCGTATGTTTCACATCGAAAAACGCTTCCCCTTGCAACCACACTTCCCGAATGGCCTTGTCTTCTAAATCTTCCGAAAACGACAAGGTGGAGTTGGCATTCAAATTAACCACCGAACCGTCGGGCAACTCAACTTTGCGGGTTTCTCCGTAAGAAGTGGCGTACGAGACTGTGGTAGGTTGCGACGTGTACCAAGCAGCTACCACACCGCCTACTAGCAATACCACAGCGGCGGCTACCCAGCTCAATCGTTTCACAAACGAACGGCGCAAAGGCACGACGGGAGCGTCTTGCGGCGACAATGGCAAGCCAATGGTTTGCTCAAGTCGGGTTTTGAGCGCCTGAACTTTCGCTTCTGGCATGTCAGGCAAACGAACTTCGACTCGTTGTACCAACTGTCGGGCTTCTTCCATCGTCGTTTGGCGTTCAGGATAGGTGTGGAGAAATTCGTTCCAAAATTGGTCAGTTTCTCCCGAAGGATTTCGTACCCAATCTTGGAAAAAGTCATCGGCTGCGAGTTGCACAGCGTCAAAGGAGGCGTATTTTGTTAAGGGTTCAGGCATTCTCTCGGAGGCATTATACCACATAGAGAAACGAAGTGCGAAGATTACCTCTTTCTTTTTTAAAAAAATTTATAAAAAAATTTCAACAGCCCAAAAACAGCCACAAATATCCAATTATCTCGCAGTTGGCCGAGGGCTTTGTAGATAAGATTATAGACCGAATGACGCGTGAGCGACATCATTTCGGCGATTTCGTCGTAGCTTAAATTATCGTAAAAACGAAGAAGAAGCGCTTCTTGCTGACGCTTAGGGAGTTGAGCAATGTGTTTTTCGAGCTGATATTTTTGGAGGGATTCGGTTTCTTGGTTGACAAACCATGTATCGACGGGCTCTATGTAGTCCTCATTTATCTCCTCAAATTCAGAAAGTTGCGTATGTCTCGACTGCCGATTGAGGTACTTGAGCAGTTTGGTTTTTAGGGATTTACACAAATAAAATTGAATGTTGTTTGCCTCAACTTCACTCAACGACGCTCGGTATTTCCAAATATCCTCAAATACATCATGGATGGCGTCCGTTAGTAGTTCTTCATCGTTGCAAAGTCGGCGGCCAAATTTGTACAAGATTTGTATATACCCATCGTATAATTCGCCCAAAGCATAGTTATCACCCGCCCTGAGTCGATTCCAACTTGTCAAATGTGTCTCCTTTTGGTCAGAATTCATACCTGCATAAAATGAAAGCCGAGTTTCTCAAGGCAAAAATAGAATATATAAACAATAGGTTATATAAATTTCTTTTAAATCTTTTAAAATCGTGGAAAAGTACAAAACAACATAAACAAATAAAAACAAAAGAGGCTGTTTGGTGAAACAGCCTCTTTTAAAAGAAAAAACGAACAGTTACTTCAAGCCCAACAAGAAGCCAATGGTAAAGTTGGCATCCCAGTCAAAAACAAAGGTTTTGCAACCCGTGGCATCAGCAACGGCTTTATAAATATTTCCTCCTGCTTTTGATTTGGCTTTGTCGAGTTTGTACGCCTCGGCGGCCTTCAAAACGGTATATCTTTCTTTGCCATTTCGTACCTCTTTGGCCAAATCAAACGGCACACCGCCAATGATAAAGCATATTTCTCGCTTGCTTTTTGGCACTTGCTTCGACATTGCCCCTACTTCTTCATATACCTTGTCGTCGGCTACTCCCTTTTCGTAGTACTTAGCGCCGTACGTTTCAAGGGTTTTGATACCTCCACCTTCTGTCCAGGCGATTTTGGTATTTCCTGAACCAATGTCGGTAAAGAAGCCTTTGTCGTTAAATGAAGCAGGCAAGGCACACTTCAAGCCCAGCGAACCTTCTTGGTCGGGCGTTACGGTGTTGACCATGTACCCCATGTCTTTCAACACTTTGATAATTTTACCCGTTACTTCGGCCTTCAATGCACCCGAACTCACCACAAAGTGAATGTCTTTGCCACTCACACCGTGGTCCATCATGTTACCGATGTAGCGTTTCAGGCCAATGCGGATGTCGTAATCAGAAGCCATGTTTTCGATGACCATGCTGTTACCAAACTCAGCGTGTTCGAGCTTCCAATTTTTGTCTTTGTCGATGTTCACCACAAATGAGTTAAATCCGCTGGCTCCCAATTCGACGACACCTTTGAGCTTCCCATCCACGGGCTCAGGAGCGGTATAAGAAAAAGCCCCAGCCGTCGAAGTAGCCTCTGCCGATGACTCGCTGCTGGCCGAGGAAGACCCTTCGTCCGAGGCCGTCGATTCGGTTGTGGTACTTGCCGACGGGCCACCTTCGGGCGATTTGGTCGTCAGTTCTGTTATGGCTTTTTTAGGATCGGGGCCCAAGAAATAATACCCTGCGCCCAATAACCCCGCGATGAATAAAATCAAAAGGACTTTGCCTGCACCAGTTAAATTCATAGTAGTTGTGGTTAAATTTTACGAAATATACTGCTTTATGCCGTTTTCAATCAAGCTAATTTCACTGGCAACGCCTTCTTTGGCCGTCACGGTAGCCTGAATTTTTTGTTCAATTTCGGCAAACTTGTCCGTAAACTTACTATCTATTCCGTTGAGCGCCGCTAATTTCTCGGTTTGTATTTTTTCCAAATTGGCAATTTTCTGTTTCAAATCCGCCAACTGTTGCTCAATGCCGTTCACTTCGGTATTAAGCTGCTGTTGTTCTTTGGCTTTTTCAGTGGTGAGGGCGTTTTTCTTTTGTTCACCCGCCGCAATTGTCGCTTCAAACGCTTTTTGTAATTCTGTTTTATAGAAGGCCGCCGACTCCAACAAAAACTGTTGATTACAATTAGGATTCAGGAGCTTAGCGCCTTCATAGGCCGTCTTAAAATGCTCTACACTAGGGTTGGTGCTCGTCCGCAATAACATTTGCGAAAACTCATAAAAATCGAAACCAGGCTGATTTTTTTCTTCCAAAATCTTCCGAAAACGGTTTCGTAGGTCTTCCACAAAATCGTTGGAAGCGGGAGCCACAAACACAGGCGCACTCACAGGCGTGCTTTTGGGCGGCGCGGAAGGAGCGGGTGCGGACGCAGGTGCGGCTGGTTTTTCTTCGGTTTTTGGGTCGTCTAGTACCACAAAAACTCCTGCTAAATCGCGGAGCCAACCGCTCATTTTACTTTTTTGGGGTTCGTCTGCCACTGTTGTAAAGGTTTGATGTTTTCAATGATTGTTTCGATGCGAACGCGTATTACCACGAAAGTTATAAAAACCTTCGTATAAGGCTGATAAAGGTAGAAAAGATTTTGTTGAGAGGGTATGGGTAAGTAGAAGAGTGGTTGAAAACGGGGCTGGTTTTAGGATTTTTGAGGATGAAATGTGTACAAAAAAACCGCCACCTTCAAAAGGTGACGGTTGAGCACTACCTGTATGAAAAACCCTACTCTATTTTTAAAACTTTCAATGTACGAACCAATTGCGCTGTGTTTACGCTCAAAAAATACACGCCAGGTGCTAATTTATCCACTGAGATTTCTTCCGTATGTGCATCAGTATCAGCGGTAAATGCTCGGCTTAACACCTGACGTCCCGAAGCATCCATCAACGAAGTCTGTACTACTTGCCCCTTACTGCCCTGGACCTTCAAACGGAGAATGTTAGTGACAGGATTGGGCAGAACGGTGGCGAAAGACCCGTTATCGGTGGATTTTAGACCCTTCCAGGGTGACAAATTAGTTGCCGTGCGACCGTCCGACCCTTGCTCTTTGCCATTTGCCCCTTGCCCACTGCCCTTTGCCTCTTCTCTTGCTGCACCCACACCTACCCCGTCTCGCGATTGGATTCGGAACCAATATTCCTGATAAGCCAAGACATTCCCTTGCGCTTGGCGGGTGGAAGGATAAATACTGCCCCAGCCTTTTTGGTCCCAGTAACGAATACTCAATTTGTATAAACCTTTCGGTAACCCTGAATCATAGGCATTTCCTCCCGCCCCGTTGTCGGCGTAGAAACCATAGGCTGGGTGATTTTGGGCGTATAGCTCCGTCCAGCCTTCACGATTGGCATACATAAAATAGGGGGCGTTGTTTTCATGAGTATTAAAGGAACGAACCACACCCATTTCGGGGGTTGCCAACATATCAAAAGTCAGCGAGCCGTTTGTTCCCAAGGCACAGGCATCGGCATTGATTGTCCAGAAACGAGGAGCTATTTTATTGGGATTTTCCACAAAAAAGAGCGTTGGGTTTTGCTGCGTGCTTTGTTCTAACGTAGGACCACCGTCGCGCGTAATGAATTGGCTAGACCACGCTGCTCGGTCGTTGATTTTTACCGACGACCTTGATTCGCCAATGTTAATCAACGTAACCACGAAGGCATTCCAATAGACCTCTTTACGGTTACTTTCTTGGCTTTGGCAGCCGCCGTCAAAAAGGCATTTGGCCCAGTAGGTCTGTTTGGTTACGTTGCTAAATGCCACTTCAAAACTTGTCGCGGTGATACCCGTATTCCAGTACGTTCGACTTCCTGCGGGGCAGTTGGCTGAGACAACAACGGTCGTTCCTGTACATACAATTTCTTGCGAAACAGTCACGACGGGCGCTTGAACAGTCGTTTGCAGCGTAAAAGTCACGACTTGGCTTTTTTCGCTTACGCAACCCGTTTCCGTCTGACAACGAGCGTAGTAAGAAGTCGTTTCGGCAGGAATAGTGGAAGGAAGATTAGGCAAAGCCACGTTGGTAGTGGCATTGTACCAAACCGTTTTTAGGGAACTGCAAGATGATTGGCCGCTAAAACTTGCGGTTGGGTTGCAACTGGTTTCGGGAAAAAGGGACACTTGAGGAGCCGCGGGAATTGGAACTAATTTTAACCGCATCACTCTAGACTCACTTTCTACACAAGACGAAATACCATTGGCCTCACGACAGCGCACACGGTAGTTGTGGTACTGATTGTCTGCCAGTCCTATGGGTACTCCAGTGGTATATTCACCGCCGTCAACGGAGTAAACAATGATTTCTCCCGCCCCGCAAGTCGCTGTAAACGAGAGAGGAGTTGTTGATAAAGCACAAACTTCTTTGGTTTCGCCGACTGACACCACTACGCCATCAGCTGTCAGTGATACATTTTGGGGAACAGAAGCCCGATAGTTGATAGTTACTTCAATTACTCCCGAATAAGTGGCGGGACAATTGGCGTCGCAGGCTGCTTGGTAACGGTGGAGTTGGTTATTGGAGGATTGGGAAATTGGTGGACTGGTGGTCCAATTACTCCATGCACCACTGCCTACCTGCACTCGCCAAACGGGAGAAACCGAAACGCACGAACCCGAAATACTAAACTGTAAACTATTGACAGGATTAGCGTCTGTGTCGCAGAATACCTGGTTATTGCCTTCGTTTAGTACTTGGCTTTGAACTTGTAACGCAATGGAGGGTTTTGTTTGGATAGTAATTGTCGCCACTCCCACCAATGGTTGCGAACACCCATTCCCATCGCTTACAGAGACCAGCGTCAAGGTTTGATTCACCGTAGCGCTCGGGACACTGACTGTTGCTGTTCCGCCCGTCAACGTAATCGTTTGATTACTGCCACCGTTTATTGTGTAAGTCACCGTCGCGCCGCTGGTGCCGCTCAGGGTAAATGTGGCGGTACTATTGGCACAAATGGGGCTGTTGTTTGATGAAATGGAAACCGTAGGTAAACTATTGACCGTCACCGTTGAAGTTCCCGTCAGGTTTTGGCTGCAACTTCCGTCGCTTACGGAAACCAAAGTTAAGGTCTGATTCGCCGTCGCGCTTGGTACGCTGACCGTTGCTGTTCCGCCCGTTAGTACGACTGTTTGATTGCTGCCGCCGTTTATTGTGTAAGTGACCGTCGCGCCGCTGCTGCCGCTCAAGGTAAAGGTAGCCGTGCTATTGGCACAAACGGGACTGTTGTTTGATGAAATAGAGGCGGTTGGTAAATTGTTGACCGTCACCGTGGAAGCTCCCGTTAGATTTTGACTGCAACTTCCATCAGTTACTGAGACCAATGTCAAGGTTTGATTCGCCGTCGCGCTCGGGACACTGACCGTTGCTGTTCCACCCGTTAATACCGTTGTTTGGTTGCTGCCACCGTTTATTGTGTAAGTCATCGTCGCGCCGCTGGTGCCGCTCAGAGTAAAGGTAGCGGGGCTGTTGGAACAAATGGGACTGTTGTTTGCTGTAATGGAAGCCGTGGGTAAACTATTGACCGTCACCGTCAAAGTCCCTGTGAGGTTTTGGCTACAACTTCCATCAGTTACTGAGACCAGCGTCAAGGTTTGATTCGCCGTCGCACTTGGTACGCTGACCGTTGCCGTTCCACCTGTCAAAATCGTGGTTTGGTTGCTGCCACCGTTTATCGTGTAAGTCACCGTCGCGCCGCTGGTACCGCTCAAAGTAAAGGTGGCAGTGTTGTTGGAACAAACGGGACTGTTATTTGCTGAAATGGAGGCCGTGGGTAAATTGTTGACCGTCACCGTCGAAGTCCCCGTCAGGTTTTGGCTACAACTTCCATCAGTTACCGAGACCAATGTCAAGGTTTGATTCGCCGTCGCACTCGGTACGCTGACCGTTGCCGTTCCACCTGTCAAAGTGGTCGCTTGGTTGCTGCCGCCGTTTATTGTGTAAATCACCGTCGCGCCGCTGGTACCGCTCAAAGTAAAGGTGGCGGTACTATTGGCACAAACGGGACTGTTGTTTGCTGTGATGGAGGCGGTTGGGGAATTGTTGACCGTCACCGTCGAAGTTCCCGTCAAGTTTTGGCTACAACTGCCGTCGCTTACCGAGACTAATGTCAAGGTTTGATTCGCCGTCGCGCTTGGGACGCTGACCGTTGCCGTTCCGCCTGTCAAAGTCGTGGTTTGGTTGCTACCGCCATTTATTGTGTAAGTCACTGTCGCGCCGCTGGTGCCGCTCAGGGTAAATGTGGCGGTGCTGTTGGAACAAACGGGACTGTTGTTTCCTGAAATGGAGGCGGTTGGGGAATTATTGACCGTCACCGTCGAAGTTCCCGTCAAGTTTTGACTGCAACTGCCGTCGCTTACGGAGACTAACGTCAAAGTTTGATTCGCCGTCGCACTCGGTACGCTGACCGTTGCCGTTCCACCTGTCAAAGTGGTCGTTTGGTTGCTGCCACCGTTTATTGTGTAAGTCACCGTCGCGCCGCTGGTGCCGCCTAAGGTAAAGGTGGCGGTACTATTGGCACAAATGGGACTGTTGTTTCCTGAAATGGAGGCGGTTGGGGAATTGTTGACCGTCACCGTCGAAGTTCCTGTGAGGTTTTGGCTGCAACTTCCGTCGCTTACGGAAACCAAAGTTAAGGTTTGATTCGCCGTCGCACTCGGTACGCTGACCGTTGCCGTTCCACCTGTCAAAGTGGTCGCTTGGTTGCTACCGCCATTTATTGTATACGTGACGGTCGCGCCGCTGGTGCCGCTCAGGGTAAAGGTAGCGGTGCTGTTGGCACAAATGGGACTGTTGTTTGCTGTAATGGAAGCCGTGGGTAAACTATTGACCGTCACCGTTGAAGTTCCCGTCAGGTTTTGACTGCAACTTCCGTCGCTTACGGAGACCAGCGTCAAGGTTTGATTCGCTGTAGCGCTCGGGACACTGACCGTTGCTGTTCCTCCTGTCAATGTGGTGGTTTGGTTGCTGCCACCGTTTATTGTGTACGTAACAGTCGCGCCGCTGGTGCCGCTCAAAGTAAAGGTGGCCGTACTGTTGGCACAAATGGGACTATTGTTGCCTGAAATGGAAGCGGTTAGTAAATTGTTGACCGTCACCGTTGAAGTTCCCGTCAAGTTTTGGCTGCAACTTCCGTCGCTTACGGAAACCAAAGTTAAGGTTTGATTCGCCGTCGCACTCGGTACGCTGACCGTTGCCGTTCCACCTGTCAAAGTGGTCGCTTGGTTGCTACCGCCATTTATTGTATACGTGACGGTCGCGCCGCTGGTGCCGCTCAGGGTAAAGGTAGCGGTGCTGTTGGCACAAATGGGACTGTTGTTTGCTGTAATGGAAGCCGTGGGTAAACTATTGACCGTCACCGTTGAAGTTCCCGTCAGGTTTTGACTGCAACTTCCGTCGCTTACGGAGACCAGCGTCAAGGTTTGATTCGCTGTAGCGCTCGGGACACTGACCGTTGCTGTTCCTCCTGTCAATGTGGTGGTTTGGTTGCTGCCACCGTTTATTGTGTACGTAACAGTCGCGCCGCTGGTGCCGCTCAAAGTAAAGGTGGCCGTACTGTTGGCACAAATGGGACTATTGTTGCCTGAAATGGAAGCGGTTAGTAAATTGTTGACCGTCACCGTTGAAGTTCCTGTCAGGTTTTGGCTGCAACTTCCGTCGCTTACGGAGACCAATGTCAAGGTTTGATTCGCCGTCGCGCTTGGTACGCTGACCGTTGCTGTTCCGCCCGTTAGTACGACTGTTTGATTGCTGCCGCCGTTTATTTTGTATGTAACAGTCGCGCCGCTACTACCGTTCAAAGTAAAGGTGGCAGTGTTATTGGAACAAACGGGGCTATTGTTTGATGAAATGGAAGCCGTGGGTAAACTATTGACCGTTACCGTTGAAGTTCCCGTCAGGTTTTGACTGCAACTTCCGTCGCTTACGGAGACCAATGTTAAGGTTTGATTCGCCGTCACGCTCGGGACACTGACCGTTGCTGTTCCACCCGTCAACGTAGTGGTTTGGTTGGTGCCTCCATTTATTTTGTAAGTGACAACCGCTCCGCTGGTTCCACTCAAAGTAAAGGTGGCGGTACTATTGGCACAAATGGGACTGTTGTTTCCTGAAATGGAGGCCGTAGGGGGCGAAACTGTAAAAGTACCGCTTGGCCCCGCCGCCGCCGCACTATTGCCGACTCCATCGGTAGCCGTATTCGCGTTTATACTAAACCCTATTGTTCCTGCCCCTGTAATTCCACTCAAAGTTACGGTTCGAGTTGTTGTTCCTGCCCCTGAAACCCCTACGGTGGCAGTAGCCGAGCCCGTGGTAGTAAGTGTGATGTTGGAGGCTGCTAAAGTAACGCTGGAGGCTCCCGTATAAGTAACGGTATAATTAACTGAACCACAAGCGACGGTCGTTGAACTTGGCGCACCAATACTTACCGTTGGAGGTGACTTGTCAATGGTATAAACCTCTCCTGAAGTGTAAGGAACCGTGACCGTTGGGTTTACCCCCGTTGCATTTACCATGTCCAATCGAATCGTACCGTCGCCCGTACCTGTATTGACAGGCACCGTCCAGGTGGTACCTGAACCAGAAGGTGTTCCTACACTCGCCCCTGTAACACTTCCCGTTGTGGTGAGCGAAAAGTTGCTGGCTGACACCCCTGTGACACTTCCTGAAAAAGTGACGGTATAATTCACGACACTCGAATTGGAAGGACTAGCAGATGCACGCACAATGGACGAGACGGTGGCCCCACCACCACCTGCGACCGATACCAACGTGGCATGAATATAGAACATTGGGGGGGCTGGATTGATTGTAGTACCACATCCGTTTCTGTGGATTGAGAAGGAGTACTTCCCCGATACAGTAGGTGTATAGTTGATTTGTGGGTTATTATTGCAGGTGTTGTCATTCCACGCTACTACTACATCGGACGGGTTTCGGATTGTCAAGTACGTATCCTCTCCCACGTTTTCACAACCGTCAAATCGGTAACTATTCCCCGCAGTGAGGTTGACCTCCACATATTCCCCTGGCCACATGCTATTGACTAACTCTGCCCGCGTTCCCACGGTTAGGCCATCGGGAGTAGTAAAATTGGTACTAACAAACGCTTGTGTTCCTTTGGGACATTGGGCATGGCTTTGCAATAGCCCTAGAAGCATAAAGAACACCCCCAGTACATAGTTTTTCATAGACGAAGCAAGTAAGGTTTTGAAAACAATCGTGCCAAACGACGCTGTGGCAACTACGAAAATAGATGCCTGATTTGAGTCGAATCGGGTAGATGTATAAGCGCCTCTTACTGCCCAGTAAGTGCTAATAAAAAACCAACAACTGTTTGGGTTTTATTGTAAAAATCGGCTCATCGCATTGAGTAGCGCATCTTTTCGGCGAACAGCAACGGGAACTGTTGCGCCCCCAAGCATGATGAGTTGTCCACCGTCTGTTTTATCAAATTTTTTAATTTGATTGAGGTTCACAATGTACGAATGGTGCGAACGGATAAAGTGCGCGCTTTCAAGTAGTTTTTCGTATTCGCCAAGGTTTTTTGAGACTAAAATTTCTTGGTCGTCGATGAGTTTAAATGCCGTGTAACTTCCTTCGGCTCGGCAATAAACAATGTCTGAGAGGGTAACCACATAAATGGTGTCGGCATCACGCAGCACCATTTTACGGTTTTGGTGGGTGAGTTTTTCTAGGTTTTCGCGTAAAATTTCAAGTTGAAGGTGCGTTTGACTAAATTGGAGTTGTTGTTTGGCGCGGTGGATGGCCGCTTGGAGGTCGTCGGCATCAATCGGTTTGAGTAAATAATCCAAGGCTGATAGTCGAAAAGCATCTACCGCAAATTCGTTGTGAGCCGATACCAGCACCACTTGAAAAGAGCGAGCAGGCATTGCTTTGAGCAAATCAAGGCCCGTTCCGTCGCCTAGCATTACATCCAAAAAAACAATATCGACGGCATGCGTGCGCAGCCACTCTTGTGCCTCATTCAAGGAGCCTGCTTCCCCTACAATTTGTATTTCTGGGAAAAACTGTTCAATTAATTGCCGCAATCCGCGACGGTGTACTTCTTCGTCGTCAATCAAAAAACAGTTCATACTTCAATCAGGGGTAAGAGAAACCGCACTTGGGTGCCCATTACTTGTTCGTGTTCGAGAATATCTTCTACGGTAAAATCTATTTTGCCCCGTACTTGTTTGTTCAAAATCGCGATGCGTTCTTTCGTAATTTGGGTGGCCAACGACTGCTTTTCGGCCTCTGGTATAAGCGTTGCCGCTTTCTGTCGTCCTATGCCATTGTCTTTAATAATCAACCGAATACCTGCGCCATGTTTTTGAAAAACTACCTCAATTTTGCCTTTTTGGGTCAACGTACGAATGCCGTGTTCGAGGGCATTTTCCAAAAAAGGCTGGGCAAGCATGGGAGGAACGCCCCACTCTTCCGCCAACACGCCCTCTTCTAGCCTTATTTCATAATCAAACTGATTCCCAAATCTAATTTTTTGAATTTCGAGGTAGTTTTGCGTCATGGATACTTCTTCCGCAATCGCAATAAACTCTACTCGGCTAGTTTCCAGCACGGAACGCATCAATTTAGCAAATTTCGATAAATAAGAAACCGCTTGCATGGGTTCTTTCTTTTCTAACAAATACGTCTGAATGGAAGACAATACATTGAAGAAAAAGTGAGGATTGATTTGGGTTCGTAACAGTTTTTGATTGATATCTAGTACTTGATTTTGTTTCTTGAGAATTTGATGGCGGGCATAAAAAGCTGTAAGCAACACCACTCCAAACAAAATAACCCCCGACAGCGCAAACCACAGGTTGCGCTCTTGTAGCTCCAACGTTTGAATTTGATTTTGACGGTTCAATTCTCTGATTTCGTATTCTTTACGCTCAGTTTCGTACTTTACCTGAAGTTCGTGGATTTTCGATAAGCTCTTTTCGTTCAAAATACTGTCTTGCATTTTGGCTTTTTGCCGCTGATAAACCAGCGCCTTCGCAAAATCGTTTTGTTTTTCGTAGCTTTTGGTAAGGGTGTTGTACAATTTGCTCAGTACCTCTCGGTCGTTGAGTTCTTCGGCCAAGACAATGGCTTCTTGGGCGGTTTTTTGTGCCTCAGGAATGCGGTCCAACTGTAAATAAATACGGGCTAGATTCGACATGGCGTTGAGCCGTGGCCTTTTTGCTTTAAGCTTATCGGCATATTCAATGCTTTGAAGAAAGTATGCCTCCGCTTCTTTGTATTTATTCCGCACCGATTCGATACTGCCAAGGTTATTTAGGCGGTTGGAGGCACCCAAATAATCTTTCATTTGATAGGCAATATCAAGGGCACGTTTGTTCATTTTGAGGGCTTCGTCGTACTGGTTGGTTAACGTGTAGTACGTCCCTAAGTTGCTCAAACACACCGCTATGTAAGGAGTTCGATTGAGTTTTTCGGCGTACATTAACGCTTCTCGGTAGTAAAACTCACATTTGTCCAATTGCTTCGTTTTACTGTAAATATTGCCGTACCCTTGCGCGGCCAAGTAGTGGAGTTCGTCCGATTGGCTTTCACGCGCTACTTTTTCCACTTCGTGAATGGCTTCGAGCGACTTTTCGTAATCGTTTTCCGCGGCGTAGCTGATGGAAATGTTATTGTACATCGCGGCCCGAAACCGCGCATAGCGCTTGGGCTCGCGGGTTTTGTTGTATAACTCGTTGTATTTTAGGGCTTCAAAATAATAAGCGCGCTCCTTGGCAGGTTTGCCATGATACGATTGATAAATGCCTAAGGCGTGGTTGGCTTTCAGTAGCCCTTTGGCATCATTCGTTTTGGTAAAATACTGAAGACTACGCGTTTGCAATCTCAGCGAACTATCAGGAAGTGTACGTACAACGGAGGCGGCCAAGTAATGTTCTAGCCACGCTTTTGTTTCATCTTCAGTGATGGTAGGTAGCAATGGAACGCCCCATTGAATGTATTTACGAACCGAATCGCTCTGATTCATGGCGCTAAATACATCACACAACTGCACCAACGCCTCACCTCGGGCATTGGGGTTGAAGTTGGCATAAAACTTTTGAAGTAACGCCTTGGGTTCTTCGACGGTTTGCCCCCATAGAGTAGCATGGGAAACACTTAAAATAACGAGTAGGGTGATTTTCCGAAAAAGCATAAGTTTTATACCGTTGATGTTGAATTTTACCTTTTCAGGAAGAAACCCACAGACGATAAAAGTAAGATGTTAAAACCAAGAAGTCAAACTAATTTTTCAACGTAGTAATGGCATCCATTTTTCAAATTAACGCTAGTAGCGGCCGTTAAACTCCCATTTTTTTATAACTGTCGTTATTTAATACACAACTGTTTGTTTTTTGGGAACAACTGTTGCAAAACAACCCTTCAAAAATCCAAAAATGTTGACTATTAAACCATTGCGAATAAGCGTCAGGTTTTTAATCCATCAAGAGGCAATGTAGATTTAGACCATCAACCTGATTTATAATCGTCCTAAATCTAGTTTTTTCCATGTTTTTACGCTCCCTTATCCCTGTTTGTTGGATACTGTTTATAATAGGATGCCAGTCGTCCGAAACGACCCGCTCATCGCCCTCCTCCCTTTTCTCGCTTTTATCTCCCCAAGAAAGCGGGCTCTATTTTATCAACGAAGTGAACGAGAACGAAAAAATCAATATTCTCACCTATGAGTACCTGTACAACGGTGGCGGTGTAGCGATTGGAGACATTAACAATGACGGGCTACCAGATGTATTTATGACGGGAAACCTCTTTGGCGGAAGGCTATTCCTGAATAAAGGAAACATGAAGTTTGAACAAATTTCGGAGAAAGCCAACGTCTTCTATGGGGGATTTACGACGGGAGTGACCATGGTTGACATCAATCAAGATGGTTGGCTCGACATCTATTTGTGTCGCTCGTTAGACCTGAATCCCGAGAATAGGGCCAACTTACTACTCATCAACAATCACGACAATACCTTTACCGAACGAGCCAAAGAATACGGATTGGCTGACACGGGTTATTCCAATCATGCCAATTTTTTTGACTATGACCGAGACGGCGATTTGGATTTGTTTTTGCTCAATCACCGCGTCGATTTTGAATCGGCTTTGACGCTTTACACCACTACTAATGCGTCGGGAAAGAAAACGTTGGTGACTCCCCAAACTAATCCTGCAACCCATAGCAAGCTCTACCGAAACAACGGAAACGGCTCATTTACTGATGTATCAGAAAAAGCAGGGCTTGCTAAAAGTACGTTTGGATTGAGTTGTTCGGTGGCCGATATGAACCGCGACGGCTGGCCTGATATTTACGTGGCCAACGACTACGGCGACAAGGATTTCTTCTATATCAACAACCAAAAAGGCGGTTTTTCGGACGAACTCAACCGTATGTTTAGGCACATTAGCAAAAATGCCATGGGAAACGACATCGCCGATTTTAACAACGACGGTCTGCTGGACTTAATTAATCTCGATATGGTAGCCGAAGACAATTACCGCCAAAAGCAACTCAAAGGCAACAGCCCTTACGATAAATATTTCTTAGCCGTGGGGCTAGGACTGCACCACCAAGTAGTACGCAATACACTTCAACTCAACAATGGCCTCAACGCAGAAGGCCTCCCTGTATTCAGTGAAATAGCCCAACTGGCGGGGGTATCGCATACCGATTGGAGTTGGTCGCCGCTTTTTGCCGATTTTGACAACGACGGCTGGAAAGACCTTTTCGTAACCAACGGCTACGCGCGTGATGTCACTGATCTGGACTATTTTCGGTACCGTTCGGTGGAAGCCCTGCAAAAAGCGGGAAACGCAAAAAATATCAACCCGTTGGAGTTATTGAAATCAATGACGAGTACGCCCTTAACCAATTATGTATTTCGCAACACCCATGATTTGCGTTTTGAAAATAAGTCAGCGGAGTGGGGAATCAACCTTCCCTCGTTTTCCAATGGCGCCGCTTATGCCGACTTGGATGCCGACGGAGACTTAGATTTAGTGGTAAATAATTACAACAGTGAGGCTTTTTTATACCAAAATAACAGCCGTTCGCACAACGCAAATCACTATTTACAAGTAAAATTGCAAGGTACACCGCTGAATCCAACGGGGATTGGCGCTCAAGTAACGTTAGTCACCGATGCAGGCCAACAAACCCAAGTGGTAGCATCAACTCGCGGATTTCTGTCTTCCACGAGTACATCCCTTCATTTTGGTTTAGGAACAACGAAGGCAATCAAAGAACTGAACGTTACGTGGCCTGATGGAACCGTACAACGCATGTCAAAACCGCCCGTGGATCAATTGGTAGTCCTAGCACAAAAAGATGCTCAACCCGCCACCTCTCGCAGTTTTTCTCCAAAATTCATTTTTAAGAAAGCATCTTTAACGCAGCTTGACACCTATACGCAGCTCGAAAACAACTACATCGATTTTAAGGATGAGCCCTTGCTGGAACATCTTTATTCCAATAAAGGCCCCTACACAGCCCAGGCCGATGTCAATCAAGATGGGCTGGAAGATCTCTTCATTGGAGGAGCGGCAGGGCAATCGGGCACGCTTTTTCTGCAACAACAAAAGGGTGGTTTTAAAAAATCGGTACAGCCTGCGTTTGAAAAAGATGCGGAATATGAAGACGCGGGAGCACTCTTTTTTGACGCTGATGGCGATAAAGACCTGGATTTATGGGTCAACAGTGGGGGCTACCAACACGAACATTCTTCGCCACTTTACCGCCACCGCCTTTATCTCAACGATGGAAAAGGACAGTTCGTGCTCGTTCCACAGCCGTTTGCTTCCAATGCTACTTGTGTGAAGGCACAAGATTTGGATTTAGACGGCGATCAAGACCTCTTCATTGGCGGGGGAGTTACGCCTCATTCGTATCCATTGTGTGAAAAAAGTTTGCTACTTCTCAATGACCAAGGGCGTTTTCGAGACGCTTCTCATTTGCTGCCCAATGGTGGTAAGTTAGGCATTGTCAACGATGCGCTTTGGACGGATATAGACAACGACCGTTTTCCTGATTTAGTGGTTGTAGGCGAATGGATGCCCATTACCATGCTCAAAAATTCGTCGCGTCAATTTCTAGATATTACTTCCAAAGCGCAGTTGACTCAATCGAATGGTTGGTGGAATTGCATCGAAGGAGCTGATTTTGACCAAGATGGCGACGTTGACTTTGTGGTCGGAAATCGAGGGGAAAATTCATTTTTCAAAGCAACCCCCGCGCAGCCTGCGCGTTTGTACGCGGGAGATTATGACCAAAATGGGCGTTTGGATGCCATTCCGTGTTACTATTTTAAAGATGGGCGCGCGTATCCTAAACACAGCTTGGATGAGCTGGCAAACCAACTTCCCTTGATTAAAAAGAAAATGACTCGGTACGCCACCTATTCCAATGCAAGCATTGAGCAAGTAATTGGCACCAAAGAAACCAATGCTACTGAAGTACGACTCACCCATACTTTTTCCAGTTCTTACCTCCAAAACAATGGAAACCTGACGTTTCGCCTCACTCCTCTGCCCGTTGAAGCGCAGTTTTCGACAGTTCAAAGCCTATTGGTGGGAGACTTCAATGCCGACAAACGCGCCGATGTGCTGCTTTGCGGAAATGAGTACGGAAGCGACATTGATTCGGGGCGGCAAGATGCGTCTTCTGGGATACTTTTATTGGGTAACGGAAAAGGACACTTTACGCCCGTTCCTGCCTATCGTTCTGGGCTGTATCTTGAAGGAGATTACAGAAGGGTTATTAGGTTGAAAGTAGTAGAAAACCAGTTTTTTTATTTTTTTCTAAAAAACAACGGACGGGGCGAAATAATGCAGTAAGCTGGCCTATTTTTGCCTCCTCCTAAACCTAGTTATCCCAACCTTTTTATGAGAAAATTTATCTGGTCTTTAACATTTGCGTGTATTGCTCTGGTCGCACATAGCCAATCGGCAAAACCCAACGTCATTATCATCTACGCCGATGACCTCGGTTACGGGGATGTAAGTTGTTACGGTGCAAAAAAAGTCGCTACGCCCAACATCGACCGATTGGCTAAAAAAGGTGTCCGCTTTACCAACGCCCACACCACCGCTGCTACCTGCACTCCTTCGCGCTACTCGTTGCTGACGGGCGAATATGCTTGGCGAAAGCCTGGAACGGGTGTGGCCACTGGCGATGCCGCCGCCTTGATTTTACCAGGGCGCAGCACCTTGCCGTTGGTATTCCAACAAGCAGGCTACCAAACGGGAGTTGTTGGAAAATGGCATTTGGGCTTAGGGCCGCAAGGTGGGCCCGATTGGAATGGCGAAGTTAAACCAAGCCCGCTGGACATTGGCTTCCACGAGTCATTTATTATGGCCGCTACGGGCGACCGCGTGCCCTGTGTGTATGTCGATAATCGCCGCGTGGTTAACCTCGACCCCAACGACCCCATCAAGGTGAGTTTTAAAGAACCTATCGGAAACGAACCGACAGGCCGCGCCCATCCCGAATTGCTCAAAATGAAGCATTCGCACGGGCATGATTTTACCATCATCAACGGAATTGGACGCATTGGCTACATGACGGGAGGGAAAAGTGCCCGTTGGAAAGACGAAGATATGGCTGATATTTTTACCCAAAAAGCCGTTTCGTTCATCGAAAACCACGCCAAACAGCCCTTTTTCTTGTATTTCGCTACTCAAGACATCCACGTGCCACGCGTACCTCACGAACGGTTTGCGGGGAAAAGTGGCATGGGGCCACGCGGTGACGTGATTCTACAACTGGACTGGGCAGTAGGCAAGGTGCTCGAAACGCTCGACCGACTGGGACTCTCCCAAAATACGATGATTGTATTTTCGAGCGACAATGGCCCTGTGGTGGACGATGGCTACCAAGACCAAGCCGTGGAATTGCTCAATGGACATACGCCCGCTGGGCCGCTACGGGGCGGAAAATACAGTGCGTTTGACGCAGGGACGCGCGTGCCGTTTATTGTAAGTTGGCCACAAAAAATCAAGGCGGGGGTTTCGTCGGCTCTGGTGAGTCAAATCGACTTGTTGGCTTCGTTTGCCAGTTTGACAGGGCAAACGTTTGATGCCACCACCGCCCCCGACACGCGCAATTACTTGCCTGCACTGCTGGGCAAAGACAAAAAAGGCCGCGACCACGTGATTGAACACGCAGGAACGTTTTCGGTCATTCAGGGCGATTGGAAGTACATTGCGCCGAGCAAGGGAGCTAAAATGAGCGTTGAAACCAATACCGAATTAGGGAACGATACAAAACCTCAGTTGTATAACCTAAAAGCGGATTTGGGAGAAAAAAATAACCTAGCCGAAACCAACCCTGCAAAGCTGAAAGAGTTGGAGGAATTGCTCAAAAGTGTAAAAGAATTGAATAAATAACCTCTTTCGCCCCGAACTGCGGTTCGGGGCGAAAGAAGACATCGCGTCTCTGACGCAGTTGTTGCTTTTTGATATTTATGAGCAAGATACTACTGCTACATTATTTTCGCACAACTCTCTGACTATTTCCCCCTCCTTTTGTCCACACAAAATAATCTTTTCCGTGCTCTATTATCTTGTATGTCTCTTGGTTGACAAGTAGCGTGCTGTCTGTTTTGTCAAACACCCATTCAAAATTACTTAGGCGACCGTCGGCACTTTGAACAAGACCATCGGGAGAAGCCATTTTTCCCGTTCCATTGGCATCAAAAATGAGCTTACGCTTAATCGTAACGGTAGGTGTGAACGCATTGTTCCACTCCCAACTGCCGATAAAATAATTTGATTCAAGCACTTGATAGCTGAAATTTTCTTTGCAACCAACCAAGGAACCAATGAGTAACATTAGGCTAAAAATGAGGCACTTTTGAGAAGTTTTCATACTTTGAAAAGGTGTGTTTAGTAGTTAAAATCCCTCTTTAAATAGGGTATATTCATAGTAAAGGCTTGTTTAACTTACTTCATTGCAGCTTTAAAGATGGCGTCACGGATTGGGTTGGGATTAAAATAGTCTTTGGTAGCTTGTAAACCCATGTTTTGACGGTTAATCAATATAATCACCGAGAGTTTTTTTTCAGGAACTACCGAAATGCTCGTGCCCGTAAAACCCGTGTGGCCAAACGTACCCGTCGGGCCATTTTTCATAAAAGAATTAATCGGATCCATCATCCAACCAAGGCCGTTCTTGAAGGTATCTTGGGTCAAGAAAAGGGTTACGGTTTTTTCCGAAATAAACGATTTCCCTTTGACATTCCCCTTGTTTTTGAGCATATCCACCAATTTTTGAAGGTCATCCACGGTCGAGAAAAGCCCCGCCGCCCCCGAAATCCCTTCGTTGGCGTACCAGGCATTACCGTCGTTTACTTCACCTTGTAAAACGTACTGTCGCCAGCCGTTCCAGCTTTTCGGATCAAGGTCTTTGACCACAAAACCCAATGACGGGTCTTCCACCATTCGTTTTTCGTAGGGATTTCCCATCGAAGTCGCTGCAATGAGGTTCGCCTTTTTATCAGGCTTAAACGTCGTTTTGGTCATTTTGAGCGGGGCAAAAATGTCCGTTTTAACGTAAACATCCAGCGGTTTACCCGACACCTTTTCGATAATTTCCCCCAAAATCGTAAAGCCCAAATCCGAATAATGACGCCCTTCACCCACGGGATATTTCAATGGTAGTTGTTTGATAAAGGTGTAAGTCGTGGCGCGTTGTTGCGAAAAATAGTACAACGGATACCACTCGTACATTCCCGACGTGTGCGTCAACAAATGACGGAGGGTAATTTTGGCTTTGTCTCCTTCATCTAAGCCTTTGACGTATTTTGATGCGGGGTCGTCCACGTTGAGTTTTCCTTCGTCGTGTAGCTTCATGATGGCCGTGGTTGTCCCAATCACTTTGGTCAACGACGCAATATCAAACAAGTGGTTTACCGTCATCGTTTCGGGATGCTCCGACACTGAGCCATCAAATTCCTTCAATTTTGCGTATCCAAATGCTTTTTTGAGCAATACCTTATTTCCCTTTTTGATAGCTACTACCGCCCCTGGAATCTTATTTTCGGCAATGTATTTCTCCACAACAGCGCTAACCTCATTGTCCAATACTTGGGAGGTATTCTTTTGGGCAAAAACGATTTGAGCGGCGAACAAAAACAGAAAAAAGGCGGGTTTCATTAAATCAGTAATCAAGGTGTTTAAAATAGCGTTTGTTGCACGAAGATACATTGAAGTGTTTGTAAAAACTTATTTTTCTACTAACTTCCTCCACAGCCACCACAACCACCGCATCCTCCGCCACAGCCGCCGCCCCCACCATCGCCGCCACTACTACAACCTGTCCCTCCTTCTCCACCACTGCTATTTTTGGAAGGTTTGCCAAACACCCCTTGAAGGGTTTGATTACTGCCCAAACTGTACGAAGAATCGAGCAACAGAAAGGTAAGTGCGCCTGCGGTAATATACCCTCCCCAATCTTGCGATTGGTAGCCTAGTTTCGCCTCTTCGTCTATCAACGGTAACTGCGCCAGCACAATCCAAACCAACACATAAATAATCAACAGTAATAGCAAAAAAATCACGGGCTTGCCATTCACTATCCCCTGCGCCACGCGCGCCAGTCCAACCATGATTACCCACCATTGAAACAAACCAACCGCCACATCTTTGGCAAGTTCATTTTTTAGAGCCACGGCTTTTTTCGACATTGTTTCTGCAAACGGATACAAAAATGCCCTCAGCAGCCCCGCTGGCAGCACCTTTTTATCTTGGGCTTGCAACGAGTACAGCATCGGCTGCTGCACTTGCGCATCCCACCCAAATTTCCCTTCGTCTTGGTAGCGAATCCATCCCCTTTCGGCAAAATCAGCCACGAGGGCTCGGAACAGGGTTTCCGTATTTTTGAACAAAGCGGCAAAATGGTAGGGGTGTAATTGCCGCGCAGCTTCTCCCATCACCCGTTTTTTGTACTGGATTTTCAGATACGTACCCCACCAAGCCCAAGCCATTAGGAGGGGGAAAGTCAACAAAAAATGAGGCCCCGACAGCATAAACATTCCGAGCGAACACAGCCCAATGACAACGGCTCCAATAGGCCAATACGTGTGACCGTCCCACTGAGGCGTCGCTTGCAAAGTCGGTGTTCGGAAAGGTGAAGTCGGTGCTAAGTGGTCTTCCAGTGCTAGTCCTTTGGGCAAAGGCCAGCAATCGGCAGGAGGCAATTCTTGAAATTCTTTGACGTAAGCAATCAGGGTATCGGCGTACCAGTCACGGTGGCGTTGGTTTTCGGAAGCCCCTCCTTGATTGGGGTAGTGGTGAAGTTGTCGTTGGAGTACTTCTCCGCAGAGTTTTTGCCAGTAGCTTTGCGTGTAAGTCAGGTGTAAATGCCAAACTTCATCAACGACCTCCGAGGGCGATGCTCCTTGGGGCATTGTAAGGCAGAGGTACAAAAACTTTTTATACTCGGCCATCGCCCTTTTGGCAAACTCAGGCGACCATTTTTGTTCTTTGATTAACTTATCAGAAAACTGCACAGCAGCCTCTGGAGCATCGTCTAATTGAAAATCGCTCAATTTTTGCCAGAGCGACGGTTGGGAAAGTGGGGTGTTCATCGGATAAGAGTTCGGTTTATGTTTAGGACCGAAAATTGGGCGTTTTCCTGCCTCAAAGTCAAGGGTAACCGCTAGTGACTCGCTGTGTAAGGGGTAGTTACAGCGGGATTACACAGCATTTTCTAAAAAATGGATAACTTGCAGCCCCGTCAGACGATAGTCAGACGGAGTTTACGGCAAAACGGTCTGACTATCGTCTGATCGTCGTGCGACGGAGTTTGCAGCAAAACGGTCTGACTATCGTCTGACCGTTGTAAACCATCATCACCATGAACATTGAAGTAGCCCGCCCTTTGTTTGAAAAGCTTTGGAACCAAGTCCTCGAACGGTATTTTCAAGAAGAACTGGGCTTGCCCTATACCGATTTCCGAACCCCTCCGCACTCGATGAATCAGGTGTTGGGCAACGCCAATTGGTCGAAAAGCAGTAATTACGAAAAACAACATAAGCGACAACTACCCGCTTTTGTTGGCAACGCCACCCACCAAAAAAGCCTCGAACTACACGAAAAAGGCATTGGCCCCGAAACCTATAAATTTGGCGGCAGTACCTTCCGCGACCGCCACGATGACCTCCTAAAATCGACAAAAGCCTTTATTGGCACCACCGACCATTTTATGTTGGCCTTGGTGCGCACCCTCGGATACGCTACCCTCGATGCGTACCGACAAGCCAATGGTTTTGAGCCCACCACCGTACGAACCAACATCAACAAGCTTTCCGTGGAATCTTCTCCGTCGGAAGAAACCAAAGCCCCCCAACCTTCCGAACAACGCTGGAAAATAGCTACTGCCGTTGCCTGTGCAGGCTTAATAGCAATGACCGCGTGGAATTTGTTTTTTACGAGGCAAAATACAGCGGGCAAAATCATTCGCTCAGTAGCCGACACCTCTACCCTTGCCAAAGGTATCGTGGGAAATTGGTACAGTTACAACCGCAACTACGAAGCCCGTGGCAAAAATGATGGTTATACCTTCAACCGCATTGCGTGGCAAATTTCGGTGGACGAGCACGGTTTTTTGAGCTTAAAACGCTACTGGAAAGCCATTGAATTTGACGGCTGGACGGAGTTTATTGGAGGCAGTTTGCCGCAGCTTCACTTTTTTGTAAACGTCTATCCTAACGGCAGCGGCTATAAAAACCCCGTAGGGTATCGGCATTTCAATTGCGGAATTTGGGGCGAAAACAACGACTGGATGCACGCCGACACCCTGAGTTGCATTTGTACCTCTTACAATTTCAGCGATAGTCATTTGGGGGAACCGCTGGCCAGTCGCGAAATCCTCATCCGCCAACCTACCGCATCGTTCGACTCCCTCAAAATCAACGCTAAAAGCCTCACCACCGCCGAAGCACCTTGGCTCGAACGCTTTCTGCCCAAAGACGAAAGTTATCTATTCCAAAAGCCCAAGAAAAGCGCGGCCATAAAGCAGGCTGAATGAAACTTAAAAAGCCTGATTCAGCTACCTATCGAAAGCTTGGAAAGTCTTCAAAAAAATAATTGAGATTTTGTTTTGATTATAATTTGTGAATCCATTTACTTTGCAAGACAAAGTACTTTTATTCATTTCAATCACAGTCGTTTTATCATCCGTCAACACCTCATTTTTATGACACCAACCAACGCTTTCGCCCCGCAGCCCTTTCAGCCTGCACCTTTCATCAAACGCTCTGTTATTGGAGCGAGTATTGCGCTTGCCGTCATTGCTTTTTTTGTTTTTAGTGTCAATACACCAAAACCTGAGTGGGGGACTTTCTGGATGGTAAAACCACTCATTATTACCCCTTTGGCTGGAGCAGCGGGCGGCGGAGCTACTTACTTGGTAAGTCTGTTAGGTACACAAAACGGCTGGCAAAAAGCACTTGCTATTCTCGTGAGCGTGGTAGGATACATTATTGCCCTCTGGTTGGGGATTATTCTAGGTCTCAACGGTACTTTGTGGAATTAATTCGTGTAACTGTTATTCGTTATCGGTTATCAGTGTACTCGTTATCAGTGTACTCGATAACAGATACATCAATAACAGATAACAGATATACCAATAACCTTCATCTCCTATGAAAGACCTAATCACAGCGCATATCAACGAGCCACAGCAGCTTGAGAAGCTGTACCGCTCCAATAAAGCCTTGTTCAAACGTACTTTTGGCTCCGTTTATCCCGAGCTCAAAGGCAACAGCGTCGCCGACGTTTGGCACGAGCGCTTGAGTTACGACAGCGACGACATTCAATGGGGTACAAGCCAAGACCTTGCCCTTGTAGTGGGGGCGTCTTTAGTGGCGGGGCTCATTGCCAAACTCCCCGCTTTAGTCCAGCTCGACGAAGAGTTTTTTTACACCCGCAACATCGGATTTATTATCTTTCCACTCCTGACGGCCTATTTTGGTTGGAAAAACAACGTTTCGACAAAGACAATGGCCCTACTTGCAGGGGCATTTGTAGTGGCAGCTATCTTCATTAATAGCCTTCCCAACCAACCCACAAGCGATACCCTGACGCTATCCTGCATTCACCTTGTTTTGTTTTCGTGGTCTATTCTCGGATTTTCTTTTGTTGGCAGTTCCAACAACTCCGAAAAACGGCTGGGCTATCTCAAATACAACGGCGATTTAGTGGTGATGACCACGCTGATTGTCATTTCAGGCGGGATATTAAGTGCGATTACCGTCGGCCTGTTTTCGTTGATAAATCTGGACATCGGTAAATTTTATTTTGAAAACATCGGTGTTTTTGGACTTGCCGCCGCACCTTTGGTGGGCACTTACCTTACCCAAACCAATCCGCAGTTGGTGGGTAAAGTGTCGCCCGTTATTGCCAAAATTTTCAGCCCGTTGGTGTTGGTAATGCTGGTGGTGTACCTCGGCGCGATTGTTTATTCGGGCAAAGACCCGTACAACAATCGTGAGTTTTTGATGGTATTTAATGCCCTGCTCATTGGAGTGATGGCACTCATTTTCTTTTCGATTGCCGAAACCTCCAAAACTTCTCACCACCGCGCCCAAGTGTGGGTACTGTTTCTGCTCTCGGCGCTAACGATTGTGGTCAACGGCGTGGCACTTTCGGCGATTTTGTTTCGGATTTCAGAATGGGGCATCACCCCCAACCGTATGGCAGTATTGGGCGGGAACTTGCTTATTTTGGTGAATTTATTGCTCGTGATGATACAGCTTTCCAAAGTACTGACCCAAAAAGCCTCTCTCGCCGACGTGGGAAAAACAATTGCGATTTATTTACCTATTTACAGCCTCTGGACCATCGTCGTGACGTTCTTGTTTCCCTTTTTATTTGGGTTTAAATAAATACTACGGGGGTTCTTTCTTAAACACTGGCACGGGTCGTTTTGCCTATGCTAGTGTTTTTTGTGTAAATGAGCTTCCCCCTTCAACATCTGTCGCATTTAGCCGCTGATATTGTCGCATTTACACTCCGTTCTTGTCAGCTTTGTTAGCCACCTTTGTCTTACTAAAATCTGACGAAAATGCGACGAATCATCATCCAAGAATTTATTTCATTAGACGGGATAATACAGGCCCCTGGCGGCCCCGAAGAAGACCCCTCCAACGGGTTCAACTACGGTGGTTGGACGGCTCCATTCTTCTACAAGGCCGACGAGGAAGCCGATGCTTTCATGCAAAACAACCTCAGCCCTACCGATCTTCTTTTAGGGCGCAACACGTATGAACTTTTTGCTGCCTATTGGCCCGAACGTGCCGACGGATGGCCTGGTATTAATGAAGTTACCAAATACGTTGTATCAAACAATCCGCTGGAACTTACTTGGGTAAATTCTGAGCAAATCAGCGGGGATGTGGTGACTCGCCTCAAAGAACTTAAAGCGGGCGATGGGTCGATTTTGAAAGTGATTGGCAGTGGAAATTTTGCTCAAACCTTATTTCAACACGAGTTGGTGGATGAACTTTGGCTCATGATTTTTCCAGTCATTCTCGGAACAGGTAAGCGGCTGTTTGGAGAAGGGATTATTCCTACTTCATTTACGATGGTGGAGAGTTTAGTCACTTCCAACGGGGTCATTTTTGCCAATTATAAGCGAACAGGAGAAGTCAAAACGGGAACGATTGGCGGGTAATTAACGACGTTCCTACAGCAATTTTATTCTCTTATCGGGCGCGCTGTGTCCAAACAGAAGCTTTCCAAACGTAGGAATGCCCGAGTCATAATGGTGGACAAGTCCATGTACTTTTGTTTCGAACAAATGGGCAGAGAGAAGCGTAAAGTTGAGAAACTCCTCTTGCAGCTGTAGAATGAAGTTGAGCTCTTGTCCTAAATCGTTGGGAGCCTCATTGATATAAATTCGTGGGCTATACGCTTGGTAAGAATCGGCGTGTTGTCGCAGCCATTGATACATACTCGTCGATTGCCACGTAGAAAGTATGTTGGTATTTTTTGCCAGCCATTCGGTCAGTGTATCAAGTTTAGCCGCTAGGTGTTCGTCCAAGTAGAGGTGCTGGAAGATATGTCGGCGTTCTTGGTCAAGGAGTCCTCCCAACTTTGTATAAAAAGCTTTTTCATCTTCATTTTTTGGTGGGATGGGTTTTCTTATTTTTTGGTGAGATTTAACAAAATAGCAGTACTGAGGTGCCAAAACACTGGCATAAAAACTCACTTGATGCGTGGTTGTTTCGTTAGAACATTCCATTACAAACCCAAAACTCGGCGCCAAAGAAGACTCCGTAAAGGTATTGATTCGGTATTTTTCGCCGTATTTGTTTTCTATTTCGTCAAGAAAAGCACGATTCTTCCCTTCTTTATATCCTTTTCGAATCAATTCTTGAATACGCTGAGTAGTAGGGTCATTTCTATCATTCGATGTTTCAGTTGGGTAGAAATTCCGTAGCAGTTCGAGTAGTTTTTCTTCCATAACTTGGCGAAGTTTACTGTAAACCTCCAACATACTAAAAATCTTTGAGCCCCCAAAAAACAACAAAAGCCGACACTTTGCAGCGTCGGCTTTTTATTTGAAACCAAATGTCATTAAACTTTAATTTCGACATCAACACCACTTGGCAATTCAAGTTTCATCAAGGCATCTACTGTTTTAGCGCTTGACGAGTGGATGTCGATAAGGCGCTTGTAAGTGCAAAGTTGGAACTGCTCGCGTGATTTTTTGTTTACGTGAGGTGAACGCAAAACTGTGTAGATTTGCTTCTCTGTAGGCAATGGAATAGGTCCGCTTACTACAGCTCCCGTTGATTTTACCGCTTTCACGATACGATCGGCCGATTTGTCCACCAAGTTGTGGTCAAACGACTTCAATTTGATACGAATCTTCTGGTTCATTATAATTGGTTGGCTCTGATTGATTATTGCTTTCCCCATCGAAAGAGCCATTAACTCCGATAGAAAATATCTTTACTGTTTACAGTTTGTAAGTTTTGGGTTTACGGTTTGTAGTTAAACTCTAAACCTATAAACCCAAAACAGTAAACTTAAAACTATCCTTTCGACTTAGCGATTACGGTTTCTGCCAAGTTGTTTGGCAAGAATTCGTAGTGCGAGAACGTCAAGTTAGCAGTTGCACGACCCGATGAAATCGTACGAAGGTCAGTTACGTAACCAAACAATTCTGACAATGGTACATCCGCTTTGATTACTTGCGAACCTGCTTTTGTATCCATTCCTTTCATCATACCACGACGACGGTTCAAGTCACCTGTGATAGGACCAGTGTATTCGTCTGGCGATACTACTTCTACTGACATGATTGGTTCCAACAATTTTGGACCTGCCTGACGAGCCGCTTCTTTGAAGCCCATACGAGCTGCCAATTCAAACGACAATGAGTCAGAGTCAACATCGTGGTACGAACCGTGGAAGAGACGAACTTTCATTGAATCGATTGGGTAACCTGCCAATGCACCGTTCTTCATAGAGTCAGTGAAACCTTTCTGTACCGCAGGGATAAATTCGCGAGGAATAGCACCACCCACGATTTCGTTGACGAACAACAAACCAGTTTTAACTTCTTCTCCTTCTTTCTGGTCGTCACGTGGCCCGATTTCGAACACGATGTCGGCAAATTTACCACGACCACCCGACTGCTTCTTATATACTTCGCGGTGTTCAAAGTTTTTAGTAAGTGCCTCTTTGTAAGCTACTTGAGGAGCACCTTGGTTTACTTCTACTTTAAACTCACGACGCATACGGTCGATAATGATTTCTAAGTGAAGCTCACCCATCCCTTTGATGATGGTTTGACCTGTTTCCTCGTTTGATTCTACTTGAAGCGTTGGATCCTCTTCAATCAACTTACCAATTGCTTTCGAGAAGTTATCTTGGTCAGCTGTTTTCTTAGGCTCAATTGCATACCCGATAACTGGATCAGGGAATACCATTGATTCAAGAACAATTGGGTTTTTCTCATCAGAAAGGGTATCTCCCGTTTTGATGTCTTTAAAACCTACCACCGCACCAATGTCACCTGCCTCTAAGCGCTCGATTGAGTTTTGCTTGTTGGCGTGCATTTGGAAGATACGAGAAATACGCTCTTTGTTGCCCGAACGGTTGTTCAACACATAAGAACCTGCTTCCAACACCCCTGAATAAGCACGGATAAAACACAAACGACCTACGTAAGGGTCAGTTGCAATTTTAAATCCTAAAGCAGCAAAAGGCTCATCAACACTTGGCTTGCGAGAAATCTCAGCGCCTGTGTCTGGGTTTGTACCTTTGATGCTTTCTTTGTCAAGTGGTGAAGGCAACAACGCCATCACGTAGTCAAGCATGGTTTGTACTCCTTTGTTTTTGAACGAAGAACCACAAAGCATTGGAACGATTTTCATGTCAATCACCGCTGCACGCAAAGCAGTCAAGATTTCGTCTTCCGTGATTGAATCTGGATCATCGAAGAATTTCTCCATCAACGACTCATCGTATTCTGCTACTGCTTCGAGGAGTTTTTCACGCCACTCAGCCGCTTCTTCCTTCATATCGTCAGGAATAGGCACAACTTCATACGTCATTCCTTTGTCATGCTCATTCCAAATCATACCACGGTTGTTGATCAAGTCAACTACTCCTTTGAATTGGTCTTCTGCACCGATAGGCAACTGCAAAGGTACTGCGTAGCTGCCCAACATTTCTTTTACTTGCTTGCACACGTTCAAGAAATCAGCACCCGAACGGTCCATTTTGTTCACGAAGCCCAAACGAGCTACGTTATAGTTGTTGGCCAAACGCCAGTTAGTTTCAGATTGAGGCTCAACACCATCTACCGCACTAAACAAAAACACAAGACCATCTAATACGCGAAGTGAACGGTTTACCTCTACCGTAAAGTCAACGTGACCTGGAGTGTCAATGATGTTGATGTGGTAACTGTTGTCTCTCCATTTCCAATCTACTGTTGTAGCCGCAGACGTAATGGTGATACCGCGCTCTTGCTCTTGCGCCATCCAGTCCATCGTCGCTGCACCGTCGTGTACTTCACCGATTTTGTGGCTTACCCCTGCATAATAAAGAATACGCTCCGTTGTGGTGGTTTTACCCGCATCAATGTGAGCAGCAATCCCAATGTTTCTTGTGAATTTTAAATCACGTGCCATGGTTTTTGTGATTGTTATTGAATCTGTTAAGTCTGTTTCTTGACCAAAAAAATGTGTCAATTCTGACACACCCCTGAAAATCAGAGCGCAAAATTAGAAGTTTTGTCCTGAAAAACCAAAAGTCGTTTTTTACAAATTTAAAAACTACCCCTTCAAAGCCCCCTCTTTTTTATTTTCTCTACTTAATTACTAGACGTTGGTACTATTTTTGCTTACAATTTATCGTTCTCAGAACTTACCCTATTCAATCAATCACATAACCCTCAAAATCCCCCTAATGACGCGATTATTGGGTTCATTCGTTATTTCGGCACTATTATTGTTGCTGGCCCGTGCAGCATTTTGCCAGTCGATGCACCGCTGGGAAGTAGGTATTGGCACGGGTGCAGTAGGTTATTTAGGTGACCTCAATCGACACGATTTATGGCCCAGAGAATTTCGTCCCTCCGTCAATCTTTATGCAAGAAAGTACATTGGAGACGTAGTGGCACTTCGCTACAACGTTCAAGGAGGGCAATTTTGGGGGCGCGATAAGCACTACCCCACTCGACTTTCCCGCAATTTGACCTTGGAAACCAATTTTGTTGAAAACTCGCTCTTGCTCGAATGGGATTTCTACAACATGAACCCCATTTTTTATCGTCAACAAAATGGATTTCAATCCTTCTTTTCGCCTTATTTCTTTTCGGGCGTGTCGGTAGTTTATGCCAAACCTCAAATCAACTTCGACGAAAGCCAAACTCCCTACACTTGGATACGTGAAGGCATTGCCATCGACCGCGACGCCAACTACAATGCGTTTCATTTGTCGTTCCCCGTTGGGCTGGGTATTAAATACGATGTGTCTCCCGAATGGATTGTAGGGCTTGAAGCGTCTTTTAGGCTTTCAACTTCCGATTATTTAGATGGCGTTAGTTATGCAGGCAATGCCAAGAAAAACGACGCGTATCAAGTAGCTACCTTCAACATTACCCGCCGATTGGGGCTATACAAAATGCGAATTCGTCGCCGATGGTAGCCACAAAGAAGCTATTTTTGTTTGTATATTGCTCGCCAAATTTAACAGTTACCGTTATGCCTTCTATTTTCACTCGTATCGTTAATGGAGAAATTCCGTGCCACAAAATCGCCGAAACTGACGATTTTTTAGCCTTTCTTGACGTTTTTCCTTGTGCACCTGGCCATACACTCGTCATTCCAAAACAAGAAGTCGATTATATTTTTGATTTAGACGAGGCCCTTTACACGGGATTGATGCAGTTTTCAAAAACAGTGGCGGCCGCCGTAGAAAAAGCGGTTCCGTGCAAGCGAATTGGCGTTGCAGTGGTTGGGCTCGAAGTGCCTCACGCCCACGTACACCTTATCCCGCTCAACAGCATGACAGACATGAATTTTAATAACAAGCTCAAAATGAGCCAAGAAGAACTGGCAGAGATTGCCACAAAAATAAAAAAGGAACTGCTCTAGGGCAGTTCCTTTTTTGACTTATTTACAATCGGTATAGGTAAATGTTTTGCTGTAGGTTGAAATCCCCGAACCATCCAAAAACCGTGTAAGGGTTTGTTCCGTCAACGGAAACCCATCGGTGGTATAAGTAAATGTGTAAGTCGTTTCTCTCACGGCTTTACCTGATTCGTATTCAGTTCGCTTGGTGGCATTGCCTCCTGCTTTTGTCGTAAAAAGTGGAAATTTGATGTAATCGGCATAATACCCCAAGACGCTAAATTGCCAGCCTTTAAAAGCATCAAACATCGTCTTTTTGTTATCATACCCCGTTAGTACAACCCGAAAAATCTCCTGATTGGTGCGGGTATCTTTGGTGATAGTTTCCAAAATATTGCCTTGTGCATCACGCGTGATAGTCGCTTCCATACCCTTTGAGTCGGTGACTTTCGTAATGCGCTGATTGGCATCGGTGGTGAAGTTCAGTACATAATTGACGTAATTCGCATCGGTAGTTTTTACCACGGTTAATCGAGCAATCGAGCCATTGGCGTTGTATTCGATAGTCTCTTCTACGTCTCCGTCCACTACCTTTACCAATCGATTATCTGTGTAAGTATATACCGCTTTGCCAGTAGCTTTTAATTGCCCCGTGGCATTGTCTTTTACCGAAATATTCACGCCTTCAGGCACGCCATTGGGAGCATATACGTAGTCGAGTCGGTAGGCATTGTCTCTACCAGTTTCGCTGCTGATATTGCAAACAGGAGTTGTAACGGGTGTGGGTTCATCATTTTTTTTGCAAGAAAGAGCAAAGAGCAAAGAGAGGAAAAGAATCGTTTTTTTCATTCAGCAAAGTTAATGTATAGCTCCTTCAACAAACCAAAAAAGAACAGTTTTTAATTTTTCAGGAAAGATTTTTTCAAAAGGAAGAGCTTAATTTCTAACGACCATCGAAACACGATGGGCGGCAAAAAAAGACTATGGACATTGGTATTGCCGCTAACAATTTTTACTTAGCCACTCTTTGAATTCCTCTTTAGAAACTCCCATCGATTTAAGATTACTTGCTATATGAAAGAATGGAATCTCTTTCTCTGCACCTCGAAAAATGATAGAACGTACACAATTAGGACACCGCCATTTTTCGTGAGATGCTTCCGTCGATTTGTAGTTACAACCTTTATATTCAAGAAATTTAATCCAACAGCGAACTGTCACCGAGTCTATTTTACCCATCTATACAGAAACGAACTGCTCACGAATTATCGTTTCAGCAGGTAATTCAAAATCTTCTTTTATTGTTTTCTCTTCAACAAATTGAATATTTCTAAGCTGTTTTGCTAAGTAGGGCTTGCGAACCCAGCCGTACTGTTTAATTTCTTGCAGCACTTCCTGATCGCTAAGTTGAGATAAATGCGAAAAATAATCTTCAATTACGACATCCAACATTTTTTTCGCTTCATCTTCAGTGTTACCATAAGCAGTAAGGTTGAGAGATGGGATATACAGAATATAATTACCCTCTATCATAAATAGTAACAACCTGAGTTTTGCCTTTGCTTTTTTATGAGCTCGCGCAAAATCAAGTTTCATAAATTCTTCCGATTGTTGGGCTTTCATTTATACTTTACGATTCACAGTTGCTATTCTTTGACTTTCGCAATATTAACGCATTTTGCCAAAATTTGATTGCTTATCCTTAATTACTTTACAACTACCCTCCTGATTTTCAGAATCAGGCTTTTTGAAAAACATACCCAAAGGATTTTGAAGGACATCAGGCAGATGGAGTGGCACTTACAGTATTACAAACAGGCTGGTTATATTTGGTTCAAGATTGAACACACCGAACAACCTGGGGAATCCACAGCCCCTTATATAAAGTCTATTAGGCAGGTGTTTATTCTGCTTTTTGGGACAATGACCGTACAGTCATACCGATTAAAATTAATACACAAAGCCAAGAGAATCGGATCAGCCATGAGTCAGTCAACATAACCATAATATACAGAATTTGTAAGCTTAAAAGTGAGCATAGTAAGATGAAAACAGTGTTTGTGATTTTCATGGTATGTAATAAATTTACAATGAAATGTTTGTCGATTTAGTTATCAGTCAGTCGGTACTGAACCGACCGACCGATAAATTATTAGAGACCATACTCCGTCTCTTCCACAATATAATCCACCACTCGGCTCAAATCGTGGGTGGCTTCCCAGACGGCCAATTGTCGGTCGGCGCCTGTGCCCATTTCTAGGATTTTGTGGATGTACTCTACTTCTTTACGGCTGCCTAGTTCGTCCAAGACGTCATCGACAAACTCAAGGAGTTCTTCCGCCAATTTGAAATAAGGCACCTCTTCTTTCCGTCCAAAATCAATGAGTTTGCCGTGAATACCGTACCGAGCAGCGCGCCATTTGTTTTCGTTGACGAGGATTTTGCGGTAGTGTTGAAAATTGAGGTTTTTGCTCATCAATTTATAAATCTTCACCACCAATGCCTGCATCAATGCCGCCAAACAAATAGTTTCATCGGCGCGCATCGGAATGTCACACACGCGGTATTCAATCGTGTTATAGAAAGGATGCAAACGCAAATCCCACCAGATTTTCTTACCGTTGTCGATACACCCCGTCTTAACGAGCAGGTTCACGTAATCGTCGTAATCGTGGGCAGTTTCAAAATACTCGGGAATACCCGTTCGTGGAAACTTATCAAACACCTTCGACCGATACGATTTAAAGCCTGTATTGCGGCCACACCAGAACGGAGAATTGGTCGAAAGGGCATAAATATGCGGTAAAAAATACGTCAGTGAGTTGAGCAACTTCACTCCTGTATCGCGGTCTGGAATCCCGATATGAACGTGCAAACCGAAAATCAAATTCCCCCGAGCCACGTCGCGCATTTCTTCGATGAGCTTGTCGTAGCGTTCGTTGGGCGTAATTAACTCGTCTTGCCAATCCGAAAATGGGTGCGTTCCTGCGGCAGCAATTCGTAAATTTTGCTGCTTTGCGAGGTCAATAATCATCTTGCGCAGGTAAGTTACTTCCTTCCGCGCTTCCTCAATATTGGTACAAATATTGGTTCCCACCTCCACTACTGACTGGTGCATTTCGGCTGTCACACGCTCTTTGAGAATGATTTTTCCGTTCTCAACAATCTTCGACATGTGCGAACGTAACGCGCGGGTTTCGGGGTCGATGGTCTGGAATTCTTCTTCAATACCGATTGTAAACTGGTGCATAGGTCTTGGGTAGTGAATCGTCCGCTGAAAAACTTATTTCTTTTTAGGCGCTTTTTTGGCAGGCTCCTCAGCTTTGGCCTTTGGTGCTGCTTTTTTAGGCTTTTCTTCGGTAGGCTCTACATCTCCTTTGGCCAAATGGCTAATCGGTAAGTTCATCGCCGAAGTACGCACAAACGAACCCCACGTCAAGTTGGTTTGACCATCTTTGTGGGCTTGGGCTTTTTCAATCGCCATTTTCGCCGCGTTATCGACAATCCAATCAAAGTTTTCTTGTCCTACCGAATGAATATCAGCGTCAGGAGCAGGGTTACAGAAGTCAATCGCGTACGGAATGCCGTTGTGTACCGCAAACTCTACCGTGTTAAAATCGTACCCTAATGCTTTGTTCAAACGGAGTACGTAATCGGTAATCGTCGCAATCAATTTTTTATGCGCTTCGCCCGTTGTTTTAGGCTGCGTCGCATACCGCAAATGGTGCGGATTGCGAGGCTCATACGGCATGATGTGGACGTACTTTCCACCAAGGCAGTAGCAACGGTAATAATCTTCAAACGTTACTTCGCTTTGGAGGAGCATCACCAACTGCTCGGTTTCGGCGTGTTTGTGCCAAAGGTCGTCCATGTCGTTGATTTTATAAACGCTCTTCCAACCACCACCTGCGTGTGGCTTCATGTAGGCAGGGAAACCTACATAGTCAAACATTTCGCCCCATGCCATTGGCATTTTTAGGTTACGGAACGACGTCTCACTGGTATCGTCTGGGCGTTCTTTAGAAGGCATCAACACCGTGTTTGGCACAGGAACACCTAATTTTACGGCCAGAGCATTGTTAAAAAACTTCTCATCGGCACTCCACCAAAAAGGGTTATTGATAACGGCCGTTCCGCACAAAGCGGCATTTTTCAAAAAAGCCCGATAAAACGGTACATCCTGCGAAATACGGTCGATGATTACGGCATAGTCCGTGGCTTCACCTTGTACTACGCGGTCGATGAGTACGGGTTCAGCCACAATGTTTTTTCCGTCCAATTGATTGACACGCTCCACAAATGCCTGCGGAAACGTATTTTCCATTCCGTGTAAAATTCCTATTTTTTTCATGATGTTTGAGCCCCCCACCCCCAATGGGGAAGTCTAGTTATTTTTTTAAGCCCCCATCGGGGATAGGGGGGCTTTTTTATAAACCCATTAATGAGAGATAATGCGGAAACATTTTGTTCCAAAGTGGCCAATCGTGGCTCTCCCACCCACGAATGTCAAGCCAATGATTAATACCTTTTGAATTCAGGATTTGTGACATCCGCACGTTATCGTTGAGGCAAATATCCCATTCGGACGTCCCCAATACGATTTTCATGTGGTTGTATTTCCAGCCCTCTTCGTTGAGCATAAAATCCACGGGATTGTTGTAATAGACCGTTTCGTCGCTGTAACCTTCCAAAAAGCTACGAATATCAAACGCGCCACTCATGCTAAACAGATACGCGACTTTGTCGGGGTGTTTCATCGCAAAATTGAGGGCGTGGTACCCGCCAAAACTACAACCTGCTACCCCAATTTTGTCAACATTACTTTCGTGGCGAATCGTAGGAACGAGTTCGTTGGTCAAAAAACTATCGTAAATACTGTGATTGTGTACGCGCACCGAAGGATGAAGGTGTTTGGCGTACCAACTGTCTCGGTCGATGCTGTCAACCGAATAGAGCTTTACTTTGCCTGATTCAACCAACCATCGCGCCGATTCAATCAGTCCGAAGTCTTTGTTTTGGTGATAACGCCCCATCGACGTTGGAAAGAGCAAAATGGGATACCCCCAATGCCCAAATACCTGCATCTCAATGTCGCGCCCCAAGGTGGGGGAATACCATTTGTGATAGGTTTCTTTCAAGGTTGATAAAGTGTTTGATGAATAAATATTTTGACGAAATATAGATAAAAACTCAGAATATCAAGTTTCTGAACTAAAAATTGTCAAAAACTCGTTTTCCGAATACCTTTGGGTGTGTCTATTCGACCATTAATTAACTACCGCTTATGACTCGTCTTAGTGTAAACATCAACAAAATTGCTACCCTCCGCAACTCGCGGGGCGGCGATAATCCAAATGTCGTAAGAACTGCGCTTGATTGCGAGCGATTTGGAGCGCAGGGCATCACGGTTCATCCCCGTCCCGACGAGCGTCATATTCGTTACCAAGACGTCCTTGAGCTCAAGGAAGTCGTCACCACTGAGTTTAACATTGAGGGCAATCCTACCGAAAAAAAGTTTGTTGAGTTAGTCTTGAAAACGCAGCCAGCTCAAGTAACGCTCGTTCCTGATGCACTAGGGGCGATTACCTCAAACGCAGGTTGGGATACCATTGCTCACCGTGACCGACTGACTGATTTGGTACAGACCTTCAAATCGGCAGGAATTCGAGTGTCGGTGTTCGTTGACCCCATCGAAGCCATGGTTGAAGGTGCCAAAATTTGCGGAGCCGACCGAGTAGAGCTTTATACCGAACCCTACGCCGCTGAGTATTTTGATAACCGTGAAGCAGCGGTGGCATCCTACGTACGAGCGGCGAATGTTGCCAAAGAAGTGGGTTTGGGGCTGAATGCGGGACACGATTTGAGTTTGGATAACCTGCGATTTTTGAAACAACAAATACCCCATTTGGACGAAGTATCCATCGGCCACGCGCTCATCTGCGACGCGCTCTACTATGGCCTTGAAAACACCATCCAGATGTATTTACGCGAATTGGAGTGACTAAATTAACCTTATAATTTTATAGTTATGTCGAAGAAAATCATTTTCACCACTGCGGCACCCTCGCCCATTGGCCCTTATTCGCAAGCTGTGATGGTTGGCGATACGTTGTATGTATCAGGACAAATTCCCATTGACCCTGACAATGGCGACCTCGTCACGGGAAATATCGAAAACGAAGCGCGTCAGGTGATGTTGAACATTGGAGCTATCTTAAAAGAAGCTGGACTGCACTACCATAACATCATCAAAACGTCCATTTTTTTGAAGGACATGAATAACTTTGGGAAGGTGAATGAAGTTTATGGGCACTTTTTTTCGGGTCACTACCCTGCCCGTGAAACTGTAGAAGTCTCACGCCTACCGAAGGATGTTAACGTTGAAATTTCAGTAATTGCGGTGAAAGATTAGTGGCAAAAAAATAAAGGGCAAGTTTGCAAAATAGCAAAGGGCAAAAATAAAGAGCAAGTTTGCAAAATAGCAAAAGGCAAAAAATAAAGGGCAAGTTTGCAAAATAGCAAAAGGCAAAGTTGGTATTCTGCGTTTTGCGCCTTGCTAACTTGCCTCTTGCTATTTGCTCTTTACAAATTTGCTCTTTGCAAACTTGCACAGAATTAGTTCAAAAACTCGTAAATACCTGCTACTCCTTGGCCACCACCGACGCAGGCGGTCACCATGCCGTATTTCTGCTCGCGACGGCGCATTTCGTTGAACAATTGCACCGACAAACGCGCACCCGTTGAGCCAAGGGCGTGTCCAAGCGCAATAGCGCCCCCGTTAGGGTTTAGTTTAGTCGGGTCAATTCCCAATTCTTTTATTACTGCCAGCGACTGAGCTGCAAACGCCTCATTCAATTCGATTTGGTCAATGTCATTGAGGGTAAGACCCGCTTGTTTAAGCGCAATCGGAATCGCCGCCACGGGGCCGATACCCATAATGCGTGGCTCTACCCCTGCCGATGCGTACGACATCATGCGCGCAATCGGCTTCAGGTTTAGTTCATTTACCATTTTTTCAGACATCACCACCACAAAAGCCGCTCCATCTGACGTCTGAGACGAATTCCCTGCTGTCACACTTCCGCCTGCTGCAAATACGGGCTTCAAACGCCCTAGGGCTTCGAGGGTAGTATCGGCGCGTGGACCTTCGTCTTTGTTTACTACATATTCTTTTGTCTTTTTCTTTCCTGAGTTGGCGTCGAAAAACGTTTCTTTTACCGTAATAGGGACAATTTCTCCGTCAAATTTACCCGCAGCTTGTGCGGCCAATGCCTTTTGGTGCGAAGCCAACGAAAACGCATCTTGCTCCTCGCGGCCAATTTTAAATTGGTTAGCTACTTGCTCGGCCGTTAATCCCATTCCAATGTAATAATCAGCGTGGTCTTTGGCGATTTCGTAGTTAAGGGCTGTTTTCCAACCCGTTGTAGGCACCATCGACATCGACTCTACACCTCCTGCCACGATGCAATCCGCAATGCCTGCGTTGATTTTAGCCGCTGCAATCGCAATCGCCTCCACCCCTGACCCACAGTAACGGTTAATCGTAAACCCAGGGACGCTTTTAGGCAAAGCAAGCAGCGAAATAAAACGCGCAATTTGCATTCCCTGTTCGGCTTCGGGCACGGCATTTCCCACGATGAGGTCATCCACCCGAGCGGGGTCAAGTTGCGGCAATTGCGCCATCATGTGTTTGATTACTTCTGCACCAAGGTCGTCGGGGCGTGTAAAACGAAAAACACCTTTCGGGGCTTTTCCCACGGCGGTGCGGTATCCTGCTACAATGTATGCGTTCATGTTTTAAGGTTGTTTCGTCTTATTGTTTAACGTTTTAGATTCCTTACCACAAAACAACCATTTTTTTTGTAAAAAATACTCTGCAAGCATAACATATTTTTAAATACTTGGCATTTCTTCGCTGAGTCGTTAACTTGCATCTTCAATATCAGCGAGTAAAACCCATGAAACTTAGATTTGAGGTAGAGGCGAAAATTGCTACGTTTCTCTTTTTTATTGTTGTCCTCTCAACCAACGCCCAGCGCTACGGCAACGAGTGGATTAATTTTCAGCAAACGTATTTTAAAATTCCTGTTGCTCAAAAAGGGCTTTATCGTATCTCCACCAACGAACTTCGCCAAGCGGGGGTTCCTGTTTCGACCCTCAACCCTACCTCCATTCAATTGTTTTTTCGGGGTAAAGAACAGGCTATTTTTATTCAAGGCGAGAGCGATAATAAGCTGGATGAAACCGACTACCTTGAGTTTTACGGGGAAGGAAATGACGGCACCCAAGACTCGTTGCTTTACTTACCTCACAGCGCTCAACCGCACAAACTATACAATCTTTATTCTGATACTACCGCTTATTTTTTGACGTGGCGACTCGACGGGCAAGCAGGTAAACGCATGGGTTTTTATCAGGAAAATCCGACACCAACGCTCACCCCTGAGCCTTATCACCGCGAAGATTTGTTGGTTTCCAACATTGCAAGTTACAATTACACGGGCATGTCGGAAGGCTTGATGTATCCTTTAGGTTCGCCGAGTGGGGCACAAAATTCTTTTTATGATTATGGTGAAGGATGGACGGGGCCAGAAATTTCCATCAACAAACGAAACCAACGGAGATTTGCCCTCGAAAATCCCGTCCGAACGGCTTTTCAGCCTCAACTTGAGCTGCATTTGATGGGCCGCGACCACCGCGCTCATTTTATCGAAATCAGCGTTGGAAGCACGATCAATGCCAATCGGTTGGTGGATACGGTTCGGTTTAGTTACCAAAATGCGTTGTTGGTTCAGTATCCTATTTCATTTTCGGACGTGTCGCTCGACAGCAATCGTATTTCAATTGCCACGGTTTCAAGAGGCGGTTTTCCGAACCAAGCCGAAGATGTTTATAGCGTGACTTATTATCGCCTCCGCTATCCCCAACGTTTTGATGTGCTCAATACTCCTCAGAAATACTTTTACCTTTTACCCAACTCTCAAAACAAATCGTACCTCGAAATTGCCAATGCTACCGCTGCCACACGCTTATTTGACATCAGCGATAAAAACAACGTAGGTCGTGTTGGTTCAACCTTCGAAAACAGCATCCTAAAAGCCGTAGTGCGTGAAACCGCTTCTGAAAAAACGCTTTTTACCACGCGCCTCCCATTGGCCGTTCCGAGCATACAGCGCGTTACGTTCCGCAACATTGACCCAATCAAAGCCAATTATCTGGTGGTGACGCACCGTAACCTTATCAACGTCGCCAAACAGTTTGGTGGCTACCGAGCGTCTGTTGCAGGAGGGAAATACGACACCCTCACCGTGCAGATGGATTTGCTCGTTAATCAGTTTAATTATGGTGAATTTAGCCCTTTGGCCGTGCGTCGTTTTGTACAATTTATGGTCGAAAAAGGGAATCCCAAGTTTTTGTTTATTGTGGGACGTACCCAGCAAATCGACTTTAACCGTACCAATTCTAACCTTGCGAATGTGGACATGGTGCCAACGTTTGGATGGCCTGGCTCCGACAACCTTTTTTCGCACGGTTTAAAGGGGCAGCCCTCGCTCGTGCCCGCCCTTCCTACGGGGCGAATTTGGACGGATAATCCACAGGAAGTGCTTAACTACTTAGAAAAAGTAAAAGAGCACGAAGCCACGCCCATGAATGCGCTTTGGCGAAAAAACATTCTGCATTTGAGCGGCGGCACCAATTCGTTTGAGCAAGGACAATTTTTGGGTATCATGGAGTCTTTCAGGAAAAAAGCCCAAAAGGAATTTTTAGGTGCCAAAGTAACGACCATCACCAAAAAAACCGACGAAGCCATTGAGTACGTGGGCATTACCAACGAAGTCAACGAAGGGGCAGGGATTATGACGCTGTTTGGGCATTCGGCCCTCAACGTCACCGATATTGATTTGGGCATGGTGTCCAACGACGTGTTTGGCTACCGTAACAAAGGGCGTTATCCGTTAGTATTTGCCAATGGCTGCGTGGTTGGGAATTTTACATTTGGGTACAGCCGAACCTACGCCCAAGACTGGATTACGACCAAAGACCGCGGAGCCATTTTGTTTTTGGCACACTCCAACGTGGCTTATGTGTATTCGCTGAATGATTATGCCAATACCTTTTATAACGTCATGCTGGGTGATAGTACCAACTTCAATCGTCCGTTTGGGGAGGTTTACCAGCAAATTATCCGTAAAACGTTGGCGCTTTACCCCGAAGACCCTACGTACCAAGCAGATGCCCAACAGATGACGCTTCAAGGCGACCCAGCCGTGGTGATTTTCCCCACCCAAAAACCTGATTATGCTGTTAACAGCCAAAGTGTTTTGGTTCAAGGTAAAAACGGAGCAGCTGTTTCTGCGTTTAGTGACTCGCTCAAAATCAAGGTGGTAGTAGCGAATCTGGGGCTTTATCGCAACGAAAAACTACCCCTTCGCCTTACCCGTACTACCCGCGACGGAGCTGTTTCGGTCTATGGCGCTACCTTCTCGGCCGTTGCGTACCTTGATACACTTACCTTCAGCCTTCCCCACGACCGTAGCCAAAGCGGGTTGAATCGCTTTGAGGTTCAAATTGACCCCAATAGCGTTTTGGCCGAGACCAGTCGTACGAATAATGTAGCTGCTGTTGAATTAAGTTTGCCCGTTGCAGGGGCTTACCCTTTGTTACCTGCGGAATATTCCGTGGTTTCAACGACCGAAAATAGCCTACCAACCACGCTGCTGGTTGCCCAGCAAATTGATAATAGTAACCGAAATTATACCATTGAAATTGACACGACTGCCCGTTTTGACAGTCCTTTCAAACGTACCCAAGCCGTCGCGGCAACGGTGCTACCAAGTTGGAAAGTAACGCTTCTTAACCGCGATTCGACCACCTATTATTGGCGCATTCGCTACGGCGACCGCCCCGCAAGCAGCGACAATGTCTGGACTGAAAGTTCGTTTACCTTTGTCAAAAATGGCGGAGAAGGTTGGGCACAGCGTCAGCCTCCTCAGTTTACCAAAGCTACTCCGTTGGAGGTAAATTTATCCGTCAATACCCAACCTACTTGGTCGTACAAGACCCTTTCCACCAACGTAAAAGCCGTAGTGGCAGGAAGTTCCGTCGGGGCTTTTAATGAGGGTTACAAAGCGTCACAATTATCCATCAATGACATTTTGTTGGTGGTGGAAGGCAACTGCACGACTTTTGACCAAATCGACAACTGGCGACCTGGTGCCAATCTTGCCGTCACGGCACTTCACCGCGACAACCTGCAAGCGTATTCAGTGATGCCCAGCCGTAATTGCGGAAATCCGCCGTACGTTATGAACACCCTCCGCCAACGCGAGATTGTAAACGATAAACTCTTTAGTAAATGGGTGGATGCCGTTCCTGACGGTGATTGGATTGTGCTGATGACGCTCAATGGTATTCAATTTGATTTATGGCCTGCCTCAGAGCTTACTAAACTGACTGAGCTGGGACTGACGCAGGCGAGTATGGCACGTCTTCAAAGCCCTTATTTGCTGATTGTTCAGAAAGGAGCCAAACAACCTGCCGTTGAGGTTGTCCCAGACCCCAATGACCTCGCTCCGAGCCTTAGGACACTTACATTGGATAACTTTACCTTAAAAAGTAACAGTGGAAAAGGGCAAATTACCTCTTCGTTGGTTGGGCCAGCTAGTCAATGGAAAACGCTGAACTACAAAACAGAGCCGCTCATTTCCAACCAAACACAAGCGACCCTAGAAGTGATTGGAATTTCCCTCAACGGTGCTGAAAAGGTTTTAAAAACGGGCGTAGCCACGGGGACAATTTCTCTCCAAGACGTTGACGCCACTACGTATCCTTACCTTCGTTTAAGGCTTCAACTGGCCAATAATGATGCCCGAGTGAGTACACCTTTGCAATTACGAAATTGGTGGGTCAACTACACACCCGTTCCCGAAGGAAGTGCCACCGCAAGCCTGAATGGCGCTCTTGAACGTCAAGAAGGAGAAGTGGTTTCAGTCAATGTTTCGTTCAAAAATATCTCTCCCGTTGCTTTTCGCGATTCGCTGGTTGTTCAGCAAACGATTTTTAGCCCCACAGGTGCGCCCCAAATGAGTGAGCGAAAGTTGGGGCGCCTGCAACCCAACGAAGAAGCAGCGTTTACCGTTGCAATGCCTACGTTGGGGAAAGGCGGCGATAACCGTTTGTTGGTAACAATAAACCCACGCCGTCAGCCTGAGCAAAACTACGATAATAACACCATCAATCTACCGTTTACGGTTGTCCCTGACCGCTTTGCTCCCACACTCGATGTGTTTTTTGACGGACAACGCATCCGCGACGGAGAAGTAGTTTCGGCTACACCAACGATTTTGCTTCAGCTCAAAGACGAGAATCGTTTTCTTTTCAAAAGAGATACGTTAGGCATGGATTTGTTTTTACAACGCCCTTCACAAACCACCTTCCAGCGCGTTGCTTTTTCTAGCTCAGTCCTTCGATTTGTGCCCGCCGATAACCAAAATGTAGCTCGAATTGAATTTCACCCCGCTTCCCTTCCCGATGGGGTGTACACCCTTCGTTTTCAAGGGGCTGATGCTACTTTAAACCGAACGGGCGTTTATCAAATCAGTTTTCGAGTGATAAACGAACAAAAACTTGTTTCGGTAGAAGCTACTCCCAACCCAGCGAATGACCTTATTAAAGTTTCTTTTACGGTTTCGGGCAAAGAAAACCCCACTGAAGCAACGATTGCGTTGGTAGATATGACGGGGAGAATCTTCAAAACCGCTTCGTTTGTGCCTCGGGTTGGGTTTAATGAATGGATTTGGACAAACACCACCGACCTACCCGCAGGAACGTACGTGTATCGGGTGACTGTCAAGAAGAACGGAGAAGATATTCCTGTTGCCGACGGAGTCAAGACAACAGGAAAAATCGTGGTAATTCGCTAAAAGTTAGAAGCGAGTTTCGAGGTAATGAGGCAACATTTTTCGCCATGACGGCCAATCGTGCGGAATATCGTACCCCCAAACGTCTAACTCATGTGGGATATTTTTGGAGCTCAACACGCTCGAAAGGTAACGTGATGAATCGGGATCTTCGTAACTGCCCGAGCCCGTGACGATATGGATGTGTTTACTCGCACGATACTTTGCCAAATAAGCTTCATCCGAAAGGTTTCGCAAATAATGAACAGGCGAGTTGAAATAGACATTGTCGTCGTAGTGTCCTTTGGTATAAGCCGTTAGGTCATAGCACCCACTCATGGCAATCACTCCATTAATCAAATCAGGACGGCGAAAGAAAAGGTTGGCCGAATGTAACGCCCCAAACGACGCTCCTGCCGCAATAATCGGCGTATCAGGGCTTGTTTGGCTTTTGATGTATGGAATCACTTCGTTGAAAATATACTCATTGAACTGCTGATGACGCACGGCTTTGTCGCGTCCGCTCATGTGATTGTTCAACCAACTTTCAGTATTGATACTATTGACCGAAAAAACCTTCACTTTTCCTTCGTTGATAGGTTTTGCAATCGTATCAATGAGTTGAAAACGTTCGTATTCAAGGTAATCAGCGGCGGCGGTTGGAATCATCAATAGAGCAAATCCGTAGTGACCATACACCGCGATTTCCATGTGTTTATTGAGCGATGGGCTGTGCCATCCGTCTAAAAAACGTTGCATATAAAGACCTTAGTCGTTTGTTTTAATTGCAGATTGAATTTCTACTACCACCGACACCTCTACCCCCACAATATCAGCGATTTGCTCTATCGTCAGTAGGTTTGATTGTAGCATTTTAGTAATAATTCCTCGTTGCTTTTGCTGCATCCCTTTTTCCATCCCTTTTTCCATTCCTTTGCGGTAGCTGTAGAAATCTTCCAGTGAAATATCTGTGATTGGCATATCTTCTAAAAGTTTTAAGGTTGTCTCATCTAAATTACGGATTCCTGATAAAATTACCAACTGGTTGGCATACCGCCCCAAAGAAAAATGGTTAGGCTCCAATTCTTGAAGTTTTGTAATAATGCGATGCGCAACTTCAATGGGTGGAATATTTTTAAAGTTTGCTAAAATAGCCAACAATACCTCCTCAGGCGAAGTACTATTTAAAAACAGTTCATAGTCGAAAGCTTGAAGGCTACGTTGGTTGTACTCAAATTGACAACTACCAAAATCATGCTTTACTTCCCATTTATCACCTCCATTTTTTGTAAGATAAACGATGTACTGTCGTACTGGTAAACGATATTTTCGTAAAAGAAGTGCATAATATTCCAGCATTCGGTAAGGCATATCCTTATCCAACGCTGTTTGAAACTCCAAATGAAGTAGGTAGGGTTCAGAGCCATCATTTGGTACGACTTTCTTCAAAAAGTCAGGTTTTCGTTCTACCGTCAACTGAATATCATCGGGTAATTCGATTAAAATATCAACATCAATTCCAAGCACTTTTCGGGCAAGAAATGGAATCAAATTTTCGATATTTTCTTTGAAAATCTTGTCGTAATCGTTTGCCACAGGTTCAAGTTTGTTGTTTTACTCAAACAAAATTGCAAAAACCAGTTAATGTTCCCAAATTCGTCCCCTTCCCACTTTTTCGCTTGATTTATGCTTATTTTTTCCATTGGTATATATCTTCTTATTAACGTAGCCGTCGGTTTTTGGGCGTCTCGGCGAGTACACAGCACCCAAGATTTTGTGTTGGCTGGGCGCCGTTTACCTATGGGACTGGCCACAATGGTTACCTTTGCGACTTGGTTTGGTTCGGAAACCATGATGGGGGCTCCCAAAGAATTTATCGAAGGCGGTTTCCTAAATGTCATTGAGGAGCCTTTCGGCGCGGCCTTATGTTTGATACTTGTAGGTATATTTTTTGCCCGAACTTTTTATCGTTGGAACATCATTACTTTTTGTGATTTTTTCCTGATGCGTTTTGGCAGAACGTCGGAATTTGTCTCGGCGATAATGATTATCCCTTCTTATTTTGGTTGGATCGCTGCTCAGTTTGTCGCCATGGGCATTGTGGGGCAAGTGGTATTTGGGCTGCCCTTGAGCACAGGCATCTGGGTTGGCGCCATCCTCGTTATGTTCTATACGTTTATGGGCGGGATGTGGTCGGTATCTATTACTGACTTTTTACACAATATTATCTTAATTTTTGGGCTTATCATTTTGGCCATTATTCTCTTTTCCAAAACGGGAGGAATCGCTCCTGTCACGAGCCAACAGCCTGCTGATTTTTTCCGCATTACCCCCAAAGAAATGAGTTTGCAAAGCTACGCCGAATACCTTGCAGCGTGGATTACGGTAGGGCTAGGATCTATCCCCCAACAAGATATTTTCCAGCGAGTTATGTCGTCCAAAGATGCTGACACTGCCGTAAAATCTTCGATTTTTGCGGGAGGACTTTACTTAACGGTGGCGCTTTTGCCATTGTTTATTGCCTTGGCCGCCAAAACGCTTTATCCTGAATTAATGAACGGAGATACCTCCCTCATCATTCCCAACATGGTGCTTCAACACGCACCATTGTGGATTCAAATTTTGTTTTTTGGCGCCTTAATTTCGGCTTTATTGAGCACCAGTAGTGGCGCTATTTTGGCTCCTGCGGCAGTATTGGGCGAAAATCTTGTCAAACCCTATCTTCCTAACCTATCTGACACCCGCCTTTTGCTTGTCATTCGCTTGGGCGTTGTTTTCGTGACGTTTGCCTCTATTTGGATGGCCCAAACACGGCAGGATATTTTTGAATTAGTGGGAGAGTCGTCGGCCTTTAGTTTAGTTTCTCTTTTTGTACCACTTACTTTTGGACTTTATTGGAAACGCGCCAATGCCGTTGGATGTATGGCATCAATGATTCTTGGGCTTGTCGTTTGGGTGTTGTGCGCATTTGTATGGCATACGACGTTTCCTGCCATTCTCTACGGAACAGCCGCAAGCTTGTTAGGAATGCTTGTGGGGTCGTTGTTAACTAAAAAAAGGCTGGTTGATTTGCCCGACGTAGGGATGGGGCGGGCTGCCTAGTAATCCATCTTGAATGTATTGCCCAACGTTGGGGTAGAGGTTTAATTGGTGTAGCACATTCACAGGCTTCCAACAAATTTCTAGGGCTGTCGTCTCGTTGGGGTTGAGTCGCGGGATTCCTCCGATGATTTGTGCCCCAAAAACCACATGAAGCACGTCGTCTTTTTGGTGCGGTAACAGTACCTCCCCCGAAAAAAGCATTCCCTGAACTTCTGCCTCAATTCCCAGTTCTTCGCTTAGTTCGCGTTCAATCGTCTGCGGGAGGGTTTCGCCACGGTCGGGGTTACCACCAGGCAAAGCAAATACGTCGTTGCCGCTGTAGTTATAGCGCAGCAAAAGCAAATGGTTATTTTCAATAATAAGCGCCGCAGGCCGTACTTTCATAAAGAATCTATTTTGTTATTTTTTCGGTAGTAAGCAACCGAAAACACGGTTATTGCAACCGAGAACCCACTTTTATTCGTCATTCTACACTCCCTCACTCGTCATTCTACACTCCTTCACTCGTCATTCCTAATAATCTCCTCCAGCGCCTCCACCGCCAAAGTCTCCCCCACCAAAACCACCAAAGCTTGAACCACCGCCGCCGCCGCCGCTGTTGCCCCAGTTGCCCGACGAGCTACCCCAGCCTGTGTAGGTCGTGTAAGGATACCAGCCGCCGCCACGTCGGCTTAGGCCACCACCGCCACCGCCTTTATTGGCTTTGGAAATGATGATAATAATAATGATGACAATAATGATTAGGAAAATAATAACACCTAAAGGAAACTCTCCGTCGCCGCCCTCGGTGCCATCCGATTTGTATTCTCCCGCCGTGTACTTGATGATTTCATCCGTTCCTCGGTCAAGGCCACGGTAATACATTTTTTGTTTAAATTCGGGGGATATAACCGTCGAAATAATCCGTTTGGCAATTGCATCAGGCAACGCGCCTTCAATGCCTCGCCCCGTAGCGATAAAAATCTTGCGGTCGTCCGACGCCCACAACAACACTATGCCATTGTCTTTGTCTTTTTGTCCAACACCCCAACGTCGTCCCAGCTCAAACGCATAGTCGCCTGGAGGATACGGCAACGTTGATTTCACAATCACCACCGTAATTTGTGTCGAAGTGGAATCATTAAAAACCCGCAGTTTTTGTTCGAGGGTTTCACGTTCTGTCCCGTTTAGCATACCCGCATAGTCGTTGACCAAACGCCGAGGATTCATCGGTTCGGGAATATCTTGTGCCCAAACACGAATGGTACACAAGGTTATCAACAAAAGAGAAAAGAAATGACGCATTGGAAAAAAGTTACCCGAACGAAATATCGTCGGAGAGTTCGTTGATGTCGTTTGCTTGGCGAGGGAAAAACGTTTTCAGTTGCTCACCTGCCAACTGAATCCCTTGACTGAGACCTTCGGCAAATTCATTTTTTTTGAAATGAGCTCGCATTGTATCGCGCACATTGTTCCAAAAATTATCAGGAACGCGTTCGTTGATGCCTTTGTCACCCAGTACGGCAAACTTTCGGTCGTCTGTGGCCAAATAAAACAACACCCCGTTTTTCAAATCAGTACGGTGCATTCCAAGGTCCGCAAAGACTTGTTTGGCACGTTCGATGACATCGCTTTCGAGGCAATTGGTCTCGATATGAACACGTACTTCGCCCGAAGTCACCAGTTCTGCCGAACGAATCGCCGCCACTACTTGCTCTTGTTGGGAAGAAGTCAAAAGAAGAGACATGAACAATGTACGGTTTAGAGTTTACAAGTTTACGGTTGGAAAGTACATCTTCCCGAAAGTTTAAAACTTTCGGGAAGGTTGTTAAACTTTCGGGAAGGTTGTTTTTCAGAAAGTTTTGAAATTAGAACTTCACCGTAGGTGCCGTTTGGGCCGCTTGAGAGGCTTCAAAATAGCCCTTCTGCGCAAAGCCAAACATACCAGCAAAAATGTTGGCAGGGAACGTACGTACCGATTGGTTGTAGCCTTTCACCACTTCATTGAAACGGTCACGCTCTACCTTGATACGGTTTTCGGTGCCTTCCAACTGAGCTTGCAATTCCAAAAAGTTTTGGTTGGCTTTTAGTTGCGGATACTGCTCTACCGATACCAAAAGGCGCGAAAGAGACCCACTCAATTGGTCTTGAGCTGCCTGAAACTTCTGCATATTTTCAGGAGTCAATTGGTCTGGTTTCAACTGGATAGACGTAGCTTTTGAGCGTGCTTCAATCACTGCGGTAAGCGTACTTTTTTCAAAATCAGCCGCTCCTTTGACCGTATTTACTAAGTTAGGAATCAAATCTGCACGACGTTGGTAGGCGCTTTGTACGTTGGCCCACGCATTGTTGACAGTTTCGTCTTTGCTCACGAGGCCATTGTAAGTACTACAGCCGTACATTCCAAAAATGGCAAGGACGACAATGACAATTAATGTGGTTTTTGACATGGTTTTGTTAGGTTTTAGTTAACGGTTGCAAAGTTGTGTAATTCTAAAATTTCTGGTGGACTATTTACACCGATGGTTTCTTTTCGTGGCAAAATAGGCTTTTTACGTTTCAAAAAAATGACCAAGCCTAGTTTTTGGGGCTACCTTCGGCTCATTTACTCCATTTGATACACCATTTGTAAAATTCCTTCTAAATACTCCCGCGAGTTGCTCAAGCGTGGTACTTTATTTTGGCCGCCTAATTTTCCTCGACGCCCCATCCATTCATAAAATGTACCCGACGGAACATTGTGCATGAGCGGTGCCAACAACGCAAGGTCTTGATAACGCTTGGCATCGTAGTCAGAGTTCACTTCCCGAAGGCGTTTGTCTAGCAAGTGACAAAACTTTTGCCAGTCGGACGGTGCCGTACTAAATTCAATCACCCATTCGTGGCGGCCTTTACTGCCATCGTCCATATAGACAGGCCCTGCGGTGTAGTCATTGATCACGGCTCCCGTGTTTTCACAAGCAAAGGTGACGGCCTCGTCGGCGTTTTCGATGATGACTTCTTCGCCAAAAGCGTTGATAAAGTGCTTGGTACGGCCGCTAATTTTGATACGGAAAGGATATTTTGAGGTAAACTTAATGGTATCACCAATCTGATAGCGCCACAAACCACTGTTGGTCGAAATAATGAGCGCGTAGTTTTTATCCAACTCTACTTCATCGAGCGTAACGGCTTTGGGGTGCGGTTTGTCCCACTCTTCTACGGGTACAAATTCGTAAAAAATACCGTAATCGAGCATCAACAGCATTTCGCCTGGGTGGGCAAGGTCGTCTTGCACCGCAAAAAATCCTTCCGAAGCATTGTACGTTTCCATGTAGGTAACTTTGTCGCTTGGAAAGTATTTTTTCATAAACAGCTCACGGTAAGGCTGAAAGGCAACGGCTCCGTGGATAAATACCTCAAAATTAGGCCATATATCGAGCATGTGCTGCGCTCCACGTTCCTCCATAATGCGGTCGAGGAGTACAATCGTCCAAGTCGGTACGCCCAATATACTTGTCACGTTTTCGTTGCCACAGATTTCAGCCATCTTGACCAGCTTCTCCTCCCATTTGTCCATCAAAGCAATGTCGATGGGTGGCGTGCGAATGTAATCGGCCCACGCGGGTAAGTTACGCATAATCACCGCCGACACATCTCCCACCATTCCGCCCTCGCTGTTGAAGGGATTATCATGCAAACTCCCGCCAATCGACAACCCTTTTCCCTCAAAAACCAACGTTCCTGGACGGTTTTGGGCGTACAGCGTCATCACGTCGCGGCCACCTCGGTAATGGCATTCTTCCAACGATTCGGGCGTGATGGGCAAATATTTGCTACGGGCATTGGTCGTTCCCGACGATTTTGAAAACCACTCTACATCCGACGGCCAAAGGACATTTTGGTCGCCGTGCAACACCCGCTCAATCGACGGATACAAGTCTTCGTAACTCGAAATCGGTACGCGTTCTTGGTATTGTTTGATGGTTTGAATCGAATCATAGCGGTACTTTCGCCCCCAATCGGTGTAGCGAGACGCTTCCAGCAAATCGTGGAATACTTTGTACTGAACCTCGATGGGATTCGCCTTGAAGTGTTCGATACGCTCGGCACGACGCTTCATAAAAAAGACCATTATGTCGTTCAGTAGAGACACAGAAAATCAGGTTTTATTTTCTCAAACATAAATAAAAGCAATGAATCATACACTACCCTCCTAATAGGTTTTGGTAAAAATCAGGATTTCGGGATGCGATTCGGGTAGTCCGTAATAATGCCATCGACGCCCATGGCCTTCACTTTGTGCATTTCTTCGGTCGTATTTACCGTCCACGGCACCACTTGCACTCCCATCTTGTGCAGTTGTTGTACCCGCTCCGTCGAAAGTAATAAATAGTAAGGACTGTATATTTCGGGGGTGAACCCTAAATCCTCGACGTTTTTTTCAATCCCTTTGGCATTGGCTACCAGCGCCGACAAGGCTACTTTTTTGTACTTGCCCGCGTCGATTTGTTTCTTCCAATGTTTTAAAACGTTGAAATCAAAACTTTGGAGAACAATCCGTTCGGGTGGCAATTGAGCCATGATTTCTTGATAAACCAAGTCCGAAAACTCCGCAGGTTGAGGCTGCGACTTATCGTATTCTTTTTCTTCGCTCTTGATTTCGATGTTGTACAAGAAAATCGGCAGTTTGTTTTTAACTCGGTACGCCTCCACGGCCTCAATCATCTCGCTTAAAAGTGGCTTGTAGGTTTTCTGTTTTTGTTGTTCGGGAAAATTTGCGTTGCCATTGCTGCCCACATCGTAGCGTTTGATTTCGTCATACGTGAGGTCGTATAACACAATTTTGGGACTTTTTGGCACGGGTGTACCATCGGGTTTTATCGAAAAGTCGGCGTGAAAATAAGGGTCATGCGAAACGACTACTTTCTTATCTTTCGAAACAACGACATCCAATTCTAGGGTATTCACTCCGTAGTCGAGTGCTTTCAGAAACGCAGGAATGGTGTTTTCGGGCATCAATCCACGGCAGCCACGGTGGCCTTGCCAATTGAAAAGTGGCGTTTGGGCAAAGGTAACTTCCATACCAATAGTTAGGAGAAAAAAAAACAAAAAGCGGGGTTTCATCTGATTCGGGAACGTATGTCTTTACAAAACTAGGTATTTCTGCTTTATTTGTAGAAAAATAGGAAAATCTGCGGCAAGAACAAAATTTATATACCGCTACATTTTTTTTGAAAACTTTTTGCACCAAAAAATTATTCCGCTATTTTTGTAGAAGAAATACGCGTACAGCGAAAATTCGCAACACAATTTATGACATTACAACCTAATAATATTCTCGGTCTTCTCCTCACACAGGTCATGTGAGAAAGGAAACCTTTGTAGTAAAAAGGCCCTTTCTCACGTTGAGAAAGGGTTTTTTGTGAATAAAAACCCCAAAAGTCGAAATCTAACCAATTTATAATTTCTCTTTACACACAATGAGCCAAAAAGTCCAAATTTTCGACACCACGTTGCGGGACGGCGAGCAAGTGCCTGGCTGCCAATTGACAACCGATGAAAAGATTGTGGTAGCACAACAACTCGAAAAACTGGGTGTTGATATCATCGAAGCGGGTTTTCCTGTTTCGAGCCCTGGTGATTTTCGTTCGGTGGTAGAAATTTCAAAAGCTGTTCGTCAGCCTGTTATTTGCGCCCTTTCACGCGCCGTAAAAGGGGATATTGATGCCGCTGGAGAAGCCCTCAAATATGCTCAACGCGGACGGATTCACACGGGACTTGGTTCGTCCGATATTCACATTCAGCACAAATTCAACAGCACGCGTGAGAAAATCGTAGAACAAGCGATTGGCGCCGTAAAACACGCCAAGTCGTACGTAGAGGATGTAGAGTTTTATTGTGAAGATGCGGGACGTGCGGATGTGGCTTTCTTGGCACATTTGGTAGAGTCAGTAATCAAAGCAGGAGCTACGGTTGTAAATATCCCAGATACAACGGGCTATTGTTTGCCTAATGAGTATGGCGACAAAATCAAGTATATTTTTGAAAATACCTCAAACGCTCACCTTGCGACTATTTCGATTCACTGTCATAACGACCTTGGTTTGGCAACGGCCAACTCTTTGGCTGGTATCATGAACGGAGCACGTCAGGTGGAAGTAACGATGAACGGAATTGGCGAACGGGCTGGAAATACGTCGTTGGAAGAGGTGGTGATGGCCCTCAATGTACACAAAGAATTAGGGTACGAAACGGGCATCAATACCCAATTGCTTTTCCCTACCAGCCAATTGGTTTCAAAAATGATGCGTATGCCAATACAAGCCAACAAGGCGATTGTGGGGCGTAACGCGTTTGCACACTCTTCGGGTATTCACCAAGATGGTTTCTTGAAACATACCTTGAACTACGAAATTATGAGCCCTACCGACGTGGGCGTGGATAAATCAATGATTGTGTTGACGGCTCGTAGCGGTCGCCACGCGTTGAAGCACCGTTTGGAATTGTTGGGTTATACGTTCGATAAAGCAACGTTGGACATTATTTACAAGCAATTCTTGGACGTAGCCGACATCAAAAAAGAAGTAAACGACAAAGATTTGGTAGAGCTTGCTCGTGAGATAGTTGTTGCTGGTTAATTGGGTACTGGTTATCAGTTTATCCGAAAATCATTCCTCCCCCGCAGAATCACTTTTGCGGGGGTTTTGTTTTGTCATTTTTTTTAAAACACATAGAAAACAGTAGAATAAACACATAGAAAACATAAGATATTGTTATGTACCCTATTGTGAAAAATTCTATTGTGAACTATGTGTTTCCCAATTAACTATGACGAATATCCCCCAAAATCAAATCAGCGGCTTTTTCGCCAATCATAATGCAAGCGGCGTTGGTATTGCCCGCGATGATACGGGGCATAATCGACGCATCGGCCACCCGAAGCCCTTCGATGCCGTGCACCCGCAATTTGCTGTCCACCACCGCCATTTCGTCGTTGCCCATTTTGCACGTCCCGATGGGGTGATACACCGTTTCCAACAGTGTTTTGATGTGCAAAATAAGTGCCTCGTCGGAACTACGTTGAAGGGGAAGAATTACTTCCTTTCGCACCACGTCAAATGCCTTGGCGTCCATAATTTCCAGCGCTTTTTTCGTCCCTTTCAACAGCGTTAGCACGTCTTCTTCTTCGGATAAAAAACGTGGGTCAATGAGTGGCGCATCCAACGGATTTGACGAATGAAGCCCCACATAACCAACACTTTTGGGCTTGAGGAGCGTCGGCAAAATGGTAAAACCGCTGGTATGCGGAAAGGTATCAATGTTGTAAAAATCGGCTTTCCCGTCGTTGCCCATGTGAACTGGCGCAAAATGAAACTGGAAATCGACAGGGTCGGGGCCTGAATGAATTTTGGTAAACGCATTGGCTTCCAACGGACTAATCGTCATCGGCCCTTTTTTCATAAATACGTACTGCGCTAATCCCTTTACCTGCCCCCACACCGACAGATAATCGTTGGCGGTAGGCACATTCGCCAAGGCACTCACCCCCGTAAATAAGTGGTCTTGTAGGTTTTTACCCACCCCTGGAAAGTGTTTTTTAGCCTTTATTCCGTGCCTCTTTAGCTCGTCTTTGTCGCCAATCCCCGACAACATCAAGATTTGAGGAGAATTAAACGCTCCTGCCGACAAGATGATTTCTTTGTTGGCAAACGCTTTTTCGGTCGTATTTTTTCCCGTCAAAAACTCCACGCCTACCGCACGGTCATTGTCCAAAATGAGTTGAGTTGTGTGAGCAAACGTAATGACTTTCAGATTAGAACGCTGCAAAATAGGTTTCAAAAACGCCGTTGCCGTACTCCACCGTTTTTGGTCTTTGATGGTAAACTGAAACAGGCTCGTTCCTGCTTGTTCGGCACCGTTATAATCGGGGTTTTCGGGAATTCCTTTTTCGGCACAGGCTTTCACAAACGCCTCCGCCACGGGCGTACGATAGCCCGTCGCGTAGGTTACGTTAAGCGGTCCACCTTGCCCGTGGTACTCGTTGTGAATCTGCTCGTTATGTTCTGATTTTTTAAAATAAGGCAATACGTCTTCGTAACTCCAGCCTTCATTTCCAAGTGCTGCCCATTGGTCGTAATCGGCGCGGTTGCCTCTCACGTAGGCCATAGCATTGGTAGAACTACTGCCGCCCAATGCTTTTCCGCGCGGCAAATACATTTTTCGATTAAGTACATGCGGCTGAGGCTCAGTTTCAAATCCCCAATCGACCTCCGTACGATTGAGTTTGGAATAAGCCGCTGGAATATGAATTTCCATTTTTTTGTCAGGCCCTCCTGCTTCCAACAACAATACTTGGATCGCTGGATTTGCCGAAAGGCGATGCGCCAGCACACAACCCGCCGAGCCCGCCCCGATGATGATGTAATCGAATGTCATTTCCGTGAAAAGGGTTTATTTTTCAGGAAATGTACAATTTTTTATTGTAAATTTTTCAGTGATTTGCCCGAAAGTGTTACCTCACTGCTATCGGACTGAGAAGCCAATCGAATTTTCTTCACCGTTGCTCCCACGTCCTCCAAACCTGCTTTGTCCGCCAAGCTCACCGTCAACTGATTGATTTCGCTGCCCTCTACCAATCGGAGTTTAGAGATGTCTTCTACCCGTGCGTCAAGTTTTCCCCAAGTCCCTTTTTGCAGCGCACACACACTATTTTTCTTCACCAACAGCGACGCCTGCATGGGCTTGGTAGTAACGATACTGACGTTTGAATCATACAGCTCAATCGTGGGCATTTCGGAAAAATACAACTCACAAAAATCGACATCATCCTGCCGTCCCGTTACCGCTGAGATTTCGAGCGTATCGCCTCTTTTACTATAACCAAAACCTACCCGACGGTAATCGTGGCGAAAACCTGCTTTTTCTGCTCCTAAGTGCAACGTAAAGCGAATACCTTTGACTCTCAAAACTTTAGCCGATGCCTTTTCCTTATCAAAAGTGCGAAAAATCGTATGCGCTTTTTCTTGTTTGGCGGTCAGTTGTTCCAAATAGGCACTCTTGTACCCAAACACTAAAAGCGCCTGAACGACCAGCGTCACAACGACGGCTACGGTTAGCAATAGATTAGATGTTTTCATATTCGTAAAATCGTTTTTCGAGTTCTTCAAAACTCATTTTTAGTAAGCGAATTTGTTTGAAAAAAATCGGTAGTTCGTTTTGCACAAACGTTTCCTTGCGCCAGTTGAGGTAATTTTGTTCGCCATTAGGTGCTACAAAATACCCCAACCCACGCTTGGTAAAAATCACCTCTTGCGTTTGCAAAAAATCGTAGGTGCGCTGCACCGTATTGGGGTTTACCTCCAGCTGCACCGCCAACTCCCGAATGGATGGAATTTTGTCATCGGGTTTCCAACGTTGGGTCAGAATCTGCTCGCCGATGTGTTCGGCAATTTGCAGGTAAATCGGGATTTGGTTATGAAAATTCATGGCTGTTAAACTTCTTTTTCTTTGATTTTCAAGTACGTAGCTACCCACAAAATGACAGGCAAACACCCCATCCACCAAACCAAGTAGGGTAAGTCAAGGGTTGAACCAAATTGGAGATGAAGTTTGGAGATAGTTCTTACACTTGCGTATATAAACCCTGGATAAGGGGAGGTTTCCACTCTATCGGCATTTGGCAAAATTGCTGTTAGTGCTTTTTGCTGAAACACATAGAGAAGTGCTATCGCTCCTAACCCAATTGCCAATGTTTTGAAAAAACTATATTTCCTAAAAATCAAACTTCCCAACATAAACGCTCCCGAAATGCCGAAAACTCCAATTGCTAAACTTGTTTGAATTACATTTCTAAATGCCTTCTCATAATCCATTCTGATAATTACTTTAGGAAAGGTTGAAAGGATAAACGGGGTACCAAAGAACCACGTTACTCGCCATAAAATAGCCGTTATTATCAAGCTTAAAGGGATAGTAAGAAGCCAAGCGAAACAAAATCGTTCTAAGGGGGAAACGGGCAATGTTAGAGAAGATAAAGTTTTAGAAGAAGAAGAAAAATAAGAGTAAGCATAGCTTCCCGAAATCCAGGTGGCTATTACGGCAGAGTTAAAAAGCCCAGCAAAAGGGTTTAAATCATACCCTTTCAACTGGTCATAATAAAATTTATCCTCCAGTGGTTTACACAACAAATAAATGAATATCAGCTGCATTACCATAATACCTACGGCAAACAGCGCATACACTTTCCAGTTTTCACGAAATTCTTTTCGGGCATAGAGTCCGAAGCGTCGAATATCAAATAGGTCATTCATCATCAATAAGATTAATTTGTTTTAAAAAATCTTCTAAGCTCTTACTTACGCACAGTTGCACCGCTTCGCTCTGTTAATCGTCATTAGAAAGCTGATAGACAGCTGATTAGATTTTACTGATAACCGATAACTAATAACGGATAACTACTTACACTTCTCGTTCTTTCATTTTTAGAAACACGATGGCGTACAAACAAATCGGCAAACAAATTACCCACCAACACTGATAGAGGTTTTCGTAAATAGAGTGGATACGTTCGACCGAAATTCCCTCAGGGCTACGCACCGTAATCGTCGGAGGTACCCAAGGTGCGGGTGTAGGATACCGCAGTCCTTCGGCAGGGAATAATGCTCGTAACAAATACCCTTGCCCCCAATGAAGTACCCCAACGCCAGCGAGCAATAAAACTCCCATCGTTTTGAGGAAATTGAGTTTGCCGAGGGTCATTGCACCCAGCATAAAAACCGCCGAACCCGTCAAGATAAAAATAGAAAAGTAAGAAGCGTCGGCCCAGTAGGCAAAATCAGTGTTGATTTTTAAGGTAGGAAACTCTTCTTGCCATTGCTCAATGATTAGCAACCAACTTATTTTCCACACAAACGCGCAAACCAACATCGGCACGGGAAGCGACACCAACCACGCATACAGCAAACGCTCAAGGTTGGATACGGGCAAAAGCAACGTCCCAAAACGTTCGTCTGCTACCGAAAAACCTCTCAGGCTAAATCCACTGCTTACCCATACCATCATACCCATTGTTATCACCAACGAAGGGTAAATATCGATGGGAATATCTCGGTATTTTTCTGGCACTTTACTGCTTTCTGAGTAAATGAAAAAGGCCATTAATGCCACCATTCCGACTAAACCCAACGCATAGGCTTTCCAGTTTTCGCGTAACTCTCTCTGGGCATACCACCCAAATCGGCGAAGGTCAAACGTATCGTTCATCATTAGTGGAATTGAATGACTTCTTGGAACAAACTTTCGAGATTGGGCTGCGCGGTTGCCTCGGCGGCCAAGGCATTGAGGTCTTCGTTATAAACGATTTTGCCCTGATGGAGAATCAAAACGGCGTCTATCAAGCTATCCAAATCGCGCACTTGGTGGGTCGAAATCACGATGCAGCGTTCGTCGGTCATCGCCCCCGCTACCAACTTTCGGAAGGTACTTTTTGAAGGAATGTCCAAGCCATTGGTAGGTTCATCCATGAGTACCAGCGGTACTTGGGTCGCCAAAGCAAAGCTGATGACCACCTTCTTCCGCTGCCCAAACGACAGTTTAGAAAAAACCTGTTCGGCGGGTACTTGAAACTCTTTTAGGTATTCTAAATACAGCGATTTGTCAAAATTTGGGTAAAAAACGCCGTAGGTATCCGCGTAGCGCGCCGCCGTTGAATGAGGCAAATGAGGCTCATCGGCCACAAAATACAGCTGACTCATCAACGAAGGCTTGCGGTGGCGTGGCTCCTGCTCCAACACCTTGCACATCCCTCCTTTTGGAAAAACCAACCCTGCTAGTAACTTGAGCAAAGTCGTTTTACCCACCCCGTTTGCCCCCAAAAGCCCATAAATATGCCCTGGCTGCAAGTGCATTGTCAACCCCGAAAACAGGGGCTGCTTTTCATAGCTGAACGAAATAGCGTCTAAGTGAATCATGGAATCTTTGAGATTTAGTGTACTATTTAACTAATACACTACAAACATATAAAAACCTCTCCATACATGTCAATAGAGAGGCTTAATTTTTTTTAAATCTCCTGCAGAAGCACATCATCACCCATTGTTAGGGCGTGTTTTTCTGATGGGTTTGCCGTACTTTTTCATCATTTCCTTGGCATGGTCGCGGCGCACGTTTACTTTTTTGTTTTTCTCCGATTTGTCGTGAAATGCCCCACCAAACGATTCGCTCAATGCAATCTTGACTTGCGGGAGTTTCATCATTTGTTTCGGTTTTTCCTCTTCAATCAGTTCATCCGAAATTTCGAGGTGCTTGGGCAACGGCCGCATTGGAATTTCCTGCTGCATTAGCACTTCTACCTCCAACTGCTGTTCTTTCTCGTTTTCAGTAATAAAACTAATGGCCACGCCTTTTTTGTCCACCCGACCTGTACGCCCAATGCGGTGAATGTAGGTTTCGGGGAACTCTGGCATGTCAAAATTAATGACGTGCGACACTTCGGCAATGTCCAAACCACGGGCAATGACGTCGGTAGCAACCAAAATACGTGCTTCGCCTTTTTCAAAACGATTCACGGCCTCAAAACGCTGGTTTTGGGCTTTGTTTGAGTGAATAACGCTTAATTCTTCGCCAAACTCCACCGACAATTCGTTGTACACCAACTCAGCCAAGTGCTTGGTTGCCACAAACACCAACACTTTTGTCATGTCAGGGTCGTGGCCAAGGAGCAATGTCAACAAATTGATTTTGGTATAAAAATTGGGAACGTCGTAGGCGGTTTGATAGATATTATCCAATGGTGTTCCTACGGGAGTGGCCTCCACCCGCACGGGGCTTTCGAAGTAGCTGTTCATCAACGCCTCTACTTCATCAGTAATGGTCGCCGAAAAAAGAAGATTTTGGCGGCGTTCAGGCAGCGTATCTAAAATTAGTTTCAACTGCGCCCGAAACCCTAAATTGAGCATTTCGTCGGCTTCGTCGAGCACCAACCGCTTGATATTCTTTGGCTTCACTACCCCACTCGACAGCAAATCGACCAATCGACCTGGCGTAGCGACCAAAATATCAACACCGTTGGACACTTCAGCGACTTGGGGCTTAAAATTTACGCCCCCATACACACCCACTACGAGCAAGTTCATGTAGGTCGTCAGTTGTTTTACCGACTCCACGACCTGCACCACCAACTCGCGGGTGGGCACTAATATCACTAATTGCGGAGATTTCTCTTTGGAAAACTGAAACAGACGCAAGCATGGCAACAAGTAGGCAAAGGTCTTTCCTGTACCAGTTTGTGCAATTCCATATACATCTTTCCCTGACATGACCACTGGAAAAACCTTCGATTGGATAGTTGTGGCCGTCGTAAAACCCAAATCATCAAGGGATTTCAACAGGGATTTGTTCAGATTTAGTTCGTCAAACTTCATGTGGCTTATTCATCGTAATAAGCCACAAAGGTACGACTTATTTCTCAGTAAGATGCACTTCGGCCATCATGCAGCGGGCAGAACCACCCCCATTTCTTTCGATAATTGACAAATCTGAGTGGAGCAATACGGCATAATCATCGAGTTCATCCCGCTGTTTGGCCGTCAATGACTCAAACGCTTGCGTGGACATCACGAGCAGTTTTTCGCCCCGTTTGTTATATACCAATAACATATTTCCTGCGAAGCTGTTCATTTGTTCCAGCGTAATTTCTATCACCTGCTTACCCGTTTTTTCAAGCTCTTCACGCACGTACAATCGCTCGTCGGGGTCAGTGATGGCTTGTAAACAAACTACGGCAAAGGCGTCGCCTATGCACATAAGGACGTTGGTATGGTAAATTGCCTTTCCGTTGGCATCGGCCGCATTGAATTTCACAACGCTAAAGCCCGTTGCTTCCGAAAATGCGTCTAAAACCTCGGGATGCGTGCGCGGAGAAAGGCAGGCGTAGGCCATTTTATAGCGGCGATCGAGCACCATACTTCCTGTTCCTTCCAAAAACTTCCCTTCCTTTTCAAAATGGGTCAAATCAATGACTTCATCCACTTGAAAATGTTCTTTCAGGCTCTCAATAATGTCCATACGGCGCTCCAAACGGCGATTTTCAGCTTGCATTGGGTAGAGAATCACCTTGCCGCTTTGGTGGAATGAAACCCAGTTGTTTGGAAAAATAGAATCGGGCGTATAAGGTTCAGGCGTATCGTCGTACGTAATCACATCCACGCCTGCGGCTGTGAGTTGTGCTACCATGTTTTCAAACTCGGTCAAGGCATCTTGTTGCGCACTGTCTTTGGTTTGAGTAGCCAAGGCAGCGTCTTGAAACGCGTTGCTTTCGGCCGTTTCTTCATTAAACCCAAAACGCACAGGCCGAATCATCATAATGTGCGTGGTGGCTTGAGGTTGCATTTTGTACGACATACTACTCATCTCTAGTTGCTGATTTTTAGGAAAATAATTGGGAAACTTCAAATTGAAAATCGGGGACGACGGGCAAAGCCACAATCAAGTCGTTTCCTTTGTACGCTTTTGATTCATCAGGATTGGTATAGACGTATATTTTTTGCTGTTTTGGCGCAATGTACCACACCAACTCTCCTCCTGCGTCGAAATAATCCTGCACTTTTTCAATCACATCTTCAAACGACTCTGAATCCGACAAGATTTCAATGGCAAATCGCGTTTTTATTCGTGCTCCTTGCCGCATCTGTTTGATTTCATCCGCCGTAAAATAGGTCAAATCAGGCACTCGCTTGCGGGTTTGGCTTACATAAGAATCCGATTCAGGCATCAAAACATCTCCGCTCTGATAGCTTTTTGTCTGCGTAAAAATTCGTTGCAAAAAAGCCGCGATAAAAATCTCATCTTGTTTCATAGCCTCCTTTTGAATGATTTTACCATCTAAAAATTCAAAACTACCTTCCACCACGTGTTGGCGCTGCCAATTTTCAAACGCTTCGACTGTTTGAAGGTCGGTTGGTAATACGTCAGTCTGAACCAGTGTAGTAATCATAACTTGCTTGATTTTATCCTAAAGTTAATGATAAAGCCAATGAATCAAAAAGGCAGAGAGCTTAAAATCCATCTCGCAAAATAGGTAAACTCATGCAATGCGAACCTCCTCTCGCCCGCGAAAGCTCGGCTGAAGGCAGCATAATAAACGTATTTTGAATCGTTTCGGGCGATGAAATTCCTGCTTCAAATTCTTCCAATACATCTTTGGCCCGCACCGTTCGGAAGCCTTTGGCACGAAATGCTTCAAGGGTTTTATCGTTGCGATCGTAACCAATCACTACGCCGTCTTTAAGCGCCAACAAATTGCACGAATCCGTCCATTGTTCGCGGGCGCCAAACGGAAATTCGTTGTTTCCTGAATAGATAAACTCCACGGGCTCGTTGCACCCCAAATCGTTTTTGCTGATGTCGGTCAACAAATCTTCTAAATTCTCGATTTCGGTAGGTTTGTTTTCCCAGCCTTTGTTGAACTGCATAATTTGCAAACGATCAGGGTCTTCTTTCGGGGCAAAAAAGTGGAGCACATCCCGTTTTTTGGCTTCGTCGCCCTGACGAGCAATCGACCCTAGCAATACCCAAACGTTGCGTTTTACTTGCGTAAAAACCGTGTCGATGTGCATATAATCCCGTTTTTTGGGGATTTTCACGATGGTAATGGTATCGACTACGTTACGTTCAAACAACGATTTCATCACCTGCTGAGCTGCGTACAAGGTCGTGCGCTCGCTGCATCCAATCAGCAAATGCCGTGGTGCCACCATCATCACGTCGCCCCCTTCTAGCGTAGAACGGTGATAATCGCTTTTAAGCTCGTCTTCCGTCAACAAGAAATGGTGCTCATTATCAGGAATTTCGATGATATTGTTGCGACAAGCTTCAAACTGCGGGTGGTAAAAAAAGATGTATTGGGTCAACAGCGACTCCCGCGTACGAGCTGCTTTGGCGGGTTTATTGAGAAGCACGTGATCATTGATGACAATGCCAATGTCGCGCGTAAAAATGAAGTTGGGCAGCGGAGCAAAAATCATGTGAAGGTCGGGCAAGGACCCAGAAATCAAGATTTTCGCCAATTCAATCGGGTCGTATTCTTTGAGTTTTTCCTGAATCCGAAACGAACAACGCTCGACAGCACAAATCGAAGCAATGAGTTTTACCCGAATCGCGTCGTCTTCAAGGATTTCTGCCAATAATTTTTGGATATCAACAACTTTATCTGAGTTAAAATAAGCAGCACTTCCTGGTTTATAAAACAACCGCTCAGGGTCAGCATCTATCTCTTTTATTTTCCCTCTCACTTTTTCAGGGTCAAGAAAATAGAGTAAAATTTTAACATAATAATCATACTCTTCGCGGCGCATGGTGTCGAGGTGAACGATGTCCTCAAAAAGCCAGTCCTGCGCTTTAGAAGGAACAACCTTGCCCAAACCACGGTCGGGGCTGTGAATAAGCAATCTACGAAGCGTCCCTACTTCGGACGATACTCTGAGTTGGTTGTCGAATGTCATAAGGAAAACTTGGTGAAAGAGCTTGGTAAGCCGCGGTGTTTTTTGTTTTTTCGCAAAATACACTTTTGACCCAAAACAAAGGATTTACAAGGCAAAAAGACGTGAAATTCTAATTTTTGAAAAAACAATTCACTTTATTTCAATTTATTCAGTCATTTTGACCAATAAAATAAGGAGCATTTGCATCGGAGATGCGCAACATTTGTAGTCAGCGGGTTTTGAGAAACCCGCTGCACGAAGGGCATTTGCATCGAAGATGCTCAACGTTTGTAGAACCTGCCGCACGAATAAACATCATTTTCAAGCGTCGGAGATGCGCAACGTTT
>NZ_JBYFCH010000006.1:77770-236430 GCF_057652295.1 Runella sp. R5_40 | reverse complement strand
GTAGTCAGCAGGTTTTGAGAAACCTGCTGCACGAATAAACATCATTTCCAAGCATCGGAGATGCGCAACGTTTGTAGTCAGCAGGTTTTGAGAAACCTGCTGCACGAATAAACATCATTTCCAAGCATCGGAGATGCGCAACGTTTGTAGCCAGCGGGTTTCTCAAAACCCGCTGCACGATGCACGAATGAATACCCGTGACACCATTATTGAACAGGTACGGCTTGGCTTTCGAAATAGACTTTTTTAGAAACGCGGTCAAATCTAAAATCCAAACGTCCAAGGCTTGCACCACCCCAGCCTGCCTGGTTGATAATCACCGACTTTCCTGCTTGATTTTTCAGTATTGTAGGTTCGTTTAAGAACGTATGCGTATGTCCTCCGATAATCACGTCGATATCTTTGGTTTGCGGTGCCATCACTAAATCTGACATTTCACCATCACTCATTTTATAGCCCAAATGCGAAAGACAAACCACCAAACTACATTTCTTTTCGTTGCGGAGCATCGCGGCAGTTTCGTTGGCGGTTTTTACGGGGTCGAGGTATTTCGTTCCACCAAACAACTTTTGCGGAATTAAGCCATCGGGACTAATTCCAATGCCAAACACGCCTACTTTCACTCCTTGAACGTTGAAAATTTTGTACGGCTGGGCCAATCCTTCCATCGACGTTCCCGCAAAATCATAATTGGCCACCAGGACAGGGAATTTGGCATACGCCTTGATTTGATTTACGTACAGGTCAAGTCCTCCGTCGAAATCGTGGTTACCCATTGTCACGGCGTCATAGCCCATTTGGCTCATCAGTTCGATTTCAGGGCGGCCTTTGTAGAAGTTGAAATAGGGTGTTCCTTGAAAAATATCACCCGCGTCAAAAAGCAACACGTTCTGTTCTTCCGAACGAATTTTGCTCAAAATTCGCGCCCGATTCACCACGCCACCGCGCCCCGCCATGCGGTCGCCTTTTGGAAATGGCTCCAAGCGACTATGTTGGTCGTTGGTATGTAAAATGGTGATTTTAACTTCTTTTGCCTGAGGCGACGCCCACGTTTCAAAAGGTAACGCCCCTAAAGCTACGGCCCCAGTGGCCCCAAAAATATGTTGAAGAAATATACGTCTTTGCATGATAATGATAAAGCAACAAGTTGGTTCAAATATGACTACTTACTCAACGACGGTCGTTCTGCCGTCTTTTTTAGGGTCAATCGCCTGACCTTGTTTTCCTTTGCGCCGCAAGTAGTCCGCCATGGCGTCACGCATGAGATAATTCAACGCTTGGTATCCTTGATTGTTCTTTACAACAGGTGCTAGGTCGCTACTCATTGCCATGTAGTCGCTTGTAATCAGCGTATAAGTTTGCTCCGTATTAAGCGGTTTTCCGCCAATCAGCACTTCTTTTGGTTTGTTGGTCGCCTTGTCAACAACAAGTTTTAGCCCCGACTGAGGTTCCTTGCGTTGAGCCAAATAGTCAATCACTTTTTGCATGGTGGCGCCCGAAAGCGTAAGTACTACCAAATCGTTGTCAAAAGGCATTACTTCATATACTTTTCCAAGGGTAATATTTCCTTGCGGCAAGTCTGTCCGAATTCCTCCGTTGTTGGTCACGGCCACGTCAATGGGTTTACCAAAACGTTCTTGTCCCATTTCCCGAAAAAGATCTGCCATCAAATTCCCCAGTTCTGATTCGGGTGTACCTTTGGTCAACCGACGAGGTGAAGTCGTCAGCACCGCCGTCATTTGGGCGTCCAAAGTGTCGTGGTAAGGTTTAAGGTATTTATCCACCGTTTGTGACAAAGCCGAAGACGGTGCAGTAACCGTGTCACTGACTGCAATCGGCTGAAGTTTAACGGGTTTTCCTACAAAATAGCGCGTACAAGCTCCTAAGGAAAGAGCGAGCAGCGCCAACGGCAATACAATTTTTCTCATGGTTTTTGTTTATTGATTCCTCAGTGTTTGCCTACCAATACTTCGCGCATTGGGCGGTCGGTTGATGCTACCAATGGTTCGGTCAATGCGTTTAGACTTTCGGCCACTACTTTTTCGTAATAGGCTTCGTACTGTGGCAAAATATTCGCCAACTCAAATTCTTTGGCCCGGGCCAATGCATTGGCTTTAAAACGAGGCAAATTTTCGTCTTGTAAAATATAGACTGCATTTTTTGCCATGTCTTCAACATCGCCCACGTTGCTCATAAAACCAGTAACTCCTTGCACGTTCAACTCTGGCAATCCACCTGCGTTGGACGTAATCAAAGGAACTTCACAAGCCATTGCCTCCAACGCCGCCAGACCAAAACTCTCTGTTTCAGAAGGCATTACGAACAAATCTGCCACCGAAAGTACTTCCTCAATCGCATCTAAGTTCCCCAAGAAGCGAACACATTGCATCAAATCCAAGTCGCGGCACATATTTTCTATTTTGGCACGTTCGGGGCCATCGCCCACCAACAGCAATTTGCTCGGTACTTCATGGCGTACTTTTTCAAACATCAACACAATGTCTTCAATCCGTTTTACCTTTCGGAAATTGGAAGTATGCACCAGCAATTTTTCACCGTTGGGACAAATTGCCAACTTGAAATGGTCTTTTTTCTGTTTCTTAAAACGATCTAAGTCAATGAAGTTCGGAATCACTTCAATGTCTTTGGTGATGGGGAAATAATCGTAGGTAGCTTGTTTTAAAAACTCCGACACCGACGTAATACCGTCCGATTGGTTGATGCTAAACGTAATCACAGGTTCGTACGAGCGGTCTTTGCCCACGAGCGTGATGTCGGTTCCGTGCAAAGTTGTGATGACGGGGATATGGATGCCTTGCGATTTGAGAATTTGCTTTGCCATGTAGGCCGTTGAGGCGTGCGGAATGGCATAATGCACGTGCAAAACATCTAATTTTTCGGTCTTCACCACGTTCACCATCGCGCTCGACAGCGCCGACTCGTACGGGGCATACTGAAACAACGGATAATTGGGAATATGAACTTCGTGGTAAAAAATATTTTCACTGAAAAAATCTAAGCGCGTAGGTTGTGAGTAAGTGATGAAGTGAACTTGATGTCCGACAGCAGCAAGCGCCTTTCCAAGTTCCGTAGCGACTACGCCACTACCACCAAATGTTGGATAACAAACAATTCCGATTTTCATTCGCGGACGGGGAGTTAGTTGAGGTATTATTCGGCACAACAAAAAAAATGCAATTTTTTCTCCACATTCTGTATAAAGATTTTGTGAAGTCCCGAAACGCATCTAACTTATCCGTTGTTTTGCATACAGCTTTGAAAACATCCACAAACCCATAATTCGTCCTATCTGTGAAACGCCGCCTCACCATCAAAGACATTTCGCTTGGGTTTATGCGGCTTATCCGCTGGCCTAACCTACTCATGATTGCCCTGACGCAATACATGACCCGCCTGTTTTTAATTGGCCCTATCAGCGACTGGAAAAGTATTTTGCTCGAAAAAGAGATTTTTCTTATCACGCTTTCTACCGTGCTTGTCGCGGCAGCAGGTTATGTCATCAACGACTATTTTGACATCAAAATCGACCTTATCAACAAACCCGACCGCGTCATCATTGGGCGATACCTCAAGCGCCGCGTCGCCATTACGACCCACCAAGTTTTCAATATTCTGGGCTGTGGTTTAGGGCTGTTGGTGAATAAATGGGTATTTCTCCTGAGTGTGTTATCGGTTACGCTTCTTTGGGTCTATGCCTCTTATTTCAAGAAACGACCTTTCATTGGCAATTTCATTGTTGCCTTTCTAACGGGTCTTTCCCTCATTATTTTAGCCGTTTATTACCCCCAAAATCGCTCGTTGGTTATTTTGTATGCCTTGTTTGCCTTTGGTATCTCGCTCATTCGTGAAATCATCAAAGACATGGAAGATGTCCGCGGCGATGCTTCTCACGGCTGCCAAACTCTGCCCATCATTTGGGGGATTCGACGCACTAAGGTCTTTCTTTACGGGCTCATTGCCATTTTTGTTCCCAGTTTGTTTCTGGCTGCGCATTGGCTGCAAAACTCCCAATTGACGTGGATGTTTGTAGGACTTCTTGGACTCATTGGCTGGTTGGTATATCGTCTTACCCGCGCCGACACCAAAAAAGAATTTGGTTCGTTAAGTAGTTTGTGTAAACTTGTTATGCTTATCGGAATGCTGAGTATGATCTGGTTAGCGTATTAATCCTTTACCTTTAATATTTCACCTCAATTTTCAAGCGTATGAAACGGTTTTTGATTACATGTTTTACCCTCATTGGTTTAATCCTACAGCTTCAGGCTCAGTCTTGCCTTGGCGTTACAATGAAGGCGGGGTCGGGCTTTGAGCTGCTCAACTACAACGCCAAAGACAAACTTACGGGTCGGCTCCTTTACACTGTGAAAGATGTAACCAATGACAATGGAACGATGGTAATGAAAATGGAAGTGCAATCGTTTGATGCCAAAGACAAGCCCCAAATGACCAACAGCTACCAGTGCCGCTGCAAAGGCAATGAATTTATGGTGGACATGAGCGCCATGATGGCCACTCAAGATAACCCCATGATGAAAGACGCCAAAATGACGTTTACCTCCAACGACCTCACATACGGCGACACCTATACCGTAGGCAGTACCCTCAAAGATGCTTCTCTCACGGGCGATGGCACCGTAGGCGGCTCTATGAATGTCACTTACAACTTGAATTTGAAGAATAGAAAGGTCGCAAGCCAAGAGAGCATTACGGTACCCGCAGGTACCTACAACGCCTACAAAGTCACAGCTGACATGAGTGTGGCCACCAAAACAATCGTCAACCTTTCCTTTGACTTCCAGACGGTTAGTTACCGCGCTCCTGGCGTTTTGTGGGACATCAAAACCGAAACTTACCGTAAAGACAAATTGATGGCTTACAGCGTTTTGTCAAAAGTTTTTTAAGATTTTTTCTTCCACTTCAGGGTATTCAGCAAGTGAACGATGTCCTTGCGAAGGTAGTCGATGGCAGGCTGCAACGAATCTTGCTTATCGGCTACCGAAAAATAAAGCGCCCCGCGAAGGTAGTTGGTAGTAGTATCGGTGGTAAAAAATTGGACATAGCTTGGCACATCGCCCTCCAAATCAAACATCACGGCCCGCTGCCCCGACTTTGTTTTTACTACTTGTTCCCGAATCCCTGTCGCTTTAATTTGGTGCCGACCAGCCAATTTATAGGCATCATTGATAAATCCACCAAGGCGCTGTGGATTGTTTTGGACAGGCTTGTACGTCAACTGAATACTGGCTTTCAGGGAAGGATACGCAATAAAAATCCAGTGAGGTTCGGCGTCACTAAAGGTATCAGGCAATATCACCGCACTTTTTGAATATTCAAACGAGTACGGATGATCTTCTTTCATCGGTTGGTAAACTTGGGCAGGCAAATCGAGGCGCGGGAATCCTTTTGGTTTGGGGACATAATCAGATTCAGAAGAAGAACAACTCACGCCCATGCTCGCACAAAGTGGCATGATTGCCCAAACCATTTTTTTGACCAATCTTTTACTAACGTTTACCATTTTATTCTGTCAAAACTATTTATTTTTACCAATAAAGCTCATACAGTGTGTTTGGTTGCTCACAACCAAACGTACATGAGGTTGCTTACAACCGAATTCAACTCACAAACTCGTAACTAATCTCTTTAAAGTCAAAATACGCTAATCGATTGTCGATTTGAACCGCCAAGAGTCCTGCATCGGTTACGCCCACAATCATCCCCGTAAATACGTTTTCTGCCTGCCGAAAATTGTGTTGTTCTTGATAACGAAACAAACTTTGTAAATAACGCATCTTCAAAGCATCAAAATGGCCATTGCGAAGAAGCAGGTAGTTTTTTTCAAGCGAGGCCAACAAATCGGGCAGAAGCTCTTCCCGCACGTATTCTTTTTGGGTGGCTTTACGCAAGGAGGTAGCCCGTGGGTTTTCAAATAAAAGTTGGTTTATGTTTAATCCCATTCCCACAATAGACGCTTCCAGTCGGGCGCCTTGAATAGAATTTTCTATCAATACTCCACCCAGTTTCTGATCGCCCACATAGACATCATTGGGCCATTTTATTTTAAGAGCTTCCCCCAAATAAGGCTTAAAGAATTCGTATATCCCCACTGAAATGGCGACGTTGAGACGAAATTGCTGAGATGGGCTCAGAAAGTGAGGACGTAGAATGAGCGAGAGCATAAAGTTCTCGCCAGCCTGCGCCAACCATTGATTTCCGCGCTGCCCACGGCCTGCCGTTTGGAAGTCAGTTATGACAACAGTTCCTTCCCAGCCCTGCCCAAGGCGCACCAAATCCGCCGCTTCATCGTTTGTTGACTGACAAGTTGGCAGATAAATCAAATTTTTTCCAATAAAAAGCGTTTTGGACTTAATTTTGTACAATATTTCTTATTTTTAGGGATGCAATTTAAGACTAACGCATGAAACAACGCAAATCAGATAGTATATCTTCAGAACAACTGTGCCATCTTGTAGTAAAAGGAATGCAGGAAAAAAAGGCAGTGGACGTAGTAGTGATGGACCTGCGCGACATTAAAAACGCCATTACGGACTTCTTTGTAATTTGTACTGGTAACTCCGACACCCAAGTCGATGCCATCGCCGATTCTATTGAGACAGAGGTATATAAAATTATCTCAGAACACCCTTGGCAGCGCGAAGGCAAAGAAGCCAAAGAGTGGATACTCATTGACTATGTGGACGTAGTTGCTCACGTTTTCAAGAAAGAACGGCGCGAATTTTATGGGCTCGAACAACTTTGGGGTGACGCCAAAATCACACTGGTAGAGGAAGAGTTCGCCTAATTGAACATTACCCTTAAAAATAGTGTTGGTCTGATAATACGTTTGTAGTTACCTACCACTCCAAACGTATTCAGGCGAATACACCACAAAACCCGTTAATTTAATTCAATAAATAATCATGTCCGAAAACAATGGCAACCCGCTAAACCCCAACAACCGCAATCCACGCCGTACGGGCTATCAGGGATGGATTATTGCGGCCTTGGTGTTAGCGATTTTGGGAATCACCTTTTTCAGTCGCAATACGGCCATTCGCCCCATTACGCAAAAGAAATTTGAGAAGATGGTGCAAGCACACGAAGTGCAAAGCATCGTTATCGTTAATAGTGAATACGTAGAAGTAACCCTTAACGCCAAAGCCCTCGAAGATCCAAAATACCGCGCTCTTTTTGATAACAAGGCGTACTTCAACAACGGCGGGCCTCACTTTCAGTTTGAGGTGACATCGGCCGATAAATTTTTGGACGATTTTCAAAAACTTAAACCTGACAGCGACTCCATTGATTACGATTTTGATCGTCGGAGCGACTGGACAGGTTTCTTAGGTACTTGGGGTTTCCTTATCATTATGATTTTGGCCATGTACTTCTTGCTAGGTCGTATGACAGGTGGAGGTGGCCCTGGTGGTCAAATCTTTAACATTGGCCGCTCAAAGGCAACGCTCTTTGACGCTGAAAACAAAGTTAAGATTACCTTCAACGACGTGGCTGGTTTGGAAGAAGCCAAAGAGGAAATCATGGAAATCGTGGATTACCTCAAAAGCCCTACCAAATTCACAAAGCTTGGTGCTAAAATTCCAAAAGGCGCTCTTCTAGTAGGCCCTCCAGGTACAGGTAAAACCCTTATTGCCAAAGCAGTAGCAGGCGAAGCTGGCGTACCTTTCTTTTCGCTCTCGGGTTCTGACTTCGTTGAAATGTTTGTGGGGGTAGGTGCCGCTCGTGTACGTGACCTTTTCAAACAAGCCAAAGAAAAAGCACCTTGTATTATCTTTATTGATGAAATCGACGCCGTAGGTCGCTCACGTGGCCGTGGTGGTATGCCAGGCGCAAACGACGAACGCGAAAACACACTCAACTCACTGTTGGTTGAAATGGACGGTTTTGCTACCGACTCTGGTATCATCATTATGGCGGCCACCAACCGTCCTGATGTACTCGATTCTGCGCTTCTTCGCCCAGGCCGTTTCGACCGTCAGATTTCGGTGGACAAACCCGATATTGTTGGTCGTGAGGCCATCTTCAAGGTACATTTGAAACCAATTAAATTGGCCCCAGACGTTGACCCTAAAAAATTGGCTACCCAAACGCCAGGTTTTGCAGGAGCAGAAATTGCCAACGTTTGTAACGAAGCCGCCCTTATTGCCGCTCGCCGCGACCGTGAAGAAGTAACAATGCAAGACTTCCAAGATGCGATGGATCGCGTGATTGGTGGTTTGGAAAAGAAAAACAAAATTATCTCGCCCGACGAGAAGAAAATTGTGGCTTACCACGAAGCAGGTCACGCCGTAGCAGGTTGGTTCTTGGAACATGCTGACCCATTGGTCAAAGTGACGATTGTACCACGTGGTATGACGGCTTTAGGATATGCTCAGTATTTACCTCGCGAACAGTATTTGTACCGTTCAGAACAGCTTTTAGACGAAATGTGTATGACCCTTGGAGGTCGTGCCGCCGAGGATGTTGTATTTGGCAAAGTATCGACAGGTGCCCTTAGCGACCTTGAGCGTGTTACAAAACTTGCTCACAGCATGGTTACGGTCTATGGCTTAAACGATAAAATCGGTAACATGTCGTACTACGACTCTAAACAGTCGGAATACTCATTCAACAAGCCTTATTCGGAAGAAACAGCGCGTATGATTGACGAAGAAGTTCGCAAAATCATTGACGAAGCCTACAACCGTAGTAAGGCACTTCTTACCCAGCATCTTTCTGCTCTTGAAATCATTGCGCAAGAGCTTTTGGAAAAAGAAATTTTGTTCCAAAGCGACCTAGAGCGCTTGATTGGTAAACGTCCTTTTGAAAGAGAAACGGTTTACCAAGAGTTCATGAATAGCAAATCTAAAGAAGAAAATTCGACCGAAAATAACGCCTAAAACGCAGTTCGTTCACTTCTTAAAAGGTTAGAGTAACAGCATCCTGTTCTCTAACCTTTTTTTATTTCACTTCTTTTTTACAACATGCGTATCTTTCACATTCATTAAACTTAACCAATATGCTTTACGTAGTACATGCTTATGATTATACCGACGAGCAGGCCCTTGAGCGCCGCATGTCGGTTCGGGAGCGTCATTTAGAGGGCGCTAAAATTTTAAAGGCAGGTGGCCATTTTGTAATGGGAGGCGCTTTGCTTAGTCCCGAGGGGAAAATGATGGGGTCGATGATGGTCGTTGATTTTGACACCGAAAGCCACATGAACGAGTGGCTACAAAATGACCCTTATGTAACGGGCAACGTCTGGGAGAAGATAGACGTCAAACCGTTTCGGAAGGCAGATGTATAGAAGCAACAAAAGGCACTGCGCCGTAGCGTAGTGCCTTAAAGTATATTTTCTAAGGAAGAATATCGACTTAGATTACTTCGTTTTCGCGCATTTTCTGCACGTAAGTTGCGTGAATTACTTCTTTGCGACGTTGTACTGATTTTTTCGTAAAAGCCGAGCGTGAACGCAACTCTTTCAAAACACCAGTTTTTTCAAATTTCTTTTTGAAACGCTTAAGTGCCTTGTCAATTGATTCGTTTTCTTTAACTTGTATAAGCAACATATTTGTTAGTGTTTTTTTCTCTTTTTATAAAACGGAGTGCAAAAATAAGTGTCTCCTTTTAAAAAATCAATTTTCTTTGTATTTTTTCTTTCAACTTATTCATAACACTCCCCTGAGTACATTTCTGAAGGCATGAAATACGCCATTATTGACCTCGGAAGCAACACCTTCCACCTATTGATTGTTGAAAAACAAGGAGATACCCTTCATCAATGCTTCAAAGAGCAACTACCCACCAAAATTGCGAAAGCGGGAATCAATCAAGGCCAAATTACCGAAGAGGCCACTGAGCGTGCGTTGACGGTCTTAAGGTTGTTCCGCCAACACATCGACGCGCACGGCGTTTTACTGCAAAACGTGAAAGCAGTCGGAACGAGTGCCATTCGAAATGCTAAAAACGGAGCGGAATTTTGTCAGATTGTCGCCCGCGAAACGGGTATTCTTATCGAAGTCATCAGCGGAGCTCGCGAGGCTGAGCTCATTTATGAAGGCGTTCGGTTAGGCATTGACCTTGGCGAAGCTCCATCACTGCTGATGGACATTGGTGGCGGCAGTGTTGAGTTTATTATTGGGAATGCTTCGCGTATTTTTTGGAAGCAAAGTTTTGAAATCGGTGGTCAGCGTTTGTTAGAGAAATTTGTTTTGACTGACCCCATTTCCCCATCCGCAATTCAACGAATGCATAGTTATTTTCAAGAACAGCTATTGCCTCTTGTCAACGCCGCCCATCAATATGCGCCCCAAACCTTGGTAGGTTCATCGGGTTCGTTTGATACACTCGTTGACATGGATTTTATGCACCGATTAGGCCAACTCCCCTCCCCTACGCAAACGAGTTTTGAATTGCCTCTGGCCGAATTTTACCGCGCCTACGACTTACTTACGACCCTCCCTCGCGAAGAGCGCATGGCAATTCCTGGCATGATTGAATTGCGCGTAGAAATGATTGTTCCTGGAGCAGTGTTGATTGCGCACGTACTACGTAGCTTGCAACTCAAGCAAATACGCAGCACAACTTACGCCCTCAAGGAAGGGATGATGCAGTGGGCACTGGGGTAGCCTTACGGTTGCTTTATCCAAACCACTCGTTGCGGGTACGGAATTTCGATGTTATTTTTAGTAAACTCTTCAAAGATTGAATAACGCAAGTCGCTCTTGATGAGGTCGATATTCCAGGCGTCGGCAGTCCAAAACAACAATTCGTACACGGCTCCCGACTCAGCAAAATCTTGCATTCGTACGTGAGGCATGGGTTGCGCTACCACTTTCTCGTGTCGTTGAGCGCAGTCGTTGATGATGGCTCTTACTTTCTTCGGATCCGCTTGGTACGAAGCAGGAATTTTAATGCTAAAACGCGTCTGCGAACGACTGTGCGACCAATTGATAATGGTGCCATTGATAAAATACGAATTGGGGACAATGATGGCAATACCATCTCGGGTTTGGATTTTGGAAGAACGAAGGCCAATTTTCACTACCCGCCCTACGGCTTTTTCGATTTCAACAATATCGCCCACGTCGATGCTTCCTTCAAACAAAATAATGAGTCCCGCGACCAAATCATTAAACGTTTTTTGCAATCCTAACCCCACTCCTACCAACAACGCCGCCGAACCTGCCACCAACAGGGAAATTTCAATACCGACCGTTTGCAATACAGCTAAGGCCGCAAAAACATACATGGCATATTGAACAAGTTGCATGACGGCGTGCTGCCGCCCTTCGTCGATTTGGCGTTTTTTGAAAACACCTTCACGCAGCACTCGTTGGACGATCGCCACCAGCAACCGTGCTCCTACTAAAATCAGAACTACGACCACCAACGTAGCAAGCGTAATCTCGTGGTTTTTGATGCGAAAAAGAGGAGAGTATAGAAAGTCCATTCAGTGTACCATTTTTTTTCCCCGCAGAAACTCGCTGAACAATAAAAACGCAGAGTTCCGCAGAACAAAGTCTGTGAAAATCTGCGCTTTTAAAATCCGTGCTATCTGCGGGGAAACTTTTTAGAATTCAAACAATTAATGCGATTCGCGACTTACTTCGCTGCCCGATTTACCCACAAGAAAATCAAAATCACAGCCTTCGTGCGACTGCGTCACGTGCTCGATGTATAATTTGTTATGACCACGGTTGTATCCTAAATCAATCGGCTTCCACTCCGCGCGACGACGGGCGATTTCCTCGTCGGATACGTGCCAGTGAATGTAGCGTTCGTGGATGTCGATTTCAATCAAATCACCGTCTTTGACCAAAGCCAAGTTACCTCCAATGGCACTTTCGGGCGACGCGTGCAGCAACACCGTACCGTAGGCCGTTCCGCTCATACGCGCATCCGAAATCCGCACCATGTCCGAAACTCCTTTGTCCAAAATCTTTTTCGGCAAAGCCATATTTCCTACTTCGGGCATTCCTGGGTAGCCTTTTGGCCCTACGTTTTTAAGTACCATTACGCAAGTTTCGTCGATGTCCAACTCAGGATCGTCGATGCGCGCGTGGTAATCTTCGATGGTTTCAAACACCACCGCACGCCCCGTGTGTTTCATCAAATGCGCCGAAGCCGCCGAAGGCTTAATCACCGCACCATTTTCACATAAATTACCTTTGATTACCGCAATACCTCCTTCTTCCAAAATCGGCTCAGCGCGTGAAGCAATCACATCTGGATTCCAGTTTCTAGCGCTTTCTGAGTTTTCTACCAACGATTTACCATTGACCGTGATAACATCTTTGTGCAAAAATTCTTTTATCTCATTAATCACCACCTGCAAACCTCCCGCGTAGAAATAGTCTTCCATCAAATACTTTCCTGAAGGCATCACGTTCAGCAAAAAAGGCATCCGTGAGCCTACGCGGTCGAAGTCATCGAGGGTAAGATCAACGCCCATACGTCCCGCAATCGCCAACAAATGCAAGACAAAATTGGTCGAACCTCCTACGGCAGCATTGGCCATAATGGCGTTTTCAAACGCTTCGCGGGTCAATATTTTTGAGAGCGTCAGGTTTTCTTTCGCCATCTCAACGATGCGCATCCCTGTCATGTGCGCGTTCATTTTTTTGCGGGAATCGGCCGCAGGAATCGCCGACAAGCCTGGGAGCGTCAATCCGAGCGCTTCGGCCATCGTAGCCATCGTAGAAGCGGTTCCCATCGTAGAGCAGTGGCCAATACTACGGCTCATACAACTTTCGGCTTCTTCAAACTCCTCAGGCGTCATTTTACCCGTTTTTACGTCGTCCGCAAAACGCCATACGTCGGTACCCGAACCAATGGCTTTGCCTTGAAAACGCCCTGCCAACATCGGTCCACCTGGTAGTACAATCGTCGGTAAATCAACGCTAGCTGCCCCCATGATGAGCGAAGGAGTAGTTTTGTCGCAACCAGTCAACAACACAATGGCGTCAAACGGGTTGGCACGAATGCTTTCCTCAACGCTCATACTTGCCAAATTGCGATACAACATAGCCGTAGGACGAATGAGGGTTTCTCCCAACGACATCACGGGAAACTCCAATGGGAAACCACCTGCTTCGTAAATCCCGTTTTTGACACTTTGTGCCAAATCACGAAAGTGGCCATTACAAGGTGTTACTTCTGACCATGTATTGCAAATCCCGATGACAGGTTTTCCCTTAAATTGATGCGGCGCATGGCCTTGGTTTTTCATCCAACTACGGTAAATAAAACCGTCTTTACCTTCTTTGCCAAACCAGTCTTGGCTGCGTAGTTTCTGTTCCATTTAATTCTGAAAAGTGCGATTGCACCGTTTGTAGTGACACTGATAAGTAGCCAGGTAACAAGCCCTGTGTTCTTTTTTAAAAGGCAAAAAGGTGTAAAATCTAATAGTTGTAGTTTTGGGACAGAAGAAGTATTATCAGAAAGCAGCATCAATACCGACCGTGTGACGAAATTAGCCGAATACACGCAACTACCTACGTTGGAGTATTACCTAATTATCGAACAAGAAGAATGCTTGGTCGAAGTATTCAACCGTGAAGGAAAGCGCTGGTATGTAGAGTTTTACAGTGACATTAACGAACGCATTGATTTACCTGCATTGAATATTCAACTGCCTCTATCAGTTATCTACAAAAAAGTTCAACTACCAACCCCTACCGACGAATCCAATTCAGCAACGACCTAATTTTCGCCTCCCATTCGTTTGGTTTTAAACAAACGAACCAGCCAATACATCAGCAGCCCCACAGGCCCTAGCATAAAGCAGAAAAATAGCGGTAGCACAATCCAACGGTGGGGGATATTCTTTTGCTGCGCATCTTGAAGTACCGCACTTCCTGCCACCAAGTCGAAGGCCAAGTAATGCATCCATCCTGCCAACAGCGCCGTATCTCCCCCTTTGGCAAATAGATTCTTGATGCCCGAAAAACTACTAAAATCCTGAAAATCAAGCGGCGCTCCGCTAAAGATGTAATACGCATACATACAAGCCAAGAGCACTGGTACCAGGTAACTCTTGACCAGCCATTGCGTCCCTTTCCATTGAGGGGCAAAAATCATGAGCATCCACTGCGGAAATACCAGCAGATTGGCAAGTTGAAAGGCGGTTTCCATCGTTGTTTATTTTATTGAGCAAGATTTGTGAATAAAACCCTTTTGCGGGTAAGTTTGTTGCCTATTCTAAGAGACAAATCTCGGCAACAACGATGAAAATTTACACAAAAACTGGAGATAAAGGCACGACTTCGCTCGTGGGCGGAACGCGGGTGAGCAAAGCCGACTTGCGCATTGATACGTATGGCACCGTCGATGAGCTTAATTCGTACATCGGTTTGGTGCGCGACCAAGAGGTAAACGCTCTTCGGCGCGATTTTTTGAAATACATCCAAGACCGCTTGTTCACAATTGGTTCTATTTTGGCTTCGGAACCCGACAACAAAAAACATTTCATCCCCGACCTACACGAAGAAGACATTACCGCCCTCGAACTCGCCATGGACGAGATGAATACCGAATTAGAACCGATGCGCGCATTTATTTTGCCAGGCGGGCATCCGTCGGTTTCTTTTACGCACGTGGCCCGTACGGTATGCCGCCGAGCAGAACGGTTGGTGATTGCCCTCAACGAAGCCGAAACGGTAGAATCGGAGGTAATTCGGTACTTAAATCGCCTTTCTGACTATTTGTTTGTGCTTTCGCGTAAAATGGCACAAGAATTGGGGGTAGAAGAAATTAAATGGGCAGGGCGGAAGAAGTAGGCACGTTCGCAAAGGGCAAGAAGCAAGGAGCAAGTTGGCAAAGGGCAAGTTTTTCTTTTTTGCCTCTTGCACATTTGCCTCTTGCAAACTTGCCCCTTGTCTATTTGCCTCTTGCACATTTGCCCCCTGCCTATTTGCCAGTATTTGATAAGTAAATCAAGATTTTCTTGGGTTTTCGAGGAAAAATAAAAATATTTGCATTGACAACTAATTTCAGTCAATCTCTATACAGTAAACCACCAATTACAATGACAACGGACACATTGGCCATGGAAATTCAACGCGTAGAAGCTTCGCGTATCCATGAAGTAGATTTCGACAATTTGGTATTTGGTCGCCATTATGCCGACCACATGTTTGTCGCCGATTACGTCAACGGCGAATGGACTAACCTTCAAATTGTACCCTACGCCAACCTCAGCCTCAGCCCTGCTACAGCTTCTCTCCACTACGGACAAGCGATTTTTGAAGGTATGAAAGCCTACAAAAACGACGCGGGTGAAGTGCTCATGTTCCGTCCATTGGACAACTGGGCGCGTTTCAACAAATCGGCCGTACGGATGTGCATGCCCGAAATCCCAGAAGAAATTTTTATGGGCGGCCTCACAGAATTGCTTCGTTTGGATTCTGCTTGGGTTCCTACTGCTCCTGATACATCGCTTTACATTCGTCCGTACATGTTTTCGACAGATGCGTACATTGGCGTAAAAGCTTCTGATACGTACAAGTTTATCATTTTTACTAGCCCCGTAGGCAAGTACTATTCAAAACCTCCTCGTGTGAAAGTAGAACAACACTACATCCGCGCGGCTGAAGGAGGGGTAGGTTACGCCAAATGCGCTGGCAACTACGCTGGTTCGTTGTACCCTGCGCGTTTGGCTCAGCAACAAGGCTACGACCAAATCATCTGGACCGATGCCCGCGACCACGAATACGTGGAAGAATCAGGGACGATGAATGTGATGTTTTTCATGGACGGAAAACTCATTACTCCTGCTACTTCAGACACTATCCTCAACGGCGTGACCCGCAAGAGCATCGTGGACATTGCACGTCATTGGGGTATTCCAGTCGAAGAGCGTAAAGTAGCGGTAAAAGAAATAATCGACGCGTTGAAAGAAGGTCGTTTGGAAGCTGCTTTCGGCGCAGGTACGGCCGTGGTGGTGTCGCCGTTTGGCGTTATTGGCTACGAAGGTGTCGATTACGAACTCCCTGCCGTAACCGAGGACTCTTTTGTGGCAAAAGTAAAAGCTTTCTTAACTGACCTCCGCACGGGTAAAGTAGAAGACCCGTTTGGCTGGATTGTAAAGGCGTAAATCCATAACTTTCTCTTTAATCGTCGGACGGTTTAATGCCGTCTGACGATTTTTTGCTTAGATAGGGTTTTGTTTTTCTTTTTTCGAATGTTTTGAGTCGCTGAAATGTTAGATTTGTAAAAAATGATTAATTATGTACACCGCAATTAAAGGGATTTATGAGAATGGAGTACTGACAATGACTGAAACTCCTCCAAAAATTAAAAAATCCGAAGTTGTTATTTTGTTTATGAATGATTCTGATACCCCCAAAGGGGTTAAATTAGGGAGCCTAGAAGGCAAATACAGTATTCCAGAAGATTTCAACGAACCACTTGACGATCTAAAAGAGTACATGTAATGGCTTATATTGTTGATACCCAAATTTTTATTTGGAGCATTATCAGTCCGACTAAACTATCTGACCAAGTTAAAGAATTGCTCCAAAGTCATCAAGTTTTTGTGTGCCACATTAGCCTATTTGAGATTGCCATTAAACAAAAAATCGGTAAACTACCCGAACTAACCTTGTCTATTGATGACTTGATACACCAAGCCACGATTGATAACTTTTCATTTCTCCCTATTACTGCCTCTCATATTTCTTCGTATGCTACCGTACCGTTGATAGAATCTCACAAAGACCCTTTCGACCGACTTATTATTGCCACTGCCATTTCAGAAGGTTTACCAATTATCTCCGCCGATGAGAAATTTAGTCTCTACGAAAACCTTATCACACTTGTAAAAGCCTAAACACAACATGGGTATTTTACGCCTCCCCCAACTTCTTATACTTCAAATACGTGTAGCGTGCGTTTTCTTTGGCAATAAACCAGCCGTAGTATCCGTCTAAAAAGCCCAATTTTACCACATATTCTACCAAAAAGCGAAAGGCTGGGCTGAGGTAAATCTTTATAAAATTTGCTTTTTTTCCTGCTTTCATTCCTTTTTCGGCAAATAGTGTACTATAACGATCCGTTTTTTGGGCAAATTGTTCCAAGGTATCTACCGTGTAATGATACACGTAGCCCGAGAGTTTTTGAACCGAATGTTCGGGGCGAATGGTGAGTCCCTCGTGGACGGCGTCGGTGTTCCAATGAATGTTTTTCTTGTTAAAAATCCGAATGTGGGCTTCGGGATTCCAGCCGCCAAAGCGAATGAGTTTTCCAGCAAAAACGGTTCGAAAAGGTAAATTAAACGCATCGGTCTTCGGCTCCGACGCAAACGCCGCGCGAATACTTTTTGCAAGTTCGTCGCTAACAACCTCATCATCGTCCACCGACAAAATCCAATCGTACTTAGCTTGGTCGTTTCCAAAGTTTTTTTGCTCCGAATACCCAGGCCACGGCCGCTCAAAAACACGCGCGCCCAAGGCTGCGGCCACAGTGCGGGTGGCATCTTTGCTACCTGAGTCCACCACCACGATGTCGTCGGTCAGGGTTTTGAGGGCTTCAATCGTTTTAGCGATTTTTTTCTCTTGGTTTACGGTGATAATCACCGCCGAAAGGGGAAGTAACACAGGCTTCGTTTGGTTGAAATAGTTACGAAACGGTGATTAAGCCGCCAAGGGCAGCGTAAGAGCAATCACCGTTCCTTCATCAATGACCGAACGCACCAGTAAGTTCCCATCCAGTTCTTCTACTCGTTTTTCCATGTTAAACAAGCCATTGCCGCTGCCCCGAACCGCCTCTTTATCAAAGCCCACGCCATCGTCTTTGATGCGCAGATGCAGGCGATCGTTTTCTTTGAATACTTGCACCCAAACGTGTCGGGCTTGGGCGTATTTGGCCACGTTGTTGATAGCTTCTTTAAAAATCAAATAGAAATTGTACTGTTGGTTCGACGGGAGTTTGTACTCTTCTAGGTCGTTCGCGACACAAAATTCGTATTTTATCCCTTTGGGGTCGAGCATTTCGGACGCAAAAATTTTCATTTTGTTCAACATGCTCTCCAAACTATCGTTCATCGGGCGGGTAGTCCAGATAATATCGCGAATCGTTGCGACTGTCCGTTGGGAATTAACGCTTATCAAATCCAGCAACTCCCGCAGTTGACTGTCTGTTTCTCTCACTTGGCGTTTGGCAGCCTGACTCAGCATGGCGACCCCACTCAAGGTTGCGCCTAAATCATCGTGCAAATCGCGGGCAATTTGGGTCCGAATTTTATCTGATAACTGCATTTGGCGGATGGTTTCGGCCTGAACTTTTTGGGCATCACGGATTTGTTTCAGTCGATTTTGGTAAAAAGCGAAGCCAATAAAGCCCATCAACAACACTACTATCAACGCCAAAGCCACAATCAGTGCCGTTTTTTGGTGTAATTCGGCCTCTTGCGCGGCCTTGATTTGTTTCAAACGTTGGTTTTCTTTGTCTTTTTCAAACGCATTGTATTTCAATTCCACCAACTCCGCCCGCACGACGTTTTTCTTTTGTTCAATCGAATCGTTGAGGACTTTATATTTCTGAAAATACGTCAGCGCGTCGCGGTAATTTCCCTGCAATTCTTCCAAATCAGCTAGTTCTTTGTTCAGCTTGGCCGTTTCTACCAGCGACCCAAATTCCTGCGCCGTCTCAAAAGCCTTTTGTAAATATTCTTTGGCTTCTTCAAAGTTTTGTTGCAATCGGTACGTTTGGGCTATTTCTTGGTAACACTGAATTTGGAGCAATTTTTCGCCGTGAATTTGGCTTCGTTCAATGGCTTGGTTGAGGTAGTCGAGCGCCGTACTAAACTCTCGGCGGTGGTTGTAATTACGGCCAATGCCTAGCAAAATTTGGGGTAAAATTTGGTAATTTTGGTCGGCATCTTTGGCCAAAACCAGCCCTTTTTGCAAGTATTTCAACGATTCTTCGTAGCGCCCCATTCGTCGATACAAGTCTCCGATTTGTTCATGGTTGACGGCCATTCCTCGTTTTTCGGGCTTTTCCTGCTTTTGGTTCAGTTCCAGTGCCTTAAAGGTATATTCCAAGGCTTTGGGAAGCTGATTCATCGACTTATAATTTTCGGCAATGTTATTCAAACAAATCGCTTGCCCCCGCTCCCAGCCCGATTGTTCAAACAGTCGCAGGGCTTTTAAATAATACTCTTGGCCTTTGGCATAATTTCCTTCCAACGACTCCAAAATGGCGTAATTGATAAAGCTTTGGCCCAAATTCACTTGATTATTAAGCTGTTTGGCCAACTGATTGGCCTCGTTGGCATAACGCCACGCAGCCGCTTGGTCGATTTCTGACAACCGATACGAAAGGCGGTGCAAGGTCACTACCCGCGCACTATCGAGTGCAGGATGCGTATCTAGCCAATGCCGTAAGCTATCGACCATTTTATTCTGGGCGCACACCACCGTTCCCAACGCCCAGAGCACTATTCCAATATATCGCCAACATCTCATACAAGAATTTCCTCTTCTGATTTTATTAGGCGAATTTCCTAATTTTCTTGCAGCAACACTAACACAATTTAGTTAGTGGTCAATTAATTAAAAATACGCAGTACTTTCCCCACTCGTAACCCCGTGTGTTTTTCTTCATCTACCACCAATTGACCATTCACCACCACGTATTTTATGCCCTTAGAATACTGGTGAGGACGGTCGTAGGTAGAGGCGTCGATGATGGTATTTTCGTCAAATACAACCACATCAGCCTGCATGTTTGATTGCAAGAGTCCTCGGCCTTGCAGTCTAAACTTTTGGGCAGGAAGCGAAGTCATGCGGCGAATGGCTTCTTCCAACGGAATGATTTTCTTTTGACGAACATAATAGCCCAGCACACGCGCATTGGTGCCATAACCACGCGGGTGAGGGACACCAAAGTTATAGACCCGAATCGACGCATCCGACGCAAACATATTTTGGGGATAACGCATGATGTTTTCCACATCCCAATCACCCATTCCGTGGAAAACCATGCTGGCGTTGCCTTTCAGCACCAATTCTAAAATGGTTTCGGCCTCAGCTTCCGCTTTGTGTTTTCGTCCTTTGAGGAGGTTGATTTCCTCTAAGTTTTTTCCGTTAAGCGATGGGTCTGGGTCGTAGGAAGCGACTACCGCATACGTAAAATGTTTTTGTTGGCGGCGCTTGAGGGTCGCTACCATGTCTTTCACCATCCGTTCGTGCGTAATAGGATTAGCCACGCGGGCTTTGATAGAATCTTGCCCACCTGCCAACGCCCAACTCGGCAGCAACGTCGTTAAACCTGTGCTACTGGCAGTATAAGGGTATTGGTCAATCGTGACGTCGATGCCTTCGCGGCGCGCACTTTCGACCGCCGCCAAGGTTTCTTTCGAGCGCCCCCAGTTGTTTTGCCCACTTACTTTAAAGTGTGAAATTTGAACAGGAATGCCCGTTTCTCGGCCTATTAACACTGCTTCTTCGATGGCTTTGAGAACGTCATCACCTTCCGAACGAATGTGCGACGCATACACGCCGCCGTAGCGAGCCGCTACCCGCGCCAATCCCACGATTTCGTCAGTCGTAGAAAAAGTCCCTGGAATATAAATCAGGCCCGTTGCCAACCCTGCGGCTCCGTCTTTCATCGCTTTTTCTACCAGGGCTTCCATCTTTTTTTGTTCGTCGGGCGTAGCAGGGCGATTGACGGTACCCATCACGGCTTGGCGAACGTCGTTATGACCAATCATCGACGCTACATTAACGGAGGTTTTGAGGCTGTCTAATTGCCCAAAATAACGTCCTAAATCCACGTTCGACAAGCCACAGTTTCCCGTTACGACGGTCGTTACGCCGTCATAAATAAAGTTATCAGCCGTGGGGACACGAAATTCGTCTTCTTCAATGTGGGTATGAACATCAATAAAACCTGGGCAAACAATCAATCCTTTGGCATCTACGATGCGTTTGGCCGTGGCAGAAGGTAGTGAACCTACCTTTGCAACTTTTCCGTCTTTGATGGCTACATCGGCATTAAACCACGCATTGCCCGTCCCATCTACTACTTTCCCTCCTCGAATCAGCAAATCGTATTGTTGAGCAAAAAGCGTTAGATGTACCAAAAGAGCAGCCAGCGTCAAGCAAAAGTGTTTCATTGTAAAAAGTGGTTTGGTTGATTGATAAATACGTTGTGCTGTGAAGCGGGTTATGTGTTGAGGGTTGCTCACAACCCGATTACTTTGCGCGACGGGGTTATGTCCCCCTAACAACATAGGCGCGGGTTGTGAGCAACCCGCTTCACATTAAAAATACAAAAAGCGGTTGACATCACGCCAACCGCTTTTAAAGTTATTGTTCGTTCCCTAAAATCGGGGCACTATTTATTGGGTTTTTGAAACGATACCCCCTTTGCGGCTATCGACTTCTACCGTCCATTTGTCGGCTTTACCTTTCACAATCCAGCGAACTTTTACGGCATTACCGCCAGCACCGCCGCCGAAAGGCCCACCACCGCCGCCAAAGCCACCACCAACCGTACCAGGAAGGTTAGGGACTTCAATCGTTTGTGGGTTGTATTTTTGCTCACGCGTAAGACCCAAATCATCGTTTTCCACAATCATACCCGCTACAACTTGCGCGTTTTTCAAGGTAATGTAATCAGGACGTTCGATTTTGAAACGAAGGTCATGCGCTGAGTGGGTCGGGATAGCCCGTTGGTTTTGAATCGTAGCCGTTACTTCGCTAAGTCCATTGGCTAAAGCACGTGACTTGATGTCCACAATCTCGATTTTAGGCATGTGGTACGCGTGCAACATCGTGAAGGCCATGTTACGGTGTCCTTCTTCTTCCAACAAGAAACCTGGGGTGTTACGGATGTAGTTCTTTTTCGTTCCACCAATCTCAATATCACCGTATTGTGGGTGCTTGAATGGCTTCCATTTTACGTAGCTATCGCCCAACAACAAATACTTATCAAACTCCTCAAATTCAACGTTTTGGTTTCTATTTTCGGTTGAATTTTTGTTAAACATGCGGTATGCAGTATTGATTTCGTTGGAAAACATAAACACCCCACGTCCTAGGCCAATCCAGTCGATTTCACCACCATAAACGGTGTATAAATCTTTCCAAAGTACAAAATAACGGTACCCAGGAATCATCTTTTCTCCCGTTTTTCCGATGACATCATACACGGCGATGTCCGACTGTGGAACGTACATCGCATCTTCTTCCGCGCCAGGAGGACGTAAGAACATTCCCCCAAAGTTGTGGTAACTTTGGGCTCCTGCGATGTTTGAGTGGCTATAGAAAAATTTCTTCACGTTTTGCGTTTCGGGCAAACTTCCAGGGTAGAACAATGCACCACCTTGGATATAGTCTGGCTGCCAGCCCCAGCCCCAGTCGCGGTTCGGGTCGTATGCGCCAGGGTTATCTTCGTTGACACGTCCGTCGCCATCGTTGTCAATTCCCTCAAAACCAAGCAATTCGTACTCACCTTTTTCGTCAGGCTTTGCCAAAATCATACGTTCAGGAAACTCAGGGTCAATTTTATAACGTCCCGTTGGTGACTTGCGGCGCATGTTTACAATGTGCCCATCACCGTCCAAATCATCGTACGAATCCTCGTCCACCAAGCCATCGCCGTCGTCGTCCAACGGCATCATACCCGAACGCGACGAACTTGTGGTATTGGCTTTATGAATAAAATTCTCGTGTGCATCAGGGTTCAATGATGGCAAAATGTAGAACGTACGGCCTTTGAGCATGTCCGTTACAAAATCCATTTTACCAAAGCTTTCGGCCAAATACCAAGCCGTGTACATCGCAAATTGCGTTCCTTGAAGCTCGTTGGCGTGGATGTTCCCGTCAATCCAAAACGCAGGCTTAGACTCAGGGCGGCCACTCTTAAAATCGGTGATGGTGATGACGTACATTTCGCGGCCTTGGTACGACTTTCCGATAGATTCGTATTTGACCAAGTCAGGATACGCTTTGGCCAACTCTTGGGTGAGTTTGTTGAAACCAGCGTAATCCATGTAATAATTCCACGCCCATTTTACTTTCGGATTGGCAGGCGAACCAATCGCCCGCATTCCCGTCAGGTCAGCGTCGATATTGGGTGCTGTTTGCGCCATTACGCCCATGTACATAGGAGCGCAAAGCGTAGCAGTTATGATTGATTTTATGTATTTTTTCATTGGAAATTTCGATTAACGATTTGCGGAACAAATTTACTTCAACGTCACCTCGGTCGATTGTACGCCTGCCGTTGGGCATCCAGCCTCAATCGTAAGTTTGCCAGTACCCGACACAAGCCACGTATATTCTTCTGACTCATCTACCCCCAACGCACCTCTGAGGTTGAGACGTTTTCCTGAAACAATCGCTTGGCCACTGCCCAATTTAAGTTCCGTTTTTACTTTTTGAACAAAGCGAACGCGGTCACCAATTTCGGCATACGTTGGCAATAAACCTTTGTTGATAACCGTCGCTGTGATGCGCGTCAAGTTATTTCCAAGTGATTCGGTTTTTACATTTACCAACTGAATTTCTGGCATTTGAGCACCTAATCCCGACAAAAACTTGAGGTGTTTGTCAGCAACAGGCTCTAAATAAGAAAGTGGTGGGTTCAATTTTACAAATGGAGCTACGCCACCAACTTCTACTTTTTGGTTAGGGAAATCAGGATGTTGAATGGCTTTCCAATCCACAAAAACGCCCGTCAATTTTTCTTTGTCCGCCCATTTCAAGAAACGAGTATCGTCTTCGCTTGCATTGGCAGCACTTGCCGAAGCTGCTGCGGCTGCCGCAGCGGCCGCACCACCACCGCCCATCATGCCACCCGCTCGGCCACCACCGCCACCACCTGCTGCGGGAGCTGCGGCACCTGATGGAGCAGCCCCTGCACCTGAAGGAGCAGCAGCGCCAGTACCACGACGTGTAGAGTCGCGTGGGGCTTCGACTTTAGGCACCCACCAACCTGGGGTAGTAAAGCTGTAACGACCCGCGTGGAAATACGCCGTTTGCGAGAAGTTTCCACGGGTTTGTGGCATCGCTGGCGCATCTTTCATAGCCGTACGACTGTTGTACAACTTCGACACTTGCTCCATCGCTTTGGCATCTTTAGAAAGTGGTCCCGTGATGATACGACGAGCTACTTTAGACGCATCGAAACGCGGCGCTTCGCTAAGGTTGTTGTTAGGGCCAAAAGTCAATACCGCAAAAATATTTGGCGCACGGTACAAGAAGTCAAGCAAGGCGCGTACTTCGGGTTCAGAAGCAGCGTACTCGCCCGAGCCTGTCACGAAAATTTGGTAGTCAAACGTAAAGTTGCGCTCTGGGTTGATACCTCCTTGACCGTCTTCGTTATAAACGCGGTCTTTGTCGTTGTCAATCCCTTCACTGTGCAACAAATACTTACCCACTTCTCCCTTGGTAGGGTCGGCTTTCACCATGATACGTGGGTCTTCTTTGCTCGCAACAAACGACCCTGTTGGATCTTCTACCCGCATCCAAGTAATCATTCCGTCACCGTTGAGGTCTTCAAACGGGTCTTCGTCGAGGCGGCCATCGCGGTCGTCATCGGCTTTGGTATCATTTCCAGTACGTTCAAATTTTAGCTTTGCCGCAAACTGCTCCTGCGCATCAGGATTCATGCTTGGCAAAAAATAAAACGTTTTGGTTGTCAATAATTTAGCAATACTATCAGCATTGGCCGAAGCAAGCATTTTTTCAGCCGTTTGAATGGCCAACTCCGTTCCAGCTAAGTGCGTGCCGTTTAGACCTGCCACGACCAAGATGGCAGGTTTTTTGGTCGCATCTCCTTTTCCAAGCGTAAGCAACCACAGGTCGCGCCCGCCTGCGCTCTTGCCAATCGAGCTAACGGTGGCTTGGGCAGCGTATTTTGTGGAGAGGTTTTTGAGACGAGTGGAAAGTTGGGCGTGATTGTTGTAGGACGTCTGCGCCTGACTGACGGACGCCATTCCTACCAACGCCACCACTCCTCCGTAGAGTAATTGACGAATCATTTGGGTTTGGTTTTTAGTTTGACACGGCAATTTACTACAAGAAATGTGACACTTCTACCCAATCAGGTAAAGAGAGCGATAAAAACCAAATTTGTATAGAGATAAGGCGAAGTTTTGGCTCCTTTTTTATTTTAATAGCGCCCTGATTTCCTGCTCTATCTCCGCCGCCTTCTTTTGAGCTTCTTCCAGCGGAAGTCCTACTTTCATTTCGGGGCGTTGGTGTTTTGTGGCGGTCAGCCAGGCATCTTTCATCATCGCTTGGCGTTGTTGAACCAACTTAAAAACCGCTTCCGACGAGGGGCGGTCGGGCAGGGCGCTCTTGGGTGTCCCCGCTTTAGCGACCTGTTTTTCACCCAAATACAAAAGCACTTGTTTGGCCATAATCCAGTGCCCAACCTCGCCAGGATGCACACCATCTTCGGCCAAAGCAAAGCCCGAAAGACCAAATTGCTCGTCGATTTTGCGGTGGGCGTCGAGGTAGGTTTTCATGGGGTAATGAATGTCGATAACTTCCCACTTTCTGGTTTTCCGTAAACTCAGCAACCAATCAGAATATCGGTCGAGAACGGCAGCGTAACCTGCATTTTTCCCGCGCAATTCGTCAAAAATAGGAGGAGTAAGGTGAACAATTTTTACGCCCGTTTTTTCTACTTCTTCGTGCAGCCATTCGATTCCTTCCCGAAACTTTTGAAAACGGTCTTCCCCAAACGGCAAATAAATACCGTCGTTCATTCCGTAGCAGGCAAAGACCAAGTCGGGTTTGGTAGCTTTGAGCACACGGTCGAGGCGCTCGTGCAAATCGGGACGGGGAAAACGTCCACCCGCGTGGCCTTCTTCCGACAGCCCCGAAACGGTTTCGCTGGGTAGCCCTACGTTGATAAATTCAATCGAACGCTGCGGATAATGCGTCACAAAATAGGCTTCAATGTCGGTTACGTAACTTCCTGCGTACGTAATGCTATTTCCCACAAACAACACCCGACGTACCTGCGGCGGGATGCCTTGGGAGAAACTCAATTGAGCAACCAACAAAAAGAGAAGAATTCGTAGAAATGGCATTTTATCAACTTGTTTTGTGTTCACCAACAAAAGAAACTAAACGTCGGAATGTACTCTTTGTTAGAATTACGTCATCTTTCTAAAAACTACCCACCTCAATCGGTTTTATCCGACATTCAATTGGAACTTCAAACGGGCGAAATTCTTGGTCTTTTGGGCGAAAGTGGTTCGGGAAAAAGTACGTTATTGCGTTTGGCAGCGGGGCTAATTGACCCCGACGAAGGTGAGATTTGGCTCAACGGCGAAAAATTACGCCTCGCCAGCGACCAGCTCATTCCTGGGCATCCCGATATTAAAATTGTTCACCAAGATTATAATCTGTCGTTGCCCATCAGTGTTCGGGAAAACATTGCGTACGCGCTTCGGTATTACCAAAAAGTCTATCGCGACGAGCGGGTGGACGAGCTTATCGAGCTTTGCCACTTAGAAACAGTGGCCGACAAACCCGCCAAATCGCTGTCGGGTGGAGAGAAACAGCGCACCGCCATTGCCCGCGCGCTGGCCGAAGAAGCCAAAGTGCTGCTCCTCGACGAGCCATTTGCGCATTTGGATTTTGCCAACCGCCGTCGCCTCACCCAAACCATCCGCACGCTGGCCGAAGAAACGGGGACTGCCTGCATTTTTGTCACCCACGATGCCCCCGATGCCCTCAGTTTGTCGGACCGAATGGGAATTTTATACCAAGGGAAACTATTACAAGTGGGCACACCCCAAGAAGTATATCAACAGCCCATCAGTGAGTACGTAGCGGAGTTGACGGGAGAAATCAATGTTGTGCCTCGCAGCACGTTTGAGCAGTTTTTTGGAACTCCTCCCCAACCGTCTGACACCTTGCTGATTCGTCCTGAGCAACTGACCATCACCGAAACCCAAGGCGTACAAGGCATTTGGGCAACGGTAGAGCGAAGCATTTTTGAAGGCAGCCGCTACCGAATTCAGTTAATTGCTGAACAACAATCGTTTATCGTGTATGCTCCGATTGCGTTTCCCAAAGAGAAAAGCGTATTTTTGACGTATCTTTTTCCAACAACCTACTAACCACTTTCTATGAAACTAACGTCTTTACTCTCCCTCGCGGCGGGGGTTTTGTGCAGCGTGTCGGCCATCGGCCAAGGCACACGGCTTTTGCGTCAGCCTACCGTCAGCGACCGCTCGGTGGTGTTTGTATATGCCGATGATTTGTGGATGGCCGACCGCGACGGTGGCTCTGCCCGCCGCCTTACCACGCACGAAGGCACCGAATCGCTTCCGCATTTTTCGCCCGATGGCAGCATGATTGCCTTTTCGGCCCAGTACGGCGGCAACACCGACGTGTATGTAATGCCTGCCATGGGCGGTGAACCCAAACGCCTTACGTGGCACCCAGGCGAAGATGCTGTGCAAGGTTGGACACCCGACGGCGCCAGTATTGTCTTTCGTTCGGGACGAAGCGGCTACCCAACGGCCCTGACCAAATTATTAAAAGTGAGTTTTAAGGGAGGTTTCCAAGAAGAACTTCCCATGCCGCAAGCCTACGCGGGGGAAGTGTCGCCCGATGGACAAATGGCGGCTTACCAAACCATTGGTTTTTGGGATCCCGAGTGGCGCAACTACCGAGGCGGACAAGCCCAGCCGATTTGGATTGTGGATTTGAAAACGCTCTCGCTCAAAACTACTCCCCAAACCGACCGCGAACGCCATACCGACCCTGTTTGGTACAAAAACGTCGTTTACTTTTTGTCGGAACGCGATTATGCCAACAACGTATGGTCGTTTAATCCCAAAACCAACGAACTCAAACAGGTAACGTTCCACAAAGATTTTGACGTAAAAAGCTTAGACGCCTCCAACGACCGCATTGTGTATGAACAAGGCGGCTATTTGCATTTGCTCGACCCCCAAACGGGGCAAGCCAAGCAGCTCGTTATCAACGTTCAAGGGGATTTTACGTGGGCTACGCCGCGTTGGCAGGACGTCCGTTCGGGAGGCTTACTCAATGCGTCGCTTTCTCCTACGGGCAAACGCGCGTTGTTTGAATACCGTGGCGATATTTTTACCGTACCCAAAGAAAACGGCGATTGGCGCAACATCAGTCACAGTTCAGGCGTGGCCGACCGCTACCCTACGTGGTCGCCCGACGGGCAGAAAATAGCGTGGTTTTCGGACGCGAGCGGTGAATATCAACTGATGGTTTCGGACCAAGAAGGGCTTCAAAAACCCAAAGCGATTTCGTTGCCTTCACCTACGTTTTACTTCCGCCCCGCGTGGTCGTCGGACAACAAACACCTTGCCTACACCGATACTGATTATAATTTATGGGTGATAAATACCGAAACGGGGCAACCCAAAAAAATAGACACCGAGCGCTATGCCCACCCCAACCGCAGCCTTAACCCCGTGTGGTCACCCGATGGCAAATGGATTGCCTACGCCCGTCTTTTGGACAATCAATACAAGGCCATCAAGGTCTATAACATCGAGACAGGCGCTAGTCACCAACTGACCGATGGGATGTCGGATGCGATGTCGCCCGTGTGGGATGCGAGTGGAAAGTATTTGTATTTTTTGGCCAGTACCAACTTTGCCCTCAATACGGGCTGGCTCGACATGAGCTCGTACGAGCGTCCCGTTACGCGCGGCGTGTATATGGTCATTCTGGCCAAAGGTGAACCTTCGCCTTTTTTGCCCAAAAGCGACGAGGAAGAAGCCCCCAAAGTAGAAAAGAAAGAAGCTGCTCCTGCCAAACCCGACGACAAGGCCAAAACCGAGCCTAAAAAAGACGAAAAACCCGCGGAAGCCAAAAAAGAAATTTTGGTAAAAATTGACCTAGAAGGCATCGACCAGCGGATTTTGGCACTTCCCAAAGTAGCATTAAAAGAATACGACGAAATCATTGCAGGGCCTGAAGGTAGTTTATTTTTTACCGAAAACGTCGCTGACCAATCGGGCGTGACGCTGCACAAATACACGTTGAAAGACCAGAAACGGGAGGAGTTTTTGAAAGGAATTCAGGGAGCAATTACCTCGCACGACCGCAAAAACCTGCTTTACCGCAGCGGAACTACGTGGGGAATCGCCAATGCAACCGCCGCCACGGCAAAAATGGGTGACGGTCGCCTCAACACCAGCGAAATGAAACTATGGGTGGACCCGAAAGCCGAATACAAGCAAATTTTCCGCGAAGGATGGCGCTATCAACGCGATTTCTTGTACGTCAGCAATGTACACGGAGCTCCTTGGAACGACATCTATAAGTGGTACTCACCTTGGGTAGAACACGTACGCCACCGCACCGACCTCAACTACGTGGTGGATATTTTGGGGGGCGAAGTGGCCGTGGGGCACTCCTATACCTCAGGAGGTGATTTCCCAACCCTCGACAACAACAACCCTGCGGGGCTTTTGGGGGCTGATTTTACAATCGTAAACGGCTTTTACCGCATCAAGCGCATTCTGACGGGCGAAAACTGGAATCCTGACTTGCGAGCGCCTTTGTCTAGCCCTGGCATCGACGTAAAAGAAGGCGATTATTTATTGGAAATCAACGGTATTCCCCTCACCGCCGACGTGGATATTTACAGTTTGCTGGAAGGCACGGCCAACCGACAAATTAAAATTAAGGTCAATGCTACGCCTGATTTGGCCACGGCCAAATCGGTTACGGTCGTGCCCGTCGCCAACGAAACCCAGCTTCGAACGCGGGCTTGGGTGGAAGGCAATCGCCGTAAGGTGGATGAGCTTTCTAAGGGACAATTGGCTTACGTTTGGATTCCCAACACGGGCAACGGTGGTTACGAATATTTTAACCGTTATTATTTTGCCCAACAAGACAAAAAAGGCGCAGTTATCGACGAACGCAACAACGGCGGTGGCTCAGCTGCTGACTACATCGTGGACGTATTGGCCCGAAAACTGCAAGGATATTTCAACAGCCGCGCCAACGACCACAAACCTTTCACGACGCCGATGTCAGGCTTGTGGGGGCCTAAAGTAATGATTGTCAACGAGCGCGCAGGGTCGGGCGGCGACTTGATGCCGTTTTTGTTCCGCCAAGCCAAAGTAGGCCCGCTCGTAGGAACCCGCACGTGGGGCGGATTGGTCGGTACGTGGGACACGCCACCGTTTATCGACGGTGGACGCATGGTAGCTCCGCGCGGTGGTTTTTATGACGTGGACGGAAAATGGGCGGTAGAAGGCGAAGGCATTGCCCCTGACATTGAGGTACACCAAGACCCCGCCAAAGTAGCCAAGGGAGAAGACCCGCAACTCGAAAAATCGGTGCAAGTGGCATTGGACTTGCTAAAAACCCAAGGCGTCACGCTCAAACCCGAGCCAGCAGCTCCTATTCGTTACCGAAGACCGCAGAAATAGCGTTGAACCTTGGAAAGGTTTATTCAACCTTTCCAAGGCTGTTTACAATATGCCCGTTTGTCGTTTTGAATTGGAGAGGCAGTTCAGGGCTTGTCCCAAATCGGAGTTTAGGGGTACAAGCTAGGGCACAAATTGAAAAACAATTGGCAATATTTTACAGGCTAATTATGTTTCAAACTAATAAGATTTGTTCTATACTTGTACATAATTTTTGACTTAAATAGAGGCCATTGTTAAGACCGTAAGCAGCTTTTTATAGTCATTGATGCCCTTATTCATGATTTTAAAGCAAAAAAAACTTATTCACTAGGATAATGGAAGCAACACTAAATTTTAGTGCCAACATTCAACTCACGCTTAGTCAGTTGGTAGAATTGGCAAGGCAATTGCCACCAAAAGATAGAGCTAAATTGGCTTCGATGCTTATTGAAGCAGATGCTGATGGTGCTATTATGAGTAAAAAAGAGCTAAAAGCTAAGATAAAAGAAGGCTTGCAAGATGCCAAATTACACCGTGAAGGCAAAATAAAACTGAGAACTTTGACCGAATTTTTAGAGAATGTATAGCGTAAGAGCTGCCCGAAGTTTTGAGCGGGAGGCCAAGCCATTAATTAAAAAATATGCGTCACTCAGGCAAGAATTAGCTACACTAGGCGAACAACTTCAAGAAAATCCAACGCTTGGTACTCCGTTGGGGCAAGATTGCTATAAAATACGATTAGCCATAAAAAGTAAGGGTAAGGGCAAAAGTGGAGGGGCAAGGATTATTACTTACGTTGTTACTGACAATGAAGAAGTTATTTTACTAACTATTTATGATAAGCAAATCAGAGGCACTATTTCTGAAAAAGAATTGAAAGAACTGCTGGATGAGTTAGATTAAATCATAAAGTCTCCATCCTATTCGTCACAGCCGCTCTGAGAAATAGCATTGAACCTTGGAAAGGTTGAAAAACCTTTCCAAGGCTGCTTACAACCTGCTCGTTTATCTTTTTTGCTTCCCCTACGACATCTTATCCACTAAATCCCGCACAATTTCCTGAAACGTTTATCCCAACATCTTACGGTTTTCGATTCTTTCTTTTGCTTCGATTAAAGCTTGATGAAGTTTGGCCTCCAATTCATGTTTAGGCGGAAGCTCTGTCCAGTATTCAGCTACTATAATCCCATCTTTGTGCATTTCGAGGAGTTCAATCTGTTCGTGACTGGCTTCGGCGCATAGAATAAGACCAATAGGAGCTTCTTCCCCTTCTTGTCGCTCGTAGCGGTTGAGCCATTTCAGATACAGCTCCATTTGCCCTTTAAACTTTGCCTGAAATTTCCCAATTTTGAGCTCAATGGCGACTAATCGTTTGAGTTTACGATGATAAAAAAGTAAATCTAGGTAAAAATCCTCGCCATCAATAATCATTCTTTTTTGGCGCTCGACAAACGCAAAACCCCGCCCTAACTCTAAGATAAACTGTTCGAGTTCTCGGAGTATAGCATTTTCAAGGTCGTTTTCGAGGTAGTCATTTTTCAATCCCAAAAATTCCAGAAAATAGGGATCTTTGAAGATATTGGGCGCAATCAACGTCTCTGTAATCGGCAGTTGGCTATTGGCAATGGTAGTGCGTTCAAAAACCTTTTGATTGATTTGACTTCGCAGTTCTCTTTTGCCCCAAGCGTCCTGTACAGCTTTTTGAGCATAAAACAGTTGAGCTTCTCGGTTTTTGAGAGGTAACAAAATAAGGAAGTGCGACCAACTTAATTGTCGTGCCAGTGGCACGACAATTTGAAAGTCGTTGAATTGCTCGGCAAATTGCGACATTCTTCGCAGGTTTTTTTCCTCGAAGTTTCGCCCGTATTTTTCCTTCAATTTTGTTGAGAGTGTCGAAAAAATACGCTTACCATAATCGGCTCTTTGATTTTGAAGAACGTATTCATTGATGTGTTTTCCTACTTGCCAAAATAGCAATGTCAATTCACTATTTACCTGAATAGCTACTTGTTTTTTACTCTGCTCAATTAGGTTTAAAAGCTGTTCGAGCAGGCGTTGTTCGTAAGTTTCGATGGTTAGGTTTATATCCATAGCTCTAGAGGAAATAATTTATTGATAGTAAATGAGCTTCCCCTACGACATCTTATCCACCAAATCCCGCACAATTTCCTGAAAATACGCGCCGTTGTACGGACCAAACCAGTTCATGGTGAGGGTTTCGTAGGTATCTCGGCCGTAGTATTTGTCGGGAGTAATGTAGCCGATATATCCTCCGTTAAAGCTTGTTACCATCAATTTAAGGCCCTTTTTTTCGGCGTAAGTGCTCATCTCTGCCACCAATTCCCCCGAAAAATCGCAAGGAAAACCTACCATTAGAACGTTGCCAATGCGTAGCGCTTTTACGTAATTGGGAAAATCGCCAAACGCCCAATGAAATACCCACGGACGTAGTCGCCACCCCAACGTAACGCGGGGATTAGGCTCGCGAAGCGGAATGGTGAGCGTTTCGATGCGCAAGGCAGGGTTTTCAAAGGGCTTCAGTTGGAGCAATTGTTTTTGCACGTCCGACTCCAAGCTGTCGGCTTCGGTGGCTACTTTGACCCAATCCGAATCCGACTCTACGCCCACTTTAGGCCCCATACTTCCGACCGCTCCCGAAAGAAATACCGCAAAGTTGGCTTCGCCTTTTTCCAACGAATCGACTAATACACCCGGGTAGTCGCGAGAGAGAACGATATTGTCCGAACTTGTAATCGTAGAGTGAGCCGCGTACGAGCAAATCAAGGCTTTTTGCCCATCGCTGCGTACGAGCTGAATGGTACGTACAAACGGGTCAATTGTTCCTTCATCAAACGCCCGATTGCGTACTTTTGCCGTATCGGCCAACTGATGATAGGCCACCGTAGCAGGTTTTAGGTCTTTTTGTGCCAAAGTCACGGCTTTTACGATGGCATCGGCCACCCACGTCACATTGTCGGGATTAAATTTCCCACCAAAGAGTTCGCCCACAATGCCGCCACTCCATCCTCCCATGCTGTTGTGGGTGTGGGTTGCCCCAAAATACACTTGTTCAAATGGAATCCCCGTCGCCGAAAGCTTGGTTTTTATTTGCTCGGTCACGGCGGGGGGAAGAATCAATAAATCGGCCACCACCATCGCCGCTTTGGTATTTCCATTGTCAAACACCACCGCCCGAACGTAAATAGAATCATGCACCGATTTGTACAAGGCCCCGCGACGCACTCCGTAACCCGCCGTAGGAGTCGGAGATTTGGGCGTAAAATTTACTTTGGCCCAACCGACTTTTAATGAATTAGGAATTACGGATGAGGAATTATGACTAGCATCTGTGACCGTGGAGGTTAAACCGCTTACCGACTTTTTCCAGTCTTGGTAATAGCTGGTTTGTTGGTAAGGCGTATCATCGACGGGAGCGAGCATACAGGCCAACAAGGCGACAATTAGCAATAAAATAACGCCAAGTACTTTGAGAAGAATCTTTAAGAATCGCATAGGAATGAAAAATTGCTTGTATAAAAAACTTCCCGAAAGTTAATGCACTTTCGGGAAGCCACTTTTAGCAAAGTTTCACCTTTTTTTCAATCTATCAAAAAGGCTACCATCGACTTAGGGCCGTGCGCGCCCAAGACCAACGATTGTTCGATGTCGGCGGTTTTGGAAGGCCCTGCGATGAAAGCACCAAAACCGTATTCGGCCGCACCAATTTGGGCGTAGGCGTGGTGCATCTTGGGCAAAATCGCCGATTTTTTTATGACTAATGCCAGCGTTTCAGCAATAAAAGGCGTCACTCGCTGCCCCATTTCGGCTTCGGTAACCCACACTGCCGAATTTTCGGCCACGGCAAATTGTCCTTGTAAAATGGCCAATCCTACGTCGTCCAACGAATGAGGATCAGACGTTAGCCAACTTTGTTGGGCCATGTCTGCCAATGGGGCAAGGTTGGTGACCATACGCCGCCCCGCAAAGTGCGTTTGAACGTACTGTTGGATTTCTTCCCAACTGCGCACTTCCACCACCGTACCACCGATGGTCGTCAGTACCGAAGTAAACTGCGCGACCAAATCGCTGTAAGGATTCCCAAAATCTTGTATATCTGGTAGCGGTGTCAGCGTGGGTTTGTTTTTGGCCACGGCCGCCAGTATTTTTTCACGACTCATTTTATTTAGCCCCCTGCCCCCCAATGGGGGAATGATTGTTTAAATTATTTTCATCAAACAAAGGTCAGACGATAGTCAGACCGTAGGCGATAGTCAAACCGCAGAATTTACTTCCGATTCTTTTTATACCATTCGCCAAACGACTCTTTGGGAGGCTCTGGCATTTCGCGTTGTTTATACCACGGATTCAGGGAATTGTTGACCACAAACGGCGTGTTTGACAACGTCAAACGGCCTATTTTTCCCGAAAAACGATACACCGATGGGCTCGATAATACCGCCGCCATTGCTTTCATCCCTATCGTTTTGGCAGTGGGTGAATGTCCGCTTTTGGTAAGTACTTGTCGCCAGCTGTAAAGTTGTTCGTGGATGTTGATTTTGACTGGACAAACGTTCGAGCAACTTCCGCACAACGTACTTGCAAACGGCAAATCAGCGTTTTTGGTCATGTCCAAATTGGGCGCCAAAATCGACCCAATCGGTCCTGCCACGGCATTGTGGTAACTGTGTCCGCCACTGCGACGGTACACAGGACAGGTATTCATACAAGCCCCACAACGGATACATTTGAGCGAGTTACGAAACTCCTCCCGTCCCAGCTGCCGAGAGCGGCCATTGTCCACCAATATGATGTGCATTTGTTGCCCTTCGCGGGGCTTGGCAAAATGACTCGAATAAGTTGTAATAGGCTGTCCCGTAGCAGAACGCGCCAACAACCGTAAGAAAACCCCCAAATGCTTGCGTTTAGGGACGATTTTTTCGATGCCCATGCACGCAATGTGGACGTCGGCCAAGTGCGTACCCATGTCGGCGTTACCTTCGTTGGTACAGACCACAAATTCTCCCGTTTCGGCAATAGCAAAGTTCACGCCCGTCAATGCCACGCGGCGCGTCAAAAACTTTTCGCGCAGGTGTTCGCGGGCGGCCAACGTCAACGTCGATGGGTCAGCGCAGCCTTCGGGCGTACCCAAATGTTTGTGAAACAAAACGCCGATTTCCTCTTTTTTCCAGTGAATACAGGGCATTACGATGTGGCTTGGTGGCTCGTCGGCCAACTGCACGATGCGTTCGCCCAAGTCGGTATCAATCACCTCAACGCCATTTTCGGCCAAAAAAGGATTCAAATGGCACTCTTCGGTCAGCATCGACTTGCTTTTCACGATTTGTTGGATGCCTTGCTCTTTCAAAATCGAAAGGACGATTTGATTGTGTTCGTGCGCATCGGCAGCCCAGTGGACGGTGACGCCGTTGGCCTTGGCATTTTTTTCAAACTCAATCAAGTACGTGTCTAAGTTGGACAGTACGTTGTGTTTTATCTGCGACGCCGTGTTGCGTAAATCTTCCCATTCGGGAATAGCAAACGCCGCTCGGTCGCGTTTTTGGCGCACCCACCAGAGCGTTTCGTCGTGCCAGGTAGTGCGGTCAAAATCTTTATTAAATTTATCAGCAGCCTCAGAATGATTCATAACCGACTAGTTTCTAGGAGAATGTAAAAATCCTTCTCCCGTCAGGAGAGGGATATAAGATGAGGTTAATTCGCCGTTAAGATTTCGGCGATGTGCATTACTTTGATGGGCAACTCGCGGCGGCGAATGATGCCCTCTAAGTGCATCAAACACGACATATCGCCTCCTGTCAGGACTTGGGTACCGTTCTTGATGTGGTCGTCAATGCGGTCAACACCCATACGCGCCGAAACTGCTTCTTCGGCCACGCAAAACGTTCCACCAAATCCACAACATTCGTCTCTACGCGTGAGTTGTACCAGTTCTATTCCATCGACCATTCGCAAGAGCTTTTCAGGTTTTGAGAACGCAGGCGCTACCAACTCCGACATCTGCGAAAGGTGCAATCCGCGCTGCCCGTGGCAACTTTGGTGCAGCCCTACCCGATACGGAAAATGCGCCGATAGGTTTTCGACTTTGAGCACATCGGTCAAAAACTCCGTCAGTTCATACACCCGTTGGCGGATGTGCGTCGCTTTCGCTTCCCCCTCACCTTCGGTATGCAAGTGTTCTTTGATGTGCAAGACACAGCTACCCGACGGCCCCACGATGTAGTCAAAATCAGCAAAATTTTGAACAAAAAGGCGGTTGCAATCATGCGTCAGGTGTTCATAGCCAGAATTGGCCATGGGCTGACCACAGCAGGTTTGGTTGGCGGGATACCCCACCTCACAACCAAATTTCTCTAACAATTGGAGTGTAGCAATACCCACTTTGGGGTAAAACTGATCTACATAACACGGGATGAATAAACCAACTTTCATACGACAAACATACGACAGCTTCTTTCAAAATTCTGTCCTGTACGCACCTGTTTTATTTATTTCTGTTGAAGAAACACGTGGGCTCCTTTTTTGTTTGCAGTAATGATGTCCAGCAGCCCGTCGCGGTTCATGTCTTCGACCACCAAATGCAACCCTACACCTGAGTTATCGTCAATCTGGTGCGGAATCCACGTTGGGTTAGGGCCAGGTTTAAACTCAAACCAATACAATACCGCAGGCTCAAACGCCCCTGGGTCTTTGCCATTATGGGCAAAAAAGCGCTTGCCCGTCACCAAATCGGGGTTTCCATCTTTGTTGATGTCGGCCAAGGCCAAGCCGTGGGTTTGTGAAAATAGCTTCCCAATTTCGTGTTTTTCCCATGTTGGATTCCCTTGCGCATCTTTGCCTTGCTGATGCCACCACATGCCGTATTTGTGCGCCGACATGCTAATGACGTCTTTTAGGCCGTCTTTATTGACATCGAGTAGGTACATTTGCGAGCATTCTTCCCCCAAATTGGCACGGTGAAACGTCCAATTAGGCTGCGTACGATCCGCAGGGGCTTCCCACCAACCTTCACGCATCAGCACATCCAACCGCCCATCGCCGTTCATGTCCACCACGCCCAAGCCGTGGGTGTATTTGTGTATTCCAATATTGTCGGTACTAATCACGTAGCGTTTCCACTCGGTATCACCTTTTTTGGAAGGAGCTTTGAGCCAAATCATTTGCTTGGCTTCGGGGTCGTTTCCGATGATATCAAGACGTCCGTCGCCGTCGAGATCTGTAAAAGCAGGCGACTCATTTCCAATGGATTTGTGAATGGTGTACGCTTTCCAATGCCCCGCTTTATTTTTGGGATTTTCGTACCAAACCACCGATTCCCCTGGGGTATCGACACGGATAAAGTCTATCCAACCGTCTTGATTGACGTCCATGCTAAAGTTCAAAAACGAATTGCTGTAGCCACCGTTGACCGTAAATGTATCGCCTTTGGCAATTTCGTGCTGTTTCCAGTTGGGGGCTTCGTACCAAAACGCACCCGACAACACGTCTTTTTTTCCGTCGCGGTTGACATCGCCCACGGCTACGCCTTCGGAGAAAAACATTTTCGTGAGCACTTGTTTTTGAAATTTGATGGGGCGGTTGGTTTGCGCAGAAGCAGGCAAGCTCATCCACACTAGAAGTAGCCCAAGGGCTAGAGACAAAGAATGCGTTTTCATTTTTGGGGAGAAAAAGGAGTTTAGAAAAGGGGTGAGAATTTTTAATTAAAGTGTCCCTCCCCTCCTTTTTTACCCACAGTTGGTTTGTTTTTTCGGAGAAGTGGGCGAACGTAAAGTCTGCCTTCCTATCTTTGACCTTTCAAAAATTCATTAGACTCCAACGAAATTGCAAGAACTCTGGAAGTATTTATTGAAGAAGAGTAATGAGCACTAAAACCCGCATAAGTGAGTCCGAGTTAATGCAAAAACTCTTTTCCTCATTGTCTGAATAAGAATTTACAGAATTAAAGGATGAACAAGATTCAGACAAAGGGATTGTTTCCAAAAACAACAGCATAGAAATGAGTAAAAAACTAAGTCTAAACAGAGAAGACTACGACAGTGTGCTCAAACAAGCGATAGCACAAATTCGCACAGCCCGCATTGTTATTGCCCAACAACTCAACAGTGCCACGCAGTCAGTTTATTGGAATTTGGGCAAATTACTTTTTGAAAAACAGCTTTCAGAAGGCTACGGCAGCGGAGTGGTCAATCAACTTTCTATTGACCTGAAAAACGAATTTCCCGACATGGGCCTGTCGCCTCGCAATTTGTGGGATATGAAGCGTTTTTATGAGCGTTACCATTTGGCAGACCAAAAACTGCGACAGGCTGTCGCAGTTTTGCCGTGGGGGCACAACTTGCTGTTAATCAACAAAGTTCAGTCGCTTGAAGCCGTTACCTATTACGCCACTGAGGCCATAACCAAAAGTTGGAGTCGAGATTGGCTACTCAACGCCATAAAAATGGACAGTTACGCCTACGCCCAAAAGCAAATCAAAGCACATAATTTTAACAAAACACTTTCCGAAATTGATGCTGATTATGCCAACGAAGTCTTTAAAGATGCGTACAATCTTGGTTTCTTAGGCATAACCGAAAAAGTGAAAGAAGCGGAATTGGAAAAACGATTAGTAGAAAAAATAAAATCGTTTGTGTTGGAGTTGGGTAAAGGCTTTACGTTTATCGGTAACCAATACCGTTTGGAATACAATAACAAAGAGTATTTTATAGATATGCTCTTTTTCCATCGGGGTTTGCGTTCGCTGGTGGCTATCGAACTGAAAATAGGCAGCTTTAAAGCAGAATACGTCGGCAAAATGAATTTGTACCTATCCTTGCTCGATAAATTAGAGAAAGGCGAAAATGAAAACAAATCCATTGGAATCATTCTTTGTGCCGATAAAGATCACTTGGATGTAGAAATTGCACTGCAAGACATCAACAAACCCATTGGCGTAGCCGAATATCAACTCTTATTGCCCAAAGATGAGCTACAAGCCTTAATAATGAACGAAATCTCGGCGATTGAACAAGAAAACAATCAATAAGTCATCGACAAACTCCTCATTCCTTCACACCTACCCAACGTTTAAGCTACGTTTATTTTTTTTTAAGACAAATTTTGAGAAACCGAAAAGTTGCACATATATTTGCAACCAGTCAGTTTCTCAATTAAAAAACCAATTATCAACCATTTAAACATACTAAACATGAACCATTTATTGTTTGACTTTACCGTTGATAAAGCCGCTAAATCGGTTTTCATAACCCGCGAATTTGCCGCTGACCTTTCGCTGGTTTGGGATGCTTTCACAAAACAAGAAATTCTTGACCAATGGTGGGCTCCTAAACCTTGGGCATCTAAAACCAAAGTAATGGACTTTACGGTTGGTGGCAGAAGGTTTTATGCCATGGTAAGTCCCGAAGGGCACATGATGTGGGCGGTTCAGAAATATACTTCCATTACGCCCAAAACCAATTTTAAGTACTTGAACGCATTTGCGGATGCCGACGAAAACCCCGAACTACCAGGTTCTGATTGGGAGTATAGTTTCAGGGAGGAAAACGGCAAGACAAAAGTCAGCATTATCATTTACAATGACTCCCTCGAACGGATGGAGAAAATGATTGAAATGGGCTTCAAAGAAGGATTTACGGCGACCTTGGATGAACTCGACCACCTATTGGCGTCCCATTAGCCACGTTTATTATGTTCAATCAACTATCACCATCCACTACTTCGTTTTCAATAAAAATCCCAAAAGCGCATAAAAGTCCTTTTCAGGAATGGTATTTCTGAATTGGTCGGGCATGAGGGTGTATTTAGAGGCTTTGTAGTCTTTGATGTCATTTTTCACTACCGAAAACTCCTGTCCTGCGTTGTTGGCAAAAATCATCGTTTGTCCTTCCGTGCGGCGATACAGTCCCGTCATGGTTTGGCCGTTGTTGAGCGTAATGTTGTAATTCCGAAACGCCTCCGAGATATTCCGATTGGGGTCTAATATTTTTTCAGCCAATGCTTTTTTACCCCAATTCCCAATCCCGTCCAACTGCGGGCCAATCAACCCACCCGCACCTTTGATTTGGTGACACGAACTGCAATTCTGTACAAATACATTTCGGCCCGCCTCGGCCGTTGCATTCGACGACTCAAAACCCGCCAAACGCGCCTGAATCAACTGCTGACGTTCCTCAAACTCATTGGCGCTCCCCGCCGTCAATTCGTTGAGCAAAGCTTGCTGCTTAGGCATCATCTTCGACGCCAAGCGCTCTTTCACCGCTCCTTCCCTAACCACGTCCACATTGATTTCTTCTTCTTTTAAGGCATTGAGCAATTGGTCAATGCCCGACTCGGAGTTGGCCAACGCCGCCGCAATCACCCCTTGTAAGCTACGCGCTCCCCCGTTTAGTCCTTTTCGCAGCCATCCGTTTACTTCAGGCGTATGGGTACGCGTCAGTACCCCAACCAGTTTTTCCCGTAAGGATACCTTTTCCGAACGTTCCAAAAACACCCCGCCAATCAGCGGCGTGTACGCAGGTGCGTCGGTGCTCATGAGCGCACTGGCAGCGGCTACCCGCACTCGGTCGTCGGCTTGGGTATTTTTAAACAAACGAAGCACCGACGGCTCCAACGATTTGCTCTTAAACTCGCCCGCTACCTCGGCCGCTTGCACCCGCCGCGCCACTTGCTGCGCCGTTTCTTTTTCCACCAACGGTTGTTCCAAAAACTGCTTTGCCAGTGTTGTCCCCCACTCTTGCATACGACTAGTCACCGTTTTTCCTCCCTGCGCCAATCCTCTTCGCAGCGCGTTATAAAACGCAAATTGCCCTTCGCGGTTATCTGCGTAACGTTTTTCCAAAGAGCCAATGGTTTCGTTGAGCGCAGGGGCATCCGTGTAGCGAGCCGTGTATTCCAGGTACTTGGCCAACTCGTCGGTGGGCAATGAGCGTTGGGTAGCATATTCCAAAACAAAGGATGCCACTTCGGGCGAGGAAACATCCACCGCCGCTTTGCTTAAAATAGCCCGTTGGGTCTCGCTCCAAGTCGCGCTTGCCACCTGACGAATCATGCCTTTTGCAGCCAAATTTGTACGTATAGCTAGCAGGGTTGTGTATTTCAAATGCGAATCTTCGTCGTTGGTTTGTTGGTACAAATCCGCCAATGGAGCGATATTTTTCAACGCAGGAAAACGGGTCAAAACTTCGGCCGCTACTCGGCGTACAAAAGAGTCTTTATCGGCCAATGCTCCCACGGCCAATGCCTGATGGGCATCGCTAATGGCCGCCGACTCCGCCAATACGCGGTACCCGTGTACTTGCACCAGTGGGTCGGGATGATGCAGGGCTTTTTCCAAGGCCGAAGCGGGCAAGGCGTTTAAGCGATGAAGTATCCAAAGACCCTGTACAAACACCTTGGCATCGGTAGTAGGCAAGGCTAGCAACTGCGACACAGACGGAATAGCCTTTTCTTTCCAGCCATCCACCAAACGATCCGCTATTTTTAGACGAACGTTGAGCTGGGGATGGCTCAACCCTGCCACCAACTCGTCGATAGAGGCTTTTGACCAATCTTTCAAAGAGGGTTGGGCCGAGCTGCCTTTGTAAGTAATCCGCCAAATACGTCCACTGGTGCGGTCGCGGCCTGGGTGATTGAGCGGTACTTCGTAGTGACCAATGATTCGATTGTAGAAATCGGCAATATAGAGCGCTCCGTCGGGGCCAACTTTCACATCCACGGGACGAAACCAAGGGTCGTCGCTGACCAAAAAATCGGCTTCTTTGTGCGCCACGGGTGTTGAGCCATTGTAGGTAATGGTGTTGCGGTTGATGCGACACGTAACCACGTCGCCGTTGTAAAAACTGTTGCGGTATTCGGCAGGAAACTGCTCGCCAATGTAATACGCCAAGCCCGAAAGCGCCGTTGAGCCTAGTTCATAGCTCATCATTTCGGGGCCAAAACCAATCCCCGTTGGTTTCTTGCCAAAATGCGGATAATCAGCGCCTTTAATGAGCTGGTAAATGGGTTTGGAGTGACAATCGACGGAGTACAAAAACCCGCGTTCGTCGTAGGCATATCCAAACGGATTGACCCGCCCGTAGGTCGTTTGTTCTACGCGACTGCCGTCGGTTCGAAAGCGAAACGTATTGCCCGACACCATCGTCACCGAATCACCGTCGGTACCCGCGATTTTGGACGTATTGGTAAAACCGTGGCACGAGTGCATCCAACCGTCAAACCCACGTACAAAATTGCTCACCATTCCGTGGGTATCTTTGTAGCCAAACTCCCCCAAAACCACTTTTCGGTGGTCGGCTTTGCCATCGTTGTTGGCATCGGTAAAATGATAGACGTTGGGAATGCTGTACGCAATAGCACCGTCGGTTACGGGCATGATGCCAATAGGGATATTAAGCCCATCCTGAAAATCAGTAAATTTATCGGCTTTCCCGTCGCCGTTGGTATCTTCTAAAATGGTGATTTTATCTTTCCCTCCCCCCGAAACCGCAGGCATCGGATAATCAAGCGAGTGCGAAACCCACAACCGCCCGCGGTCGTCAAACTCCATATTGATGGGTTTAGCAATCTGGGGTTCGGACGCAAAAAGCGTAATTTCAAAACCTGGCGGCAGCGTGAACCCTCGACGTTCTTGCTCAGGCGTCCGAAACTCGGTAGTGCGAACGTGGTCGGCAAATTTATCTTTAGAAACTACTTGTTTTTGCGGTACACTGCAACCCTGCGCATATAGCAACAACAAGCCCGTACTAAGTAATAAGGGTTTAGGAGGAAACGAAATGATGTTTTTCATTTTTCGAGAAGAAGAAATCGTGGTCAAGGGGTAGAGGATTTGCTACTAAAATGGCAACCTTACCCTTTTTTACCCAAAATCATTCTATTTTTTCGTGGAAAAATAAAAACTTTGCTCAATACTCGCTTTCGATGAGTAAGGGCTGGGAAATAGGGAAAAAAAAGTACGTTATAGAATGTGTAACGAATTGCTGAAATAGAGAAATAAAGTGTAGCAACAGGCTAGTAAACTTTTGAATTACAATACTTTGCAAACTGATACTCTCGCTAAAATCAGCGGCGAGTATTAAATCAAAGTAAAATTCTAGCTGATGGAATCCATTGATACCAAAAAAGAACAGAAAATAGTTGCAACTTCGATTGTAGTCGGTATGATGCTGTATTTATCAAAATTTTTAAGACCCTACTTCGGTAGCAACGATTTTGTACTATTTATTTTGGGGTTTTTACCCAATTTTGGTTTGGCTTTTGCGATACCTTTTATATATGCTAGCAATAGAATACGACTCAACAAATCCCTAGAGCATTTCGTTATTTCATGTATTGGCACCTTTTTGTTAATGATATTAAATGAAATCCGAGATAAATATCAACCTGACCGAGTGTTTGATTGGTATGATATTTATGCTTCATTTTTTGGGGTTGTTTTTTCATTATTTGTATTTAATAAAATATTGAAAAACAACTCTTTCAAATAGCCAAAAACAACTAGACAAAACACTTTAAAAGCCTGTTAGTGTGACACTTGCCAGTCTCCACATCAATTTCAACCAAAGTGCTGAAGAAACATTCAATTTTTATAAGTCGGATTGGATGGAGGGTTTACAAAACTCATGCACTTCAAAGGCATTTTAGAGTGATGAATTTCCAGCATTTGCTTCAACTGTATCCCCCCCCACTAAAATGAAAATAAGACTTCACGAAATTGAGCTGGGAACCAGTGACCCCGCCAAAAGTAAATCATTTTACAACACTATTTTAAGTCTAAATACTTCGGTTGACCAAGCAGCACTCAACGTTTTCCAGTCGGGAGTGGGAGGGATTGACTTTAATACGTCCACCCATTTATCGCCCACTACGGCTGTTGTAAGTTTTTTGACAGATAATTTGCCAGAGGTAATCGAAAGACTCTCCGCAAATGGAATTAGCTTTAGCGAACCCAAAAAATCACATTTAGGGATGACAAGCATTGAATTTAGCGACCCAGATGGTCATTTAATTCGAGTCAACCAACCGACCGAAGACTCTCCGACTTGGTTAAAAGTGTAGAAGACGCTCATAAAAAAACAAGAAATGATACACATCACCCAACTTATTTACGTCATTGAAGGCCAAGAGGCTATTTTTGATGAATTTGAAAGCGTGGCCATCCCCACCATCGCCAAGTACAATGGCCGTCTTTTGTTTAGGGTACGCCCACCCAAGGAGAGTTTTATTGAAGCGCAAATCGAAGCACCTTATGAAATCCATCTGGTGGAGTTTGACGCCCACGAAGACTTCCAAAATTTTATGAAAGACGAAGACCGCAAAAAGATTTTACACCTTAAAGAGCAATCCATAAAGGCATCTGTGCTCTATTTGGGGCAAAAATTGTAGCAAAAACGGGCCAAGCAACATGTATGCTGCTTGGCCCGTTTCAAGGCGTCGAAGTCTTAATTTAACAATGAACCCATGCCAAATGCGGTAATTGTTTTTTTGTATTCTACCTGTACCGCTTCATTTGCCGTTTCTACGATGTGCCCCGTTGATGGATCAACGACCGTTCTGAGAGGGCGTTCGCCTTTGGGTAGGTTTATGAGCGTTACTACGGCATCGGCTACTTCTTGCGGATTTGGTTTAGTTGTTTCAAACAATTGTGCCAGTCCGCTCCCCATCTGGTTCGGAATTTCGGCCAATGCGCCGTATCCTGCCACAACCGACTCATCAGAACCCGTTCTAACTTTGTGCAAAATGTCCGTCGGGAAGGCACCTGGCTGAATAATCGCCACATCAACACCCAAGGGTTTTACTTCGTAGTGCAGTCCTTCGCTCAACCCTTCCAAGCCAAATTTGGCAGCACTATAGACCGTCATAAACGGGAAGGCAAATCTTCCTGCTCCACTCGAAATATTGACGATTAAACCATCTGCTTGTTTACGCATAACGGGTAAAACGGCTTTCATCAATCGCCAGTATGCTACCACATGCAAGCCAAACATCTCTTCTACATCGGTCGTCGTAAAGCTTTCGGCCACGCCCGCAGCTCCAAAACCCGCATTATTGACCAACACATCAATTCGCCCTTCGGCAGCGATGATTGAATCTACGGCATTCTTTACGCTGGCATCGTCCGTCAGGGTTACATCCAACACCGTAATGTTTTCAACCTGCGCAAGTGCCTTGGCCTTTTCGGCATTCTTTGATGCGGTATCTCGCATGGTAGCATATACCTTGTGACCTAATTCCGCTAATGTGTTGGCTGTCAACCAACCAAACCCACTATTCGTCCCTGTAATCAATACAACTTTGTTACTCATTTGCTGTGTTTTTTTTTAAAGTACGCTGCAAAGTTGATGACATTTTGTAACTTTGTGTCATAAGGTAATAGTTTATTTTAATCTACCAATTTACCAATGAGTCAGCTTGTGACAATTAAGAAACCAGCCACTTGTGTGTCGGACAACGAAGTTTGTACCGCCTCGATGAGGGCCATTCAAGACATTATGGACGTATTGGGCGGAAAATGGAAAATTTCCATCGTTACCTGCCTTTGTTTTAGCCCAAGAAGGTTTAGCGAGTTATTAAAACTGGTGGACGGTATATCTGGGAAGGTATTGAGCCGCGAGTTGAAAGACCTAGAGATGAACAAATTAATTTCAAGAACGGTCAAAGACACCCAGCCTATTTCGGTAGAATATGCCATTACCGAATACGGAAATTCGTTCAAAGAACTTATTCAAATCATGGCTGAGTGGGGCGTAAAACACAGAAAAGAGATTATCGGGAAATAAAACTAGCCCCTCTCTCCCTTTTGGCTACAAGATTGCGCCTTTTAACTACATAATTGCTTTGATTTTTTTTGAAACTTGCCGTGGTAAAAAAGCAGAAACAATGACTTCTCAATTGGACTACTATGCAACTTTCACTGACCATCAATAACAAGCCTACGGTTTTGGATGTCGAGCCCGACATGCCTTTGCTGTGGCTCATTCGCGATGAAGCCAAACTCAAAGGAACAAAGTTTGGCTGTGGCAAAGCTCTATGCGGCGCTTGCTCCCTTTATGTTGACGGGGATTTAATCCGCTCCTGTTCGTATCCTGCCCAACTCGCCAATGGCAAAAAAATAACCACCATCGAAGGGCTTTCGGAAGACGAGGCCCATCTGCACCCCGTACAGCAAGCGTGGCTGGAAGTTCAAGTTCCCCAATGCGGCTACTGCCAATCTGGTTTTATGATGGCCGCCGCTAAGCTTTTGGAAGAAAACCCCAATCCCACGACCGATGACATCAAAAATGGCATTTCCAACATCTGTCGGTGTGGTACTCATCCTCGCATTATTAAAGCAATTCTTTTGGCGGCAAAACTAAAAAACGATGGAAAACGCGGATAAAAAACCTAAAAAAGGATTTTCGAGAAGAAAATTTTTGGCCATCTCTGGTTCTGGCGTGGCAGGAACGTTGGCCTTGCTCTATTTCGGACGAGGAGCCATTAGAAGAAAAATAAGTGACTTCACTTCAGAAATGGACATTCCAGCGGATGTGTCGGATTTTGACCATAAGCTGTGGTTTGAAGTCAATGCCGACAATACCATTACCCTAAAATCGCCCAAAGCCGAGATGGGGCAAGGAATTTTTACGGGTTTTGCCATGCTTGCTGCGGAAGAACTGGACGTGGCAGTAGAGAAAATTAAGGTTGTTCACGCCAACTCCTTAAACGGTCTTCTCTCCAATACGGGGGGAAGCAACAGCACTTCTTCTTTTTATGTCACCATCCGAGAAGTGGCCGCTACCCTGCGGGAAACCCTCAAACTTCAGGCGTCGAAATTGTGGAATATTCCCGTTGCTTCCATCTCGACCAAAGACGGAATGCTGACGGCAGGTGATAAGCAATTATCGTATGCCGACTTGGCCAAACAGATTACCAAATGGGAAACAACCGAAACACCCCCGTTACGACCGTCGTCACAGTTCAAGTACGTTGGTAAACAACAAAAACGAATTGATTTGCCCGATAAAGTCCTCGGCAAACCGATTTATGGCATTGATGTTACCCTACCCGACATGGTGTACGGCGCGATGCTTTATTCTCCCTATGTGAAAGGAACTCTAAAAAGTACCGATACCAGTGGGGCAAAAAATACGGCGGGCGTATTGAAGATAGTGGAAGAAAAAGACTGGATTGGCGTGGTGGCTACCTCTCGCTACGCTGCCCAAACGGCGGTGGAGAAAATCAAGGCGGAGTGGGACTACAACCCCAACGTTTCTACCAAAGACCTCGAAAAATTGATAACAGTCGGGAACGGCAAAGAGGTCAATATCCAAAACGATGGCGACACAGACAGCGTACCCGATGAGGTGCTCACGGGCGAATTTCGTACGCCAATTGGTTTTCACGGCAATTTAGAACCTTCCATTGTCGTCGCTGATTATAAAGACAACAAAATAACGCTTTACGCTTCTTTCCAAAACCCAGCCTATTTGCAAACTTCCGTTGCGGAGGCATTAGACCTTAAAAACGAGGACGTTGCCATTATGCCTACGTACATGGGGGGAGGATTTGGCAGAAAGGCGTTTAAGAGCAACGCCGTAGAAGCAGCCAAACTATCCAAAGCCGTCGGCAAGCCCGTTCACCTGCTGGCTACCCGTCAGCAAGAGTTTCAAAACGGATACGTAAGGCCCAATACCCACCACGTTTTAAAAGGAAAAGTGGGTAAAGACGGCAAAATTTTGGCCTTTGAACACCACCTTGCTACGGGCCCGATGATCTTTAACTCCGTCCCTGCTATTGCCGAAACCATTTTAGGCGCCGATTTTATCGTGGCAGGCCACGGCGCGCGGTGCCCGTACCATGTTACCAACATTAAAACCACGGTATGGCACAACAACCTCCCCTTTGAAACCAGTATATGGCGGGGTGTGGGGATGTTTGCCAACACGTTCGCCATCGAAAGTTTTATGGATGAATTGGCGCATAAAGCAGGCGTTAATCCTCTGAAATTGCGAATCGACCACTGCGACGACACGCCTCAGTTGGTTCGTCGGAAAAAGCTGCTCGAAATCATTGGCGAAAAATCAGGCTGGCACTTACCAAAGTCGGAAGGGATTGGCCGCGGCTTGGCAGTCTGCGACGACCGCAAAACGGTTTCGGCGGCGGTGGTAGAAGTAAAAATAGTCGACGGAGCCATTAAGATTGTGAAAGTAACCCAGGCCATTGACCCTGGCAAAATCATTAACCCCGACGGCATCAGGCAGCAAGTAGAAGGCGCCACCATGATGGCCATCAGTGCGACTCTTTACGAGCAAGGTACGGTAGAAAATGGGCAATTTGTCCAAACCAATTTCCATAATTACCAAGTAGTAAGGCTTAGCGACACGCCCGAAATAGAAGTCATTTTGCACGAAGGTTCTGAGGTACCTTCGGGGGTTGGAGAGCCTCCCCTTTCTCCTATTGCGCCCGCCATCGCCAATGCAATTTTTGACCTGACGGGTAAGCGTTTACGGTCATTGCCTTTGCAGTTGGCTTTTCAAAACGCATCAAATCTGTAAGATTTATTTTCCGTTGCCAAAGCTATAAGGTTTGAGAAACCTTATAGCTTTTTTTATTTTAAAAACTCCTTCCTTTTTGACTACAACAAACCGACTTTTAGCTACATTCCTTTGCGGGTTAGTGCTGACCTTTGCATTAACAAAACACGCAAAAAAATGGACTTAAAAAACAGCACAATCCTTATTACAGGAGGCACAAGTGGAATCGGTTTAGAATTTGTAAAACAATTGACTGAGCTAGGTGCAACTATCATTGTTACAGGCAGAAAACTGGATGCACTTAACGAAACAAAGAAGCAGTTTCCCAACGTACATACGTTCCAAAGTGACGTGAGTAATTCGAGGGATATTGAGAAATTATACAAAGAAGTTACGCTACAATTTCCCGAGCTCAATATCATCATTAATAACGCAGGTTTGATGCGTTTAATCGACCTACAAGACCAGTCATTGGACTTGGAAAATATCAACCGAGAAATTGCTACTAATCTTTCGGGGACAGTTCAGATGGTGCATCAATTTTTGCCCCATTTATTGAAACAAAAATCAGCTGCGATTGTCAACGTTTCATCGGGAATAGCCTTTATGAGCTACTCAGCAGCGCCCATTTATAGCGCCACCAAAGCAGGGGTTCGCGCCTACACCCAATCCTTACGACTACAATTGGAAGATACCAATGTAAAAGTATTTGAAATGATCCCTCCAGGAGTAAAAACAAAATTGCAAGACGATTGGGTAAAACAGCCTAACGAAAGCATGATGATGAATGCAGACGACATGGTAAAAGTAGCTATTAATGGTCTGCTAAAAGACAAAAAGGAATTAAAGCCTTTTGCCATCAACATTATCAAATTAGCTAGCAGGCTAATACCCAATGTTTTGTTAAACTTTGGCCACCGTGAGTTTAAAGAAATCAAAAAACTTAAAAACAACCAATAACGATGAAAAAGGTATTTTTTGCTGGACTACTATTATTTCTCTCAGTGGTAAGTTTTGCACAGCAACCTGCCGATAAAATAATCGGACAATGGGAAAGTATTGATGGCGATGTAAAATTGAAGTTTGACCTCTTTAAGCAAGACGGGAAATATTTCGGAAAGCTTCTTTGGGCTTCCAATATGTTTGAAACCGATGGAAAAACGTCAAAAAAAGACTCCAATAATCCTGACAAATCCTTACAAAACCGCCCGCGACAAGGCATTATCAATGTCACTAACCTTAAATATGACGACGGCCAGTACGAAGGTGGAAAGCTCTACAACCCAAGTGATGGCAACAGTTACAGCTTAAATGCCAAACTAAAAACCGAAAATGAGCTTCATTTTCGTGGGTATTTGGGTATTTCACTTTTAGGAAAAACAATGAAGTTTAAAAGGATTCAATAAATTGAAGGTTGGATGCATAAAAAGAATAGCCTCGGAGAGGCGAAACCTTTGTAGAAAAAGTAAACAAACCCCTCCCCAAAGGCCCATCGGAGCGGCCGACGCTCGGAAAAAGATGTCACCCCGATGGGGCTTTTGGGAGACCTTTATCCTTTTTTTCTACTAAGATTTCGCCTCGCTGAGGCTGCTTTTTTTAATGCGTTTAACCTGCAACAACTATGAAAAAGATGTTTTTGGGTAGTTTAATATTAGCTTTCGTTCGTCAGTCGTTTTAAAATAACCGACCGTAAATGCGCTTCATTGGTGTCGCCCCATTGACCCAAAGCCGAAATAACGGGGATGATGGTTTCACCCAACTCAGTAAGTCGGTATTCCACTTTGGGCGGAAGAACTGGAAAAATTTCTTTAGTGACCAACCCGTGGTCTTCCAGTTCTTTCAACTGAATATTCAATACCCGTCTGGTGGCATCGGGGATTTTGCGTTGCAGTTCGCTTGGCCGTAGATGCCCTTCACTGATAAACCATAGCAAACGAATTTTCCATTTGCCATACAGTACTTCGCCAATCAAGTCTAAGCCGCAGTTTAGGCTTGGTAAAATTTTTCTTTCATACATACCACAAAATTAGACCTATGCTCCAAATCGTACAATAGGGGAAAAATTTATCCCTATCCGAATCGTATTTCCGTAATTGCTTCACCTGAATGTATGCCTGAAATTTGCACAAAAAACAATCAGATGGAGCAGGATTTTAATTTCAATAACGAGCTATCGGGCAAAAGAGATTTCGGGAACTTTCCCTGGCAGTCCACTTGTATTAACGTAGTTGAGGAGAGGAAGGCTATCACAAAAGAACGATAAACGTTAAAATCAATGCTCAAAGAATTTTCATTAAAGCAATTTGGCAACCTTCGTTCTTTGGATAGCGAAATCAGCGATAGTATCCTCCAATCCATTGAAGAACACATAAAAATTCTTTTTCTGCCCAAAAACACAGCCATCCAAGTTGACTTCCAACGCTTCCTCTTGGATTCGGATGCGTTGCTCTTCATCAACCCTAAAGTGGTGATACAATTTTCTCAAAATGAGAACAATAAAGAAATCTTACTACACTTCAACCGCGACTTTTATTGCATCGAAATCCACGACCAAGAAGTAGCTTGCGATGGGATTTTGTACAACAATGTGTTTGAAGTGCCTTTCATTAAGCTAAGAGATAGCCAATCGTCGTACATGCAAAAAGTCATCAGGGAGATACAACATGAGATGGAAAACGACGATGCTAGCACCGAAGAAATGTTACGAATTTTGCTCAAACTTATTATTCTCAAGTCCACGCGGATTTGGAAGGAGCAACACCAATTGGCTGACAATCAACAACATGCTGATGTGCAATTTTTGAGAAAATTTAGCAAGTTGGTGGAGCAGCATTACAAAACCCACCATACGGTAGCCGACTATGCTGATATGCTTTCTATCACGCCCAAAAATCTCAGCAAAAAAATAGGATTACTTAGCAAAGACACACCCAACGACATCATCAAAAACCGAATCATCCTCGAAAGCAAGCGCCTTTTGGCCCACACGTCTTTGTCGGTCAAAGAGATTGCGTACAGCCTAAACTACGAGGACGATGCTTATTTTGTTCGGTTCTTCACCAAAAACACGGGAATCTCCCCTACATCGTTCCGAAAACAGTTCTGATTTCGTCATTTCTGGTGATTGAGGAAAAATGTGCAATTCAAGGCGAAGTTTGTCCATTGATGGGCTTCGCTTTTTAAAAGACCTTTGCATCATCAAATCAATCATTAACCATTTGACAATCAAAACAATGAACAAGCTAACAGTAAAAGACGGAACTGAAATTTATTTCAAAGATTTAGGAGAAGGACAACCCATCTTTTTCCACCACGGATGGCCACTATCGTCGGACGATTGGGATGCTCAAATGATGTTTTTCTTGGAAAAAGGGTTTCGAGTAATCGCTCACGACCGCCGTGGCCACGGACGCTCTACCCAAACCTACCAAGGCAATGACATGGACACCTACGCAGCCGACGTAGCAGAACTTACCGAATTTTTAGACCTCAAAAACGCGATTCACATTGGGCATTCGACAGGAGGTGGCGAGGCCATACGATATGCCGCCAAATATGGCAAAGACCGAGTAGCCAAAGTGGTATTAATCAGCGCCATTACGCCCTACATGATTGCCGACGAAAGAAACCCTGACGGTGTGCCTTTGGAGGTATTTGATAACATTCGCCACAATACCCAACACAACCGAGCACAGTTTTACCAAGACATTACTTTTCCATTTTTTGGGTACAACCGAGAAGGCGCAGTGGTAAAAAAAGGCATCCAAGACAACTGGTGGAGACAAGGAATGATGGGGGGAATCAAAGCACAATACGACTGTGTCAAGGTATTTTCGGAAACTGATTTCACCGAAGATTTACAAAGTGTGGACGTCCCCGTTTTAGTACTTCACGGCGACGACGACCAGATTGTTCCCTACAAGACCACTGCCGTAAAAGCCCACGAACTTTTGAAAAACGGAACACTGATTATCTACCCAGGCTTTCCGCACGGTATGCCTACTACCGAAGCCGAAACCATCAACAACGACATTTTAAAGTTCATCAATTCTTAACGAAAAGGTGTCATCTAAAAGAAAAGCTCATCCACGGATGGGCTTTTTGGCGTTGTTATAAATGCTGACAAATTCGCCTAATCACAAAATACATCTATCTTCGTGGACACGGACAATCCAACCATCAAACCCCAACACCTCATGAAGGCATTCCAGAAAACCGCGTTTCAATTTTGCTTCCTTTTTTGTCTCCTAGCCCAACTTGCTTTTACTAGCCATGCCAGCGATGAGCGTGCCACCGTTCATACGACCTGGAATGGCTTCGAAATGCTGGAGTTTCAATTTGAAGGCGTCGAAGCCAAAGTAGTTCTTCCCCATCAACCCAACCCACACAAAAACTGGATTTGGCGTACTCAGTTTTGGGCGCACGAACCGCAAGTGGACATTGCCTTGTTGCAAAAAGGGTTTCATGTAGTGTATGTCGATGTGGTGGATTTGTACGGTGGGCCAAAATCAATGCACCGGTTCGATGGTTTTTACAATCATCTGATTCAACGTTTCGGGCTTAGCCCCAAAACGGTCTTTGAAGGACTGAGCCGAGGCGGCTTGGATGCCTACAATTGGGCTTCACGGAACGCAGACAAGGTATATTGTATCTATGCCGATGCGCCTGTATGTGATATAAAAAGCTGGCCAGGCGGTTTAGGCAAGGGAAAAGGCTCCAAAAATGACTGGGAAAAATGCCTCAAAGCGTACGACTTGACCGAAGCCACAGTCAATGATTTTAAGGACAGCCCTATCAACAATTGTGTAAAACTGGCAGCCGCTAAAATTCCTCTCTTACACGTTTGTGGAGACGCAGATGATGTCGTCCCCATTGATGAAAATACGTATCAGTTAGCAGAACAGTATCGAAGTGCTGGCGGGACGATTGAGCTCATTGTCAAAAAAGGAGTGGGACATCATCCACACTGCCTAAAAGACCCGAAACCCATTGTTGACTTTATTTTAAAAAACACGGGGAATTGAGAGTTAATGTAAAAAAGCTTGTTACTATTGACTATTATTAATTTATGAAGGCTGACAAAATAAACATCTATTCATTACTAGACAATCTTAGAATTAGAAAAGGAATGTATTTAGGAAATGACTATAACTTCAGCTCTCTTAAATCATTTCTTTCAGGTTTTATGATGGCGTCGTCTGAAGATCAATTAAAACTTGACAACTACCCTAACTTTGAGTATTTTAATATTTGGTTATTAGGACATTTAAACAGCCACTTTGGCCTAGGTGGGGATTGGTACTGGCAAATATCAAATAGAAATCCTAATGATGATGAAAAACATTTTGAAGAGTTTTTTATTTTTCTTGAAAAATTCAAGTCATCAAAAGTCAAAAAAAAGCTACTCATTGTTGATATTGATTTTATAAAAATTAAAAACCAAAATTATGTTCGTATGTATAAATCAGCAGATGGAAATACAATACATTTAAATGATATTCCTAGTAAAATCATATGGACTACAATTGAAAATTCAACTATAATTTGGACGGATTTTTATGATAGTAACGATGAGGAAATTTTTGGAGGAATTTGGCATATAAATGCAGATAATGCTATAAAAGCGTTAGAAAGCGAATTTGGTCAGTTAAAAATAAATAAGTCCGAATTGTGCTAACACGTTAAATACCATGAAAATTTTTACAAAAAAATCTTTAATAATACCACTTTTATGGGTTCTGTTAAATTGCCAAGAGAAAAAGAATACTGCAAAAAAAATATTACTATCTGCGAATCAAAAATTAGCATATTTAGAGAAAATAGAAAAAACGTTCGAGATATATGGCGATAGCAGCTACTTATTCACTGAAACTATACATGAAATAAATCATAACAAAACCGAAAACTGGGAAGGACGTGTTCAAATTATGAATGATACTATAAAGTTTTTTCCTTTTAGATTAGCCTATAATCAGAGTGAAGTAGCTGTTCTAAAGAATGGTTTTATTGAATTTATCAATGGCCAGTCTTTTGAAAAACTCAAAATCCAACAAACATCATTATTTATCAATAATAGTATTGACTTCACCAATTTTAAAGACTATGCCGTTTTTTCCATCCAAACAGACATTGATAGCTCTACAAATAAGCAAAACTTGCAAAGTTATGATTTAAAAACAAAAGAATTATCCAGAATAGACACTATTCTAAAGCAAGGTTTTCAAAAAAACTCTAATTTAAGAGAGTTTTCAAACTACATTAAGCAGGTTGAAGCAGTTAGAAATACTCAAGGGAATATTATAGCTTTTATCCATTGTTTTTGCAAAGACAAACACAGAGATGAAATCTATCAATATTATCCAACATCAATGATGGATGGTGGAAATTGTAACGTTTTTATTAAATTAAATTTAACGACTAATAAAATTGAAATTTTAACTATTGCTGGAGAGGCGTAAAACCTCACACATTCAGATAATGACAGAAGCTCCATTTCAACTCTACAATCCTGAACTTGAAGGAGAAGTTTACTACTTGACAGAGCAAGAAGGTGGCCGAAGGAACCCTATCACATCGAGGTACCGAGGACAGTTTTACTATAATGGCAGAGATTGGGATGCTCCCCAAATATTGATTGATAAAGAAATTTGTTACCCAGGTGAAACTGCAAAAATTAGGCTTCAAATGTTAAGCCCTAACTTTCACGTTGGGCAATTTTACGTTGGTCAAGGCTTTGAAATAAGAGAAGGAACCACAACCGTCGGGCGCGGTAAAATCACTCAAATTTTGAGGGATGATTTTAAGTATTGGGACTTCGACACGTTTTTCAAAAACTTACAACCTGAGCAAAAACCATTTGATTTTCAAGATATTAAAAAAATTTCCACAAAAATCCACCACGGATTAACATCCATTCGGCAAATTAGTAAGCTAATTTTCACAAAATCCTTGTCCAATCCCTACCAAATGCTGACCGTCGAGTGTAAATTGAGAGACAAGGGCTGTCAGGCACAGGCATTGGTAGATGAAATCTGTAACCGTTGGAGAGAGGAAATACACCTAGACAACTCTCATTACAAAACAGAGCTACTATTTTCGGACAAAGGATTTTACTTTGAGCTCACTTTTGCCACTTGGCACACTAGGTTTTTGACGGGGAGAATTATGGTGAATACAACATCTTAACGTCGCCCTTTGCTTTCCATCACTCCCCTCCCTTACTCATCACCATTTTCAAAAAATCTTCCCGAAAATTACTTCCGAGTGGGACTTCGCCTTTTTGAAGTAACAGGATACGGTAGGACTCTATAATGCTGATTTTCTGAATATTGACCGCAAACGAGCGATGAACTCGCACAAACTGCGACGCGGGCAAAAGCTCCAACACCGAGCCAAACGTCTGGGTAATGTTGAAGGTGCTGTGCTCGGTTACAAATTTGACTTGGTTGCCTTGCGCCTCTACGTAGTACAGTTCGTCAAAAAATAACTTTATCAATTTACCGTCTGACTTCAGGAAAGTGTGGTTTTCGGGCGTGTTGGGTTGCTGCTTTAGGGCAGCTTTGGCCTTGTCGATGGCCTGCAAAAAACGCTCCATCGAAAAGGGTTTCAGCAGGTAGTCCGTAGCTGCAAGATCAAAGGCTTCGTGGGCGTGTTCTTTGTAGGCCGTCGTAAAAATAGTAATGGGTTTGTGAGGAAGGCTTCTGAGAAAATTAATGCCGTTCATCACGGGCATATTGATGTCCAAAAATAGCACATCCACCCTGCCAGTCTCCAAAATGGGCCTTGCCATAAACACATCGATTACCGAACCAACTACCTCTATTTCAGGAAAATACCTACAATACCCCTCAATAAGCTGACGCGCCAGCGGTTCATCATCCACTATGAGTGCCTTTAGTGTCATGTAAGTCTTAATTTAACCATAAAAGTATTGTTTTTCTGCTCGATACTTAAATCATGGCGGTGAGGATAAGCGAGTTCCAATCGTTTTTTTACGTTGTCCAGCCCCAAGCCACTGTGTTGCTCCAGCGTATTTCGGGTCACGCTAGGGTCAAAACTATTTTGTACCGAAAAAAGCACCGTTTTACCCCAAATTTGTACGTCTATGGCAATCTTAATCTGCGGATTTTGGGTGTTTTTGGAATGTTTAAACGCATTTTCTACAAACACAATCAACAGCATAGGAGCAATCGGCGGAGCTTCGGCAAGCGATTCGGGCCAATTTGTGACCAGTTCCAACCGTTCGCCTAACCGTATTTTTTCAAAATCAATGTAGTTTTTCAAGTAATTGATTTCGTCTTCGAGAGCCACCAACGTAGCCTTGGTGTCATACACCGTATAGCGCAGCAAGTCGGATAACTTGAGCAGCAACGGCGGCAATTTAGAAGCATCGTGTATCGAAAGTGCATACAGGTTATTGAGCGTATTAAACAAAAAATGCGGGCTCAACTGACTCTGTAATAACTTCAATTCGGCATCGCTTACGTCGGCTTTGGTCTCGGCGGTAGTAATTTTTTGCTCAATCTGGTGTTTGATAATAGCCACGCCCATCGTCGTAACAAACCCCAATCCCATCAAGGCCAGATTGACGTACAACAACACCGAAAAACTGCCAGTAAACCTCAAATAATTGATTGCCAAACCAAAACCCAGCAAAAACCCAATAAAAAGTACCCCCAAAATCGTCACGGCGCGGTCTTTATTGCGAGATTTTTTACTCAAATAATACGCTGCAATAAAACGCCCCGCCGCCGCACAGCCTATCGTCAACACGCTACTTATCAAGGCTTGGTTCTTTTCACCATCTAAATCAATAATGTGAAATGTAAAAAGCACCGCAAAAAACAGCCCCACCGCGCCTACTGCCCACTGAAAAAGGGTAATAACAATCTGCTTTGGTTTGCCAAAAATGAGCCAAAGTACAACCACCGAAAAGGTAAAAACGAGAATATTTCCAGCCATTTTGTTTCAATTTTTGGTCAAAAATGGAAATTCTGTTTCATTACTTTTCTCCTTGACTGACAGAAAGGCTTTTTTGACTGACGAAAACCGTAAAATACGGCAAGTTTGTTTAACCACTACTATTCGCCCCTCTCTCGTCAGTCGATTTTCCCTTTTTATCACAGCAGCTACCCTTTCTGTCCGTGCCCTTCTCTAAAAAACAGCGTCTTTCAGAGTTTTGCCAAAAAACACAACGCAGCATGAAAAATTGCATGTTACTCTTTCTCCTCATTACCACCACGGCGCTGGCGCAAAGCAATTTGAAGGGAGAAATTAAAGACCACCACAACGAAGCCGCCGTAGGAGCCAATGTGCTATTGATTGCCTTGCCCGATAGCCAGCAAGTAGCGGGTGTCGCGGCCAATGCCCAAGGAAAATTTGAATTCACGAACCTAAAACAAGGGAACTATTTCCTCAAAATCAGCTATTTGGGGTCAAAGAAATACCAAAGCCCCACCATTCAGATAAGTGGAACGTCTTTGTCGCTACCAACCATTTTTTTACTTCCCGAGAAAACCCAACAACTGGCCGAAGTTATCGTCAAAACGACGCGTCCGCTGGTGGTTCAGGAAGAAGACAAAACCGTCATCAACGTAGAAGCCATGAGCGGAGCTGCCACCCTATCGGCCCAAGAAGTGCTAGAACGCACCCCGAGCCTAGTAGTGGATCAAAACGGCAATGTGCAGCTCAACGGTCGCAGCAACGTGATGGTGCTCATCGACGGGCGGCCCACCTACATGAGCGGCACCGACTTGGTGGCTTACCTCAAATCGCTGCCCGCCCAGATGTTGGACAAATTGGAGCTGATGGACTCCCCTCCCGCCAAATACGATGCCACAGGCTCGGCCATTGTGAACATTGTACTGAAAAAAAATCGCCTTTACGGTCTGACGGGAAACATTAGCACTAGCCAAAGTGTAGGGCACACGTGGCGGAGTTACAACAACCTTAACCTCAACTACCGACAAGGAAAACTCAATCTTTTTGGGGGCGTAGGTTTGCCTCGCGACGCCAATCGCACAGTTACTACTTCCACCCGAACTATCACCGAAAACGCTACTAATCAAGAATATAGCAGCGATAACACCGCCACTTCTGAAAGTTTGGGCGGCACAATTCGGCTGGGTTTTGATTACGACAAAAGCAAAAATACCGTCATCGGAGGGCAATTATTTTTGCAAAAAAGCCAACGCAACGACGGAGCAGTATTTACAAATTTAATCAACAACGAACCATACGACGGCACCAATCGTGGGCAATTTGACTGGAACAATCTAAGTGCCAACCTCAATTTTACCCACAAACCACAAAAACAAGGCAGCGAATGGAGCGGCGACGTAAACTATCAGCAATATGGCTCCGATGGCGTTAGAAATTTTCAGAGTAGCCACGCCAATAACACCCAGATTTTCAACAATGTTTTCTTCACACCCGCTACAATTCTGACCTTCAAAACCGATTATCGCCGCCCTGTTTCTGCCAAAACAACGTTTGAAATGGGGGCAAAAATAGGCTTTGTAAAAAACGCCAACGAAGCCGACGTAGAGCATAAAAAAGACCAAAGCTTCGTACTTGACCCTACCAAAAGCAACCATTTTTTTTACAACGAAAACATCAATGCCGCTTACCTCAACCTACGCCATACGTTGAACAAGCGCACCAGTTTGCAAATGGGGCTACGCGCCGAAAACACCAATATTGAAGGCAATCTACTGCCCAACATCGCTACCACGGGCGAGCAATTTTCGCAGCATTTCACCAACCTCTTCCCCACTTTCTTCTTTCGACGCGCGTTGGACAGCGTGGGCAAGCACAGTTTGAGTTTCAACTACGGCCGCCGCATCAACCGCCCAAGTTATCAGCAGTTTAACCCATTCCTCAACTACGTGGACGACTACACCTTTACCAGCGGAAACCCCGCGTTAAAGCCCTTTTATCTGCACAATCTTCAACTTCGTTACCAACACAACAACGGCATTAGCGTAGGAGTTGCCATGGATTTTGCCGATGGATTGAATGGCGATTTGAACATTCGCGAGGGCGATGTGTTCGTCCGAAAACCGTTCAATTTGGGCAAGGGCTATCGGTTTGGGATTGTGAGCAATTACAACAAAAGAATCAACAAGTATTGGACGACCAACGTGAGTTTTCAAGGATTTCGTTTCAATATTCAAGGCACAGTAAACGGCGACGTGGCCGTTACCCGCTACGTGTCCTTTCGCATCAATGCGGGGCAGCAGTTTAGTTTTGGGAAAGGCTGGTCGGCGGACTTATACGCCAATATTTCGGCCCGCGACCAAGTATTTACCATGACCATGGGCAGTTTTTACTCGATTTACGTGGGCGTTGGCAAGAAAATATTGAAGGACAAAGGCAGTATCCGCTTGATGATTGACGACCCGACTTTTGCCAATTACCGCACTGAAACCATGACCAATTACCAAAATACGACCCAATACCGCAAAACACAAAGCGATACCCGCCGCATCGGGCTCAATTTTAGCTATCGTTTTGGCAACGAAAAATACACCCGTCGCCGCCAAACCGAAGACACCGCCGAAGAAGAGCGCCGAAGAGTGCAGTAGTGAACCAAACTTTTGTATATTCGTTGGGTGGGGGTTATACATCCCCTACCTCTTCAATCCCATGCATGAACAATTGCTAGAGCTCATTGCCCAAAAAGTAACGCTTTCGGCGCACGATAAAGCGCTGTGTCAACAGTACTTTGAACCTGTTCGTTTTCCCAAAAACTACATTATCGAAGAAGAAGGCAAAGTCCCTCACTACCTGTATTTTATTGTATCGGGTTACCTTCGGCTGTTTCATTACAACGATAAAGGCGATGAAGTCACAACTCACCTCAATTGTCCGCCTGGTTTTATTACTTCCTATTTTAATTTTATCAACCAAACCACCGCCCACGAAAACTTGGAATGTATCACCGAGAGCCAATTGCTACGCATCACCAAAAGCCATTTAGAACAGCTTACCTCACAGAGTAGCGCGTTCAAAGATTTTAGCATTTGGGTTTTCCAGAAATCCCTTTCGTACAACGAAAATCGCTCCAAAGAACTAGCTACGCTAACGGCCGAACAGCGCTACTTAACCCTCATTGAACATTACCCCGACCTGTTGCACAATGTCCCCGTTCAATACATCGCATCTTTTTTGGGCATGAATCCCAAAAGTTTGAGCCGAATACGCAAACAAGTAATTAGGTAACATTTGTGAAGTGGTTTTGAAAAATCGATGCTGAATTTTGTGGCATCATTTTAACAACCAAACACATGACACAAAGCCATTTAGCATTGGTAACGGGCGCCAACGGGCACCTTGGCCACAATTTAGTACGCCTACTTATTGAGAAAGGGATTCCCGTTCGGGCGTCGGTTCGAAGCCTCAAAAGCGCAACTTCGTTGGCAGGACTGAACTGTGAAGTAGTGCAAGCAGACATCACTGACAAACCATCGTTGGTGAACGCCTTTCAAGGAGTCGAAACGCTGTATGCCGTCGGGGCGGCGTTCAAGCTTTGGGCAAAAAATCCCAAAAAGGACATTTACGACGTCAACCTACAAGGCACTAAAAACACCCTCGAAGCCGCTGCCGAAGCAGGCGTAAAGCGCATCGTGTATGTAAGCTCCATTGCTGCCCTCAACTACTCGACCGTACCAACCAAAGAAAGCAACGGCTACAATCCCGACCGCCGCGATATGTATTACAATTCAAAAAATGACGGGGAAAAATTGGCGTTTGAGTTGGCCAAAAAATTCAACATCGAATTGGTCGCGGTCTTGCCCTCAGCCATGATTGGAAGCGAAGCCTTTGCCCCGCTCAACGTTTCTTACAACATCATGCAGCTGATTTTGAAGAAAGAAATTCCCGTTGAAACCAACATCACTCTCAACTGGATTGACGTAAAAGACGTGGCGTTGGGCTGCTATTTGGCCGCTACCAAAGGCCGCAGTGGCGAACGCTATATTTTGGCCAATGAACACTGTATGTCCATCAAAGAAACGACAAAAATTGCCCAAGAGCTTTTTCCTGAATTAGGAATAAAACTACCAATAGCCGTCCCTAAACCGCTGTTGTTGGCCGTAGCTTGGGGCATGGAAATCGGGAGTAAAATCAGCGGCAAGGCGCCCTTGCTCACCACCAAAGACATTTCGATGTTTTCGGGTTTGCAACAAGACTTTGATGTATCAAAAGCTCGTACTGAATTGGGTTTTACTCCCAAAAGTCCTACGCAAGCCGTCAAAGAAGCGATGTATTATTTGCGGAACAACGAGGGGAGGTTCAATTTTTCACCAACCCAATAAAATAACCCCAACATGGCCCATACTTTCTGTTCTTTGGGGATTGTTTACGAACTTTGCGACTGTTATCTCCGTTGGTAATAAACTTTATCTAAGAAAACAGTACTAAGCAAATGACTTTCAAGTTGCTACGCCGTTGGGCTCACATTGGGTTGTTTTTTTTCACCACCACCGCTTTTGCTCAGCAAGCCCCCATCGACGTCACCGAACAAACCATCAAAATTGGCCCCATGCAGGAGCAAGAATTGCAGTTTGGGTTTGCAGCAGGTGATAAAATTTTGTTTCAGTTTAAAGAAATCAATGACAAAGAACTCAAAGAAATCGAAATCGTTGAATACCCTACTACCTCAAAATTTTCGGACTATAAAACTACCCAAATAGACACCAAAACCATTCAGGTGGTAAAGCAGGGGGCATATTTGTTTAAATTTAAAAATGGGGCAATCTTAGGTCGTATTTGTAAAATTAAAATCCAACGCGTACCCGCCAGCGAGGCTACGGTCAACTTCAATACGGCCGTGTCGTGGGAAGACAAGCAAGAAACCACCTACAATACCTATACCAAAGAGGTACTCGCTGGCTACGACACTACGTACACGCGCAAAACCAAAAAGGTGGTGGTAAAATCGGAGCAGCGCGAAGAATTGGTGTTTGACAAACCACAGCGGGTACATTCGTCGGCCAACACCAACGGCAACAAGGCGTCCTTGTCGTTTACCCTTCCCAAAAACGTCATTACCCCTTACAAAACGACCAAAGTGGTATCATGGGCGTATTGGGTAGGTGTGGGCAATGAAGCCAACGAAGCGTGGAAACAAAACTCCAAAATCATCGTCAGCATCGCCAAAGGGGCAGCGGCCTATTTCACCACACCCCTCGGGGCATTGGCAGCGGGAGTCGTCACCGACTTAGCCATTCCTAAAATGGGCGAAGACGTGTATTATGCCGTAGCCGACAAAGCCAATCGCGATTTATTTATGGCGGGCCAGCCCCACCGCGTTATTGACCAAGGTAAGGGAGTCGCGGGTTTTAGAAAATTTTCTGACCCAGCCTTAAGCCAAGGGGCGTACTACATTTTGCTGTCCAACGACAACCTTGTGCAAGGCGTAGATGCGTCGGTGAAAGTAATTGCCATCGTTGAAACCACGACCTACGAAGACAAAGTCATCACCGAAACGACCCTCACGCCTCGCTACGAGAAAAAAACATTTTCGGAACCAGTGATCAAAACGGTACGAATGCCCGTAACGGGGAAGTAACCTTAAAAATATTCAAAAATGGATAAAATAGCATTGATTACAGGTGGAAGCCGTGGAATTGGGGCGGCTACGGCTCTTTTAGCGGCTCAACGGGGCTATCGCGTTTGTATCAACTACTATAAAAATACAGATGCTGCTTTTCGAGTAGTAGATACCATCCAACAAAACGGAGGCAAAGCCATCGCATTACAGGCTGATATTTCCAAAGAAAACGAAGTCGTCGGGCTATTTGAGCAGCTTGATAAGGACTTGGGCCGACTCACGGCTTTAGTCAATAATGCAGGGATTTTAGAAACCCAGTCTAGGGTGGAAGGCATCACATCCGACCGCCTTCTGCGAATTTTTAACCACAACGTCGTAGGAAGTTTTATTTGCGCACGAGAAGCCATCAAGCGGATGTCCATCAAACACGGCGGAGCAGGTGGAGCAATTGTCAATGTATCCTCTGTTGCTGCTCGTACGGGCTCTCCCAACGAATACGTGGACTATGCCGCCTCCAAAGGTGCTATTGACTCTTTTACCGTAGGACTCGCCAAAGAGTTGGCAGGTGAAGGAATTCGAGTAAACGCTGTTCGACCTGGTTTTATATACACCGACATTCACGCTAGTGGCGGCGAACCCCACCGAGTTGATCGTCTCAAAGCGATTATTCCTTTGAAACGGGGAGGGGCATCCGAAGAAATTGCCAATGCGATTTTGTGGCTTCTTTCTGACGAAGCGTCCTTCACTACGGGGGCTTTTATTGACATCACTGGTGGAATATAGCTTTATCTTTCGTATTTCATTTCTATAACAGCCCATGAAAGACCTCATTTTAAAAGCCTATGAACAGATGGCTGTCAAATACAGCGAACTAATTGAATACAAGCCTCATAATGCACACTACGACCGTCCCAATACGCTCCGTTTGCTGCCCGATGTAGCAGGGAAGAAAATCTTAGATGCAGCTTGTGGCCCAGGGAAATACGCCGAAGTCCTGTTGGCACAAGGCTCCGAAGTGACAGGATTTGACCTCAGTCCTACGATGGTTTCTTTGGCCAAACAACGAAATCCGCAGCACCAAGACAATTTCTATGTTCATGACCTAGCCATGCCTTTCGAGCAACTCTCCGATGGCTCGTTCGATATTGTTCTTTGTGCCTTAGCTTTGCATTATCTGCCTGATTGGACGCTTACGATACAAGAATTTTGCCGTGTCTTAACGCCCCAAGGCCTTCTTCTGGTGTCGATAGAGCACCCGTTTTTTGAGTATAATTATTTCAAATCGACCAACTATTTTGACATTGAACACGTCAAATGTGTTTGGAAAGGATTTGGGCAACCTGTGGAAATCAACAGTTTTCGACGCCCTCTAAACGAGTGCATCGCCCCGTTAACCGACAATGGTTTTTACATTGATAAACTCGTAGAACCCAAACCCACCCCCGAGTTTGAAGCCCTCGACCCCAAGCATTTCAAGGAGCTCAATGAGTTCCCCGCTTTTATGTGTATTCGTGCCGTAAAAAAATAGCTTACTGAAATTTGGTACAACTTTTTGATATTTGCAGTCATATCAGATTTGCTACGAATTCCGCACGTCGTAGCACCACTCATACGTTGTATTCCAAAAATGGTAAAGTCAAAAATCAGAAGAGGCTACAGGATAGCCAAGTACATTGTATATAAAGAAACCCTGGTCGATTCGGTCGAGAACTTTTGGTCCTTTACGGGTGCTTTTTTAGGAATTGGGCTCATTGCGTTCTTGCAAACAACCCTTTCCGATGCCGATAATTTATTCTTAATCGGGTCGTTTGGCGCTTCCTCTGTCTTAATTTTCGGAGCGATTCAAAGTCCTCTGGCTCAACCTCGTAACTTAGTCGGCGGGCACCTTATCTCGGCTATTTTAGGCGTAACCATTTACCAAGTATTTCCCAATATTATCTGGTTCACAGCCCCTTTGGCCGTTTCTTTATCCATCCTGTGTATGCAAGTCACCAAGACCTTGCACCCTCCTGGTGGCGCTACGGCATTGATTGCTGTCATTGGTTCAGAAAAAATCAAGCACTTGGGTTATTGGTTTGTGTTATCGCCCGTCGCTTCGGGGGTGTTTATTTTGTTGGTGGTGGCACTTATTTTTAACAACCTTACGCCCCATCGCAAGTATCCTACAAGCCGTCGTTTTTCGAGGACTTTCCAATGGGCAGCTTACACCACAAAAAAAATCCTGAAAAGAATGAAAAGAGAGAGGCTGTAACAAGCTAATTTTGAGAAACCAGCCACACGCACCGTGCCTGAGGTTTCTCAAAACCGAAGTAAGGGTTTCTCAAAACCCAATGCCGCCCAAACTTCGCTACCAATAGGCTGGCTTTGAGAAACCAGCCACACGACTACACACCTTTAAAAACAAAACCATGCAAGACAATATCCTTTTTCACGAAAAACAGAAATTTACCCAATGGTGGCTCTGGGTGATTCTTTTGGGGGTTGGTTTTATTTTTGTTGGTACCTTTTTGATACAAGTAATAGGCGGCACTCCACTTGGAGACAATCCATTGAGCAACGAAGGGTACATAATTGGCCTCTTTCTAATGGCGTTGTTTCTAGCTTTTTTCTACTATTTAGAACTCGAAACCATCATTAAACCAAGCGGGATTTACGTACGTTTTTTCCCATTTCATCTTTCATTTAAACATTACCCTTGGGATTCACTATGTAAATGCTACGTAAAACAATACTCTCCTATTGGGGATTTTGGAGGTTGGGGAGTTCGAATTAGCCTATTTGGAAAAGGAACTGCTTACAACGTAGATGGCGACTATGGCCTCCAACTTGAATTTTTAACTTCTAAAAAGCTCCTAATTGGGACTCAAAAACCCCAGGAACTATCAACAATAATTCTGACAATTTCCATCTACCAACAGGCTAATTTTGAGAAACCAGCGACACGCACCGTGCCTGAGGTTTCTCAAAACCGAAGAAAGGGTTTCTCAAAACCCAGTGCCGCACAAAATTCGCTACCAATAGGCTGGTTTTGAGAAACCAGCGACACAAACCAGAAGCACTCGACCTAGCAAAGCAATAATCTCAAAAAATCAGCATGTTATGAAAAACCTTATTTTTCTTTTACTCGTATCTCTCGTCTTACAAAGTTGTTTTAGCAATACCAACCCACCTATCAATACTCTAGGAGGTTGGTACACACTTACGTCTGTTTCCTCCGACACTCCCGTAGATTTAAACAATGATGGAGTGCGTTCGGCTGATTTTTTAAAGGAATTAACTGCGCGTTATTACACCCCTACCCAATCTACATCACTTTCCATGTTTACCCCAACAGGTTCTTTGTATAACGCTGAAATAAGGCCACACACGAGTAATCAAACTACGTATCCTAGCATTAATTTTAACTTCCCCCACCAATCCATTGACTCAACTTCATTGGCGAATCGTGCCTATTTCCTCCACTTTTACCAACCTGTTTTTGAAGGATTTACATACGAAATACAAAAAGACAGAAGTATCAAGCTGATTGACAAGCTCCCCACAAACAAAGAAAAGATAGGTACCGTTACTCATTTAGAGCGGATTAACTCCAACTCTTTTGAATTAACGATTGATAAAAAAGTGTTTGACTTTGCCGATAAGAGGTGGAAGACTGCCCATTTAAAAGCTATTTATCTACGAAAAGCTTTCTAAGCCCCACTACCAACAAGCTGGTTTTGAGAAACCAGCGACACGCGCACACGCACCGTGCCTGAGGTTTCCACGTAGCTGTGCCTGAGGTTTCTCAAAACCGAAGAAAGGGTTTCTCAAAACCCAGTGCCGCACAAATTTCACTACCAACAAGCTGGTTTTGAGAAACCAGCGACACGCGTACACGCACCGTGCCTGAGGTTTCTCAAAACCGAAGAAAAGAAGATGTACGGTTATGCCAAATAACTACTGATACTCATTACGTCGGCGAATACGCCTGAGGCCGTGACTTCAGCCCCTGCGCCTGGGCCTTTCACCACGAGCGGGCGGGTATTGTAACGCTCAGTGGTAAACGAGACGATATTGTCGGCACCTGAAAGCGAATAAAACGGATGGTCAGCATCCACCGTACGAAGTTGAAGCGTGGCTTTGCCATTTTCAAGAGTGGCGATGTAGCGAAGTTTTTCACCTTTAGCGACAGCCTCGTTGAGCAAATTCGCGAAATACACATCCGAGCCTTCTACTTCCTTAAAAAACGCATCGACAGTGGGCGCTTGTAAACAGTTTTCGGGCAAAATTGGGGCAATTTGAATGTCGCTCATTTCGAGCGCAATGCCCGTTTCCCGTGCCAAAATCAAGATTTTACGCGCTACGTCCAAGCCACTCAAATCGTCGCGTGGGTCGGGTTCGGTGTAGCCTTTTTCTTTGGCCTCACCAACGATGTCCACAAAACGAGTACCTTCCACAAAGCTGTTAAAGATAAACGACAACGTGCCTGATAAAATCGCCTCAATTTTGACAAACTTATCCCCACTCGACATCAAGCCTTGAATCGTATTGATGATGGGCAAACCAGCACCTACGTTGGTTTCGTACAAAAACTTAACACCCTTACGAACGGCCGTTTGTTGCAAACGACGGTACTCCGCGTAGCTGCTCGAATTAGCCACTTTGTTGGGCGTCACCACCGATACGCTCGCGTCGAGCAACGGGAAATAATATTGAATAATGTCTTTGTCAGACGTACAATCTATAAAAACGCTGTTGGGTAAGTTGAACTCCCGAATGCGCTGAACAAAGGCCGAAAGGCTGGTAATTTTGCCGTTTTCGTCCAGTTCTTCTTGCCAATTTTGCAGGCTTATTCCTTCGGGATTGAGCCACATTTTTTTACTACGTGCCAATCCTACTACATTGACTTTCAACAACTTTTCTTTGGCTAAATACTCCGATTGCGCCGCAAGTTGTTTCAAAAACGTACTTCCAATTAAGCCCGTCCCTACCACAAACAAATTGAGCGTCCGTACTTCTGATTGGAAAAACACCCCGTGAATGGCGTTGAGGGCTTTCGAAAGGTCGTTTTTCTGAATTACCACCGAAATATTCAACTCCGAAGAGCCTTGGGCAGTTGCAATCACGTTGATGCCGTTTTTACCAAGGGCAGTAAATAATTTACCCGATACCCCCGTACTGCGGCGCATTCCTTCGCCCACAATTGCGATGATAGAAACGTTGCGTTGAATCTGAATACCGTCGCGGTCGATGTCACCCGCATTGATTTCAATCGAAAACTCCTGGTCAAGTACTTCTTTGGCACGTTCCGCATTTTTGGGGTCAATCGCAAAGCAAATTGAGTGCTCCGACGACGCCTGCGAAATCAAAATCACGCTGATTTTATTGCGCGACATGGCCGAAAACAAACGAGCCGACACTCCAGCTACCCCAATCATCCCACTTCCCTGAACGTTGACCAACGCAATGTCGTCAATCGAACTAATCCCCGTAATGGCATAAGGCGTTTCGAGGGCCGTGTTGTGCACGGTCGTTCCTTCTGAAGCCGTGTTGAAAGTATTGAGTACTTTGATTGGAATATTTTTGGCAAAAGCAGGTTGCAAGCTCGGCGGATAAATCACTTTTGCCCCAAAGTGGCTTAACTCCATCGCTTCGGCGTACGTAATGGTTGGAATCGTGAAGGCATTTGACACCTTGCGCGGGTCGGCGGTCATCATTCCGTCCACGTCTGTCCAAATTTCAATTACCTCAGCGTCCAATGCCGCCCCAAAAATCGAACCTGTATAGTCGGAACCTCCGCGGCCGAGCGTCGTGGTGATTCCGTCTTCGGTAGAACCAATAAAGCCTGTGATGCACAACAAGGCATCAGTTTTGGCAAAATGGGCGTTGATTTGGGCGTTTGTCACCTCAAAATCTACTTCGGCGTAACTGAAATGATTGTTGGTACGAATGAGCGTGCGCGCGTCACAAAACTCCGCATTGACGCCGCGTGCTTTGAGGGCTTCGGTGATGATGGTCGTCGAAAGGCGTTCGCCAAACGACATCAATAAGTCGAGCGTGCGCGTCGATAGTTCACGAATCAGCGAAATGCCCTTCAACAAATCTTCCAATTCATTGACCAAGCCACGAACTTTGGCAATAGAGCTACTCTGACTTTTAATATCAATCAACCCACGCACGGCCGTAAAGTGGCGTTCTTCGAGGGCTTTGAGTGCATCATAATAATCGGTATTTCCCGTGGACGCCATGCGCCCGATTTCAATCAGTTTATTCGTGACGCCCCCCATTGCCGAGTACACCACGGCAATGCGTTCGCCTTTTGCAATATTATCTTGTAAAATCTGGATGACTTGCTGGATACTTTCGACTGTGCCGCACGAAGTGCCGCCAAACTTGAGGACTTTCATTCTAACTATAGCGTATCGTTAAACTGGAGCGGCGAACCGCCTCGGTGAGTGAATAATCGGGTGACTAGCACCACTTTGACTTGTCTTGCTGCAAATATAGTGCGGTGATAGGGGAATTATCGTATTTTTGTTGTAAACAATGCCTTAAAAGTTATGTCTGCCGTTGAAAAAACACTCTCGCCCGATGATTATTTGCAATGGGAACGCGCTGCTGAATTCAAAAGTGAATACCGCCGTGGACTTATTACCCTCATGGCTGGTGCAAGCCATAACCATAATCGTATCCGTGATAACTTGGCGGGCGAGCTTTACATTGCACTCAAAAGAAAATCATGCCAATACTTTGGCAATGACTTTCGTCTTTGGATTCCTACCGAAGAATTTTACACCTACCCTGATTTGACGATTGTTTGTGGAAAGCTTGAGTTGCTCGATGACCAGTTTGACACCATGCTCAATCCTACGACCATCATTGAGGTTTTGTCTAAAAGTACAGCGCAATACGACCGAAGTGAAAAATTTGAATACTACCGCAGCATTCCTTCTTTTAAGGAATACGTCCTTATTGATTCAGAGCGAGTTAAAGTAGAAGTGTGGCAAAAACTAGAATCACCTAATGTATGGGCATTGGTGCACGAAACGCGCCGTTTGGACGACTCTATTCAATTAATGATGCTGCCATCGGCCATTTCGCTCCAAGATATTTATGCCCAAACGGTGGGGTTATTGCACATCAATGACTAAAGCTCGTCCCTAAAAACCTCCCTTTGTCCCGCTTTTTTTCCATTGGTGTGGGGGTTGTTGCAACTATTGGGTATTACATAGTACCTTTGATTCAACAATAACACAAAAACTATTTAACAGCCATGGAAACTAACAGATTGTACCGCATAAAAAATCAAGCCGCCATCGGTGGTGTAGCCGCAGGTTTAGCGCATTATTTCGACATCGACCGTTCGATTGTTCGTATTTTGTTTGTGCTTGCGTTTTTCTTTGCTGCAGGCGTACCTGTCGTCTTTATTTATGTGCTTTTATGGGCGTTTTTGCCCAAAGCCATCATGGAAGAGAAGCCTATCCACGTGATTAGGTTGCAAAATTAATCGCGGTTGTAACATCCCGAAAGTTCAAAACTTTCGGGATGTTTTATTTTTTAAGAAAGCACACGGCTTCGTTCTTCCATCAACGACTCTACCCACCGAAATCCCAGATAACTTACCACCGATACTCCTACCAACACGCCCCAAAGCGTATAAAATCCAAAACGAGTGGCAATTTGGCCGCCCAATACAGGCGCTGTTACTTGGGCCACAGAGTAGCACATTGAGTACAAAGCCGAATATTGTCCGCGATTTTGAGAAGTTGAGCGCTCAATGGTGAGGGAGTTGAGAAACGGCATCGCCAGCATTTCACTGAAAGTGATGGTCACCACCGCAACGGGCAAAATCCACACCATTCCAGGGAAAAGGACGAAAAACAAGTAGGCCAAGCCGCACAACAACACTCCCCAGCCAATGAAGGTGAGTTTGGAACGGAGTCGCTCAATTCGATAAATCAACAGCATTTCGACGGCAGCCACCAACACCCCGTTCATTCCGAGCAACAGTCCAATATACACTTCCTTGATTTTCAGCTCAGAACGCCAAAACACGGGAACGATGCTAAAAAATGTCATAAAGCAAATGGCAAAAAGCACCGTAAAGGCCAGCATTCGCATAAAAACTCCGTCGCGAAAGGCAGATTGAGTAACAGGAACTTCTTGTTCGGTATGTTTTTGCTCTTCGGTGGCGTTGTCCCTGTTTTTTACCAAAAACAACAAAAACAAGGCCGCCGACACGTTGGTGATGCCATCCGCAATAAAGAGGTACTTGTACCCAATGGTAGCAAAAATTCCGCCCAGAGCAGGCCCTATCGCCCAGCCGACGTTGATGGCCAAACGGTTGAGTGCGTACGCCCGTGTTCGGTTTTCGGGCGTGCTGTAAAAGGCAATTGAGGTGGAATTGGCGGGACGAAACCCTTCCCCCACCAAATTGAGGAAGAATGCCGTAGCGCAGAGCGTAGGAATTGTGCGCATGTGCATCAACACAAAAAATGTCATTCCCCCTAGCGCCAAACTGAATAATTGCACGTAATAATGGCCGAGTTTATCGGTGAGTTTTCCTCCCAAATACACCCCAAGAATCCCTCCCGCTCCCGCACAGCTTACGACCAACCCTGCGTCCGACAGGGTAAAATGTAGTGATTGGGTCAGGTAAACGCTCATGAAGGGAATGACCATTGTTCCTGAGCGGTTGATGAGCATCACGGCAGCAAGCAACCATATTTCGCGCGACATCCCGCCGTACGCGTTTCGATAAAGTGTGGCTGTTTTTTGTATCATGTTTTTAGCTGTGATTAAATGCGTCAGGAGACGCGAAACCGTAAGTGTCCCAAAACGGGGTTCGGTACAAGCCCAAAAAAAGGGTCAGTCGGTATAGTTCCGACTGACCCTTTTGAATCTATCGTACTGTTTACCTGACTAAAGCGAGACTCCGCGTTTCCACGGAATGAAATCGTCTTGGCCGAGGCGCTGGGCGTGGGTCAATTTACCACTTGCTACGGCGATGATCTCTTCGAGTAAGGCATCGGCGTTTTCGGCAATAGTTTCCTCTCCTGTCACGACCGTTCCGCAATTAAAGTCAATCACATCCACCATTTTCTCGGCTAATTTGGAGTTGGTTGATACCTTCATCACGGGGCAAATGGGGTTTCCTGTGGGCGTTCCCAAACCTGTCGTAAACAAAATCACGGTTGCTCCTGCGGCGGTTTTTCCCGTGGTGGCTTCTACGTCGTTGCCTGGGGTACACACCAACTGCAAGCCTTTTTCGTGGGAAATTTCGGTGTAGTTGGTCACGTCCTGAATCGGTGCTGAGCCACCTTTTTTCGCTGCTCCCGCCGACTTAATAGCGTCCGTAATCAAACCATCTTTGATGTTTCCAGGCGAAGGGTTAAACGCAAAAGCTGAACCTACGGCATCGGCCTTGCCCGAATAGTCACGCATAAGTTTTTCAAACTTGGCCGCTTTTTCTTCCGTTACGCAGCGGTTGAGGAGTTCTTGCTCCACGCCGTGCAATTCTGGAAATTCTGCCAACAAAGTTTTTCCACCCAATGTCACCAAAATATCTGATACTTGTCCCAAAACGGGATTCGCCGAAATTCCAGAGAAACCATCCGAACCGCCACATTTTAGGCCGACAACCAGTTCGGTAATAGGTACGTCTTCACGCTCGCATTCGTTGGCTTTGATTAAGCCCAAAAACGTTTGCTTAATCGCTGCCGACATCATCGCCGCCTCCGTTCCTTGCTGTTGCTCAAAAATATACAACGGTTTATCAAACTTAGGACTACGCTTGTGGATTTCGTCCATCAAGATTTTTTCTTCCGAGTTTTGACAACCCAAACTCAACACTGTCACCCCTGCCACGTTGGGGTGAACGGCATAAGCCGCAAACAACGAGCAAAGCGTGTGGGCGTCTTGGCGTGTACCTCCGCAACCACCTTCGTGGGTCAAAAACTTAATCCCATCAACGTTTTTGAAAGGACGATTTAAATCATTAGACCACGGGCGGGGCGTTGAAGAATCGGTGAAAGGCGCTAATTTTTGAACCGTTTCTAACTGACCATTTTGGTACAAATGCAGCATTTCGCGCACTTGGTCGCGGTACAGTTCGGGTTGTGCGTAGCCTAATTCACGCTCAAACGCAGTTTTTAGAGTCAATACGTTGCGGTTTTCGCAAAATACCAACGGAATCACCAACCAGTAGTTGTAGGTTCCGACTTTTCCGTCGGAGCGGCGGTAGCCTTTAAACGTGCGTCCCACCCACTTACTTACGTCGGGCGGGGTCCAGCTATACGGCTGACGTTTGGCTGTGCTGTACGACTCAGAGTCGTGCTTGAGGTTATAAGTGGTAATGGGTTCGCCGCGTTTGATAGGCTGCGAGGCACGGCCTACCAATACGCCATACATGGTTACGGCATCGCCCGTTTCCAAATCGTGGGTTACAAACTTATGCTTGGCATAAACGGTGTGGGGCAAGAGATAAGATTCTCCTTCAAACTCAACAACTTCGCCCGCTGGTAGGTCGCGCAAAGCTACGATTACGTTATCGTTGGGGTTTACTTTTAATACTTTGTGAAGCATTTTAACAAATTGAGATGAGTGGCGTGGCCACAGTTATTAATTATTGGTTAATCTTGTAGGTTCTACAAAGGTTGTGTGTGTGTGTTTCAAACTGCTACTTTCTTTTACTCTTAATCTACGCTGCTTGACTACTAACTTTTAAGGAAAAAAGCGATAAATTTCTTTTCGGGGCAAAATTCGTGCAAACACAATGGTATCCTCCTCCACGTAAAGCCCAATCCGATATTCTCCAACTCGAATTCGGTAAACATTTTTATATCCCGATAGCTTTTTGAGATTGGAAATATCTTTGAGGTTCTTAGCGTTACCAACTTGATTGTAAATTGCTAGCACTTCAGAAATAAGAGCAGAAGGACTCTTTTTTAAGTCTCTTTCAAATGATTTATTGGTTTGAAATTTCATTCTGCATCCATTTCAAAAACTCTTCTTGTTCTTTTTCTGACAATCTGCCCTCTTTCTTCCCTTCTTCTACCGCAATGCCCAACGCTATATCTTCCTCTTCTTCGGTCAGCTCTCGTGGCTTAACTTCAATATCAAGCGCTTTGAGCACGCTCAGAAGTGCTTTCTTCTGCTTACGAGTCACCTCAATGTCCAGCTTCAAACGCTGTTTGCGGATTGTGGAAGATGCAGTCATTGGTTTTATTTTTTTGGTAAAATTAGAGAGATTATGATTTCTATCAAAAGCGGGTAAGCGATTTGTGTTTACTTTTGCAAGATGGCTGAACAATTGTCCCAATTAGCTCATCCATCGACTCAATCATTCATTCAAATTCACCGCGCGGGCGGCCCCGTCATTCATCCAATGGAATTCCGTATAGAAAAAGACACGATGGGAAAGGTAGAAGTACCTGCACACGTGTATTGGGGAGCACAAACACAACGCTCCATCATGAACTTCCCGATTGCCCAAGACATTAACAAAATGCCAAAGGAAATCATTCGGGCGTTTGCTTACTTGAAAAAAGCGGCTGCTATCACCAACTTTGAGGCAGGTATCCTTCCAGAAGACAAAAAGAATTTGATTGCACAAGTGTGCGACGAAATTTTGGCAGGTCAGCTCGATGACCAGTTTCCGTTGGTCGTTTGGCAAACGGGTTCAGGCACGCAGTCAAACATGAACTGCAACGAGGTGATTGCCTACCGCGCCCACGTAATCAACGGTGGTTCGTTGTTGGACGAGAAAAAATTCTTGAACCCCAACGACGACGTCAATAAGTCGCAGTCTTCCAACGATACGTTCCCGACAGCGATGCACATTGCGGCCTACAAAATTTTAATCGAAGTTACTATCCCTGGCATCCAAAAACTCCGCGATACGCTCAAAGCTAAATCAGAAGCATTTAAGGATGTGGTGAAAATCGGACGTACGCACTTCATGGACGCTACTCCGCTTACACTCGGACAAGAATTTTCGGGCTATGTATCTCAGCTTGACCACGGTTTGCGCGCCATCAACAATACCTTAGCACACTTGTCAGAGTTGGCGTTGGGCGGAACGGCCGTAGGAACGGGTATCAACACGCCGAAAGGATATTCTGAAAACGTAGCGGGTCACATCGCAGCGTTGACAGGTCTGCCATTCATCACGGCCGAAAACAAGTTTGAAGCCTTGGCCGCGCACGACGCAGTGGTAGAAGCCCACGGCGCGCTTAAAACGGTGGCCGTTAGCTTGATGAAAATTGCCAACGACATCCGTATGCTTTCGTCGGGACCACGCGCGGGCATCGGCGAAATTTTCATTCCTGACAACGAGCCTGGAAGCTCTATCATGCCAGGAAAAGTAAACCCAACGCAGTGCGAAGCCATGACCATGGTCGCTTGCCAAGTACTGGGCAACGACGTGGCGATCAACATCGGTGGCTCAAACGGTCACTTCGAGTTGAACGTGTTTAAGCCTGTGATGATTTACAACTTCTTGCACTCAGCGCGTTTGATTGGCGATGTATGCGTGGCTTTCAACGATAAGTGTGCAGTAGGTATCGAGCCATTGACGGACAACATCCGTAAGCACGTCAACAACTCGTTGATGTTGGTAACGGCCTTGAACCCTAAAATCGGTTACTACAACGCGGCGGCCATCGCGCAAGATGCCCACAAGCGTGGCATTACCCTCAAACAAGCCGCTCTTGAGTTTGAGCTCAAAGGCTTGGATTTTACCCACATGACTTCTGACCAATTTGATGAGTGGGTACGCCCTGAAGACATGGTGGGTGGGTTGAAATAAGTTTACGATTTTCAGTGTGCCTGTTGACAGGTTTATAATAAAAATAGTCGGCTGCCAAGGTAGCCGACTATTTTTATTATGCGCTTAGGGCGGGTTGTGAGCAACCCTTTTCACGTTTACGCCACTGCAATTTCCTGTGCGGGTTTTGCTGACCCAGGCACAAAAGGCAATGTCACTTGCAATACGCCGTTTTTGTACTCGGCTTTGATTCCTTCCGACTCGATGGTTTCGTCAATGACAAAGGTACGCTCAAACGAAGCCTTGGTAAATTCGTTGCGAATCCACTGTTGGTTTTCTTTGATGTCTTCTTTTGCCTGATACGCAATCGTCAACTCGTTGCCTTTGAGACTGATTTTAAAGTCTTCCTTGGCGCGGTCGGGAGCAATGACGAAAATTTCGTAGCTGTTTTCGGTTTTTAGTACATTGACAGGTACTCGGTATTGATTACCTGCAAAGGCGCGACCGAACTGTTTTCCAAACGGGCCGAACCCCATTCCAGGGTGTCCGTGCCCACATTTTCTGTGATGATGATACATGGCTATTAAAATTGATTAAATTTTCGTGATAGGGTGTTGAAACGAATCGTTCAAGTTTTCTTTACGATACTGCGCTGTTACGTCCTCATAAGGTGTGTAATACGCCTGATAGCGTTTCCATTGGCGACGGCGGCGACCCATCATAAGTCGAAATGCCAAGCCAAAAAACAAGAAAAAGAAAAACGCTTTCAATAATAAGAAAGGCAATATGAACAGAAATAATGCGCCAAAAAATACGGCTCCGATAACTCTCAAAATAGTAAACATAGCTGTTAAATGGTTATATGGTGATGTGTACAAACCCTGTACAAATAGGATGACGATTGAAATCAAAAATTACTTTAACGAATTCTGATTTTTTTTGAATTAAAGTGGCAGAGCAAAAGTTTTGGGGTATTTGCTTCTATACAATTCATTGACTTTGAACGGATAACGATTAACAGATAACGGTTAACTTGTGCTATAGCACTTAATTTTTACCGCAACGTTTGCGCCATTCTTCGCGCAAGCGAGCGCGCTCTTCCTCGTTCATGTGTAGCCATTTTTCCCGAAAAGCAGCTTTCTTTTGGGCGTGCTGTGCCCAAGGTGCGCCCTTGCCACGGCTAAAGTTCCCAAACAACAAACGGCACAAAATCAACAACCCCACGGCTTGCCAATAGGAGATAAATGCTACTCCCAGTAGCGCAGGCAAAATAGCGTTCCAAAGCCACATGACGGCAGCCCCAAGTACCAAAACGGCCACCGCTGCAAAAAGCGGAAATAAGAAAAAATAGGCCCGACGATTGTGTTTAGTAGTCATGGTTGCGTTGGTCAAAAAAATGGTTAATCAATCAATAAATCTTGGTACAAACCCGCCAACCGTTTTCGCAAGTGCTGCACTGCGTAGCGCTTGCGAGAAATCAGCGTTTTGATGTTCTCACTCGTGCGGTCGGCAATCTCCTGAAACGTCTCGTCTTCGAGTTCGTTCCACACAAATACCTGACGCTGGTTTTCGGGCAGTTCGTCGAGGGCTTCCATGAGTTGTTGCCAAAACAACTCGCGGAGATAGTCACTTTCGGGCGTTCCGTCGTCGGCGAGCAATAAATCTTTGAACACAATTTCGCCGTCTTCGTCCTCATAGCCATAATCTTCGAGGGTTTCGGGGCGCTGCTTGCGGTAGGTATCCACAATGCGGTTCCGAGCCACACGATACAGCCAGCTTCCCACTTGCTCAATGGCTTCTACTTCGGGCTGACTGCTCAGTTGGTACCAAACGTCCTGCAAAATATCCTCAGCATCTTCGTCGCTGCTTACGCGCTGACGAATGAAGCCAAAAAGTTGCTTGCTGTACTTTTTGATGGTCTGAACAATAGGTAGTCGTGCGGTTGCCAATGTTAATTTTAAGTGGTTAATTGGTTAGACGAACAACGTTGAAAATTACTTTAAACCGTGTAAAGTTTTTTTTTCAATAGACGTTTTTGCTCGTTCTGTCGTACTGAATATAGTGGAAAAGACCTTAAAATCATTTTTTGTCATGAAAAGTCAGGGGTAAAACTTCTTCCCTCTAACTTCGTTTATATCTTTGTAGTGTACAATTTTTTCTAAACATCAACCTAAAATCTGAATGGCTGTAACTAGAGATACCTTTCCGTGGCTAAAATTTTACCCAGCGGGAATGCCCTTTGAAATTAATCCAGATGTCTATTCGTCGTTGTTAGAAATGATTGACGAAGGCTTTACCAAATATGCTTCGCGTAAAGCTTACGCTTGCATGGGGAAAGAAATTACGTATGCTGAGTTAGATAAACAGTCGCGCAATTTTGCGGCCTACCTGCAAAGCATTGGCCTCCAAAAAGGCGACCGCCTTGCGATTCAAATGCCCAACGTACTGCAATACCCCATTGCGATGTTTGGCGCATTGCGGGCAGGGCTCACGGTGGTCAACACCAATCCGCTTTATACGCCCCGCGAAATGGAGCACCAGTTCAAAGATTCGGGAGCAAAAGCCATTGTGATTTTGGCCAACTTTGCCTCTAACTTAGAAAAAGTGCTTCCCCATACCAATATCGAGCACGTACTGGTCACCGAGATTGGCGATTTGTTGGGTTTTGGTAAAAAACAACTTGTCAATTTTGTGGTAAAGAATGTCAAAAAGATGGTTCCTAGCTATGACCTTCCTACCGCAAAGTCGTTTACGGATGCGTTGAGCAAAGGCGCCGCCGCCGAATACCAAAAACCTGATTTGAGGAATTCAGACTTGGCCTTTATTCAATATACGGGTGGGACAACGGGGGTGTCGAAAGGCGCCATGCTCACTCACCGCAACATTATTTCTAACGTAGAAGCCAACTGCGTTTATTTGAGCCCGATGCTCAATACGATTCCCGAAGGACAAACCAACGTGATTGTGGCCGCCTTGCCGCTGTACCACGTGTACGCGCTTACGTGCAACGCCCTTTCTGCCCTTAAAAACGGCGGAATGAACCTGTTGATTACCAATCCACGCGATATGGAGGCGTTTATCAAAGACCTCAAAAAATACAAAGTGACCACCTTTACGGGGGTAAATACGCTGTACAATGGCTTGATGAACAACCCTAAAATTGGCGAAGTGGATTTTAGCGGCCTCAAAATAACCTCGGCGGGAGGAATGGCACTACAAAAAGTGGTGGCCGAACGCTGGTACAAACTCACAGGCAATTTGCCCACCGAGGGCTACGGCTTGTCTGAGACGTCGCCCGTGCTTTGTGCCAACCCATTGAAAACCACCGACAACCGCGTTGGCACCATCGGAATCCCCTTCCCTAGTACTGAAATGCGCATCATGCGCGACGATAGCACCTGGGCCGACATAGGCGAAGCGGGTGAAATCTGCGCATTAGGGCCACAGGTAATGCCAGGGTACTACAACCGCCCCGACGAAACGGCCAAAGTGATGTTTACCGACCCTGCCGATGGCCGTCAGTGGTTCAAAACGGGGGATGTTGGAGTGATGGATGCTGATGGCTTTTTCAAAATCGTTGACCGTAAGAAAGACATGGTACTTGTGTCAGGTTTCAACGTGTATCCCAACGAAATAGAAGATGTCGTAGCCCAATGTCAGGGTGTTTTGGAGGTTGCTTGTATTGGTGTACCCGACGAAAAAACAACCGAAGCAGTGAAGATTTTTGTGGTAAAAAAAGACGAAAGCCTTACAAAAGAGCAAATTATGGCCTATTGCCGCGAAAACTTGACGGCCTACAAATGCCCTAAGCACATCGAATTCCGTACCGAATTGCCCAAGACCAACGTAGGCAAAATTCTACGGAAAGCTTTGCGGGATGAGGTAAAAAAATAATTGTATGTTTTTCTCAAAACGCGACCTTCAATTTAATCTGTACCAACTGCTTGACGTAGAGCAGTTGGTACAATACCCGTACTTCCAAGACCACAATCGGGAATCGTTTGATATGGTGCTGGACGCCGCCGAACAAATAGCCGACAAAATGCTGCGTCCTTTACTCACCGAAATGGATCGAAATGAGCCCCAACTTGTCGATGGCAAAATCCGCGTCCACGAAGGGATGAAAGCCATCACGCGGCGTTTTGGGGAAGATGGCTGGATAAATGCCACTTTTCGCTACGAAGAAGGCGGGCAACAACTCCCCGCGACGGTTCACAATGCGGCAGCGTTTATTTTTCAAGCCGCCAATTATTCGGCCAGCGTGTATCCATTTTTGACCACAGGAGCGGCCAATTTGATTAGAAGTTTTGGTTCACAAGAACTCATTGATACCTACACGCCCAACATGTACAACGGCCGTTGGCAAGGCACCATGGCCCTGACCGAACCCAACGCAGGAAGCTCATTATCAGACATTTCTACCAGTGCCAAACCCACCCAAGCCGCAGGTGTTTACAAAATACAAGGGCAAAAAATCTTTATCTCTTGCGGCGACCACGACGCCTGCGAAAACGTAGTTCACTTGTTATTGGCCAAAATCAAAGGCGGCCCCATCGGTACGAAAGGAATCTCGTTGTTTGTAGTACCTCAGCAACGCGTTACCCCTGAAGGGTTGCTGCCAAACGGCGTCACCACAGCAGGGGTCTATCATAAAATGGGCTACAAAGGAGCACCCATCGCGCACTTGATGTTTGGCTCAGATACTGATTGTGTGGGCTATTTGGTGGGCGAAGAACACAGAGGCTTGAGTTATATGTTCCAAATGATGAACGAAGCTCGGGTTGGAGTGGGCACCAACGCGGCGGCCATCGGTACGGCAGCCTACTATGCTTCGTTGGCCTATGCCAAAGAACGTCCACAAGGCAGGCCCATCGCGGCCAAAGACCCAGCCCAGCCTCAGACGCTGATTATCCACCACGCCGATGTCAAACGAATGTTATTATTTCAAAAGTCGGTGGTCGAAGGTTCGCTATCGTTGTTGTTGCAGTGTGGACTTTGGGCCGATATTGCCCACGTAGCCCAAGGCACCGATAAAGAGAGAGCCGAACTTTTACTGGATTTGCTTACGCCCATTGCCAAATCGTATCCGTCCGAAATGTGCTGCCAAACTACCAGTGCCGCCGTGCAGATTTTGGGAGGTGCAGGCTATACGACCGATTTCCCGCTCGAACAATATTACCGCGAAGCCCGTATTCATCCCATTCACGAAGGCACAACGGGGATTCATGGGCTCGATTTGTTAGGCCGAAAAATTACCCTCAAAGGTGGAAAAGCGGTACAATTGCTGGCCGAAGAAATGAGCCTAGCCATCGCGCAGGCCAAAGCAGCTGCCAACGAACCAAAGCTACCTATTTGGGCCGAGCAGTTGGAAAAGGCATTGCTCAAGGTACAACAAGTAACGGGGCATTTGTTGGCGATAGCTCCGCAAAATGTGGAGGCGTTTTTGGCCGATGCTACGCTGTATTTAGAAATGTTTGGAATTACGACCATCGCTTGGCAGTGGCTCAAACAAGCAACCGAAGCAAACAAAAAACTGGCGGATGCCAACGCCGATTCAGAACGCCATTTTTACCAAGGGAAAATAGCGACCGCTCATTATTTCTTTGAATATGAATTGGTAAAAACAACGGCGCTGGCCAAGCGTCTTCTTAGTCAGAATCGAGCAACGGTGGAGATGCAGCCCGAGTGGTTCTAATTCTGTTGAATAGTATAAAAACAAAAAAGCCGTGCAGAAGATCCGCGCGGCTTTTTGACTTTACTCAACGTTATGAAAAACTCTTTATTTTGACTCTTCTTATAATAAGAAGTAACATCATTAGTAAATGTAGTAGCTTCTAGTTTACTTAAACACAGCCTATTTTGGTGGCAGTCGTTTAAACAACTCTACAAAGTTAGTGACTTATTCTGGTAGAAAGAAATACATTTCATTGAAAAAAAGACAAAAATCACCAAAAAGCCCACGAAAAGGCTAAAAAAGGCTATGTTCTACCGCCTTTTTGACACAAATTTTTTTACTAAACTTACGATTAGCTTCCCTAAACCTTCCAAAGATAGCCCAAACTTATTTTACGGCTTCATAAATTAGCCTTGAAATATCCGCGAGTGCTTTTACTCCTTCTTTGGGTTTGGTCAATTTCTTTGACAATAAAACCAGCACATATTTTCGTCCATCGGGAAGAAATACGATGCCCGAGTCGTGCTGAACTCCCGTAATGGAACCTGTTTTGTGAGCCACCTTGACGTTGGTGGGAAGTTGGGCAGGAATAATTTCGTTGAATTTTTGATCAAACAAAATACGAATCATGGCATCACAGGCTTTTCTGTTGACCACTTTTTTCAACGCAATTTTTTCAAAAATAAGCATCAAATCATAAGCCGTGACGGAGTTGTTCAGTCCTTTCTGAAACGCTTTGGTATCTTCCACTCCTCGCAAAACCTGAATATCTTGCGCCCCAAGTTGACGCATGGTTGTATTGGCATTTTTGGCATCCACGAGGTCTATCAAAATATTCGTGGCAAGGTTACTACTCACAATAATCATTTGATAGGTGAGGTCATAAATCGTCATTTTTTTGCCAATTTGGCGATACATATCATCGGCGCTGTCGTCGCTAATGTCAAGCTTAAACGGGCTGCCATCGACTATGCTCTTGAATTCATTTTTGACCAAAATCGAATCCGTAAGTTTGAATTTTTTCGCTTTGGCTTGCTTGAAAACCTCAATCATCACGGGCGTTTTCATGGTACTCGCTGCGTGGAAGTTTTCGTGATCATTAATAAAAAGGGTCTCTTGCGTTTGAAGGTCTTTAAAAGCAACTGCGAACTCCCCTTCTACGGTTTTGAGGCGTGCTGTAATCGTCTCTTTAAGGCTAGAGATAGGAGGTTTCTGGGCAAAAACGCAGAGGGATAAACAAGAAAGAAGAGTTAGGTAGAGAAGTTTCATGTTGATGATGTTTAAACACGAAACTTACCAATTTTTTCGGAATTTAGCACCAAAAACCACAACAGCGCTGCCTAAATTAGGCAACGCCGTTGACAGATTGATTAGGTATCGTTACCGTTTTGTGATTGTGGTTGCTCACAACCACAATTTTCTCCTTATTGAGGACGGTAAATTTTGATAACGCCGTCGTTTTCACTACTGACAATCAATAAGCTTTTCTTGAGCGGGCTTTGGTTTGCGGGAACAAACAAAACACCTTCTGGTGCATCACCCGTCTTGAGAAGTTGTAAAAAGACGGGAGCAGTGGGATTGGTCACGTCATAAACAGCCACTGCGTCGGCGCGTTCCATGCCTACAAAAGCTACTTTACGAGCCCCTACTTGGCCAATGGCAATACCTTCAGGCTCAACGCCTTTGTCGTCGCTACGGGCATCGTCATAAACTCCCGCAGCAATGCTGCGTACTTCAAGCTCATTTTTGCTATCAAATACCTGAGCACCCGTATTTCCGTTCCATACACTAAACGAACGTGCTCCCAACGAATAAAGCGCATCATAATCATTGTCGCCGTCGGTATTGCCAAGGGTAGTTGTGATATTAAGGCGTCCCATCTGAGCATTAGTTTTAAGAGTAGCAGCACTAGGGAAAGCCGTCGGGTCGAGTATTATTGAACTGTGATTGACACGACGGATTTCAGAAAAACCAGTGTATTCGCGGGCGTCACCTTCATTGGCCGTGAAAAGATAAGGCACACCACCTGACTCTAGAACGGCAATGGCGTCGGGCTGATACATACCAAAAACTGGCCATTTTTTCAAGGCAATGGCATTGTCTTGATCGCTCACGTCGATGGCGTTTTCGTCAAGGTTATAATTTTTGAAGCCTAAAGGGAAAATGGTGGTAATCGTTTTTGACGTTAGGTCAATTTTGGCAATGGCGTTGTTTTCTTGCAACGTCACCCAAGCTGTTTTTGAATCATCCGAGACAGTAATGTATTCGGGTTCAATGTCTTGGGCAAAACTGGCGTTGAGTCCAAAAATACGCAACCCTTGGGCTCTAAGGGCTGCTTGCTGAGGAGCAAAACCTGAGAAATCGAGGGTTTTTACCGAATAATTGTCATCCACCGAAATGATAGAAATGCTTCCGACGGGGTCGATGGTGTAGGCGTCGTTGGGTTCGCCTTCGTTGGCAGAAAGAATAAAACGACCATCGGGCGAAAACGTTACCATGTCAGGCAAAGCACCTACTGGGATAACTTTTACTTCTTTTTGGTCAATGGTGTTGAATACCACAACCTTGCCTGGATCCGTTTTGGTAGATGACTCAATAGCGGCCGCTAATTTACCATTATAAATGCTAAGGCTATTGACAGCTCCGCCGTACGGAGCCATGCTGATATTTCCGATGACCTTGAGCTGGCCATTCGCTCCTACTTCTAGGATGTCAATTTTGTTAACGGTACTGTTATTGACCACAAACAAGCGCCCAGTAGTGGGATCATACGCGCTAATCTCGGCAGCGCCTGTGTCACCGATATCAATGCTTGCAATTTCGGCAAAAGTAGCGGGGTTTTCATTGAATGCAGGGTCGAGACGGTGATCGGCACAAGCATATACAAACAACAATAGCGTGAGGGGTAAAAGTATCTTTTGCATATAACGAAATGGATTAAGCTGCAAAAATAGCTTCGTGGTATTACCCCTATTTCACGCAAAAGTTAAGCTCAAATGAAGTTTTAGGTACGTTTAATGAATATGGTTTTACAATTCGTTAATTCTGACTGTCGCCAAACATTGGTCAGACGACAGTCAGACTAGCGGTCATTTGTTTATAGACCAAGGTCAGACGACAGTCAGACCGCACTTAGCATTTTTTACTTGCAACTGCCCTAGCGGTCTGACTATCGTCTGACCGAAATCAGGTTAAACCACCGACACCTTTTTACCCCCAGCTGCAATAGACTTATAAACCGCCTCAATCACTTTCATGTCTTTCAGTCCTTCTTCGCCCGTCATATTTGGGTCGGGTTTACCATTGAGGATACAATCGGCCAAACCGTCCATTTGCCACGTTTGGTGCATTTTGGTGGTGTCCCAACTCATTGCGCCTTGGTGAGTACGGCCTTTGATAGGGCCATAGCCAAACGCGGGACTAAGCTCGACAAAGCCTTTTTCCCCGATGACATACAATCGTTCTAAGTTGTTGAAATTATAGGTAGTCACGCACGACGCAATCGCCCCACTTGGGAAGCCCATTTGCCAAGTGATGGTTTCGTCAACCTCCTTGAATTTAACAGGGTCGGTTTTGGTTTCTTCCGCCGATACCCAAATCGGTTCTTCTCCCGTGGCGTAACGCGCCCCATTGATGCAGTAAATGCCCACGTCCATCATGGCCCCACCACCCGCTAAGGCTTTCTTGAGGCGCCACTGTTTGGGGTCACCAATTTTGAAACCGTCGTAGGTATTTACGTGCAAAATCTTTCCTAATTCGCCCGATTTACGCAAGCGAATCAGTTCACGGGTATAGGGTTCAAAGTGTAAACGATACCCAATATAGAGCTTCACATTTGCTTTTTTGCAGGCGGCAATCATCTCTTCAGCTTCTTTGACCGTTACCGACATTGGTTTTTCACAAATCACGTGCTTCCCCATTTTGGCCGCCCGAATCACGTATTCGTGGTGCATAGAGTTAGGAAGCGTTATATACACCGCGTCGATGGCAGGGTTATCTTTGATTTGTTCAAAATTTTGGTAGCTGTAAAAATTGGCCTTGTCCAGTCCAAACTTGGTGCTCCAGGTATCAATTTTAGTAGGGGTTCCTGTGACACCCCCTATGAGTTTTGCCAACTTACAATCTTTCATAGCCGTAGCTACGCGGTCGGCGTAGCTCCCCAATCCTACCAAAGCCACGCCAAGTTGCTTGCCGTCGGCGGGTAAAGCGTGTGCTTGTTCGGGAAAAGTAGTAGTAGCCAATGATAACGTAAGGGCCGAACCGCCCACTTGGCGAAGGAAATCGCGACGAGAGTTCATAAAAAGAGCTGGATTAGTTTTCTATTAAAAGCAGCTACATCGCTTTTTCTTTCGGGCTCGTCCAATAATTTTACGGTATCTTTAAAGTTTGCGTATTTTTGGCCATTCATTTTTAATTGTTGTCCCAAACTAATCATTTGTTACAACTCATCTCAACTAAAACCTCCATGAGAAAACCACTATTGTTTTTGACGGGCTTACTTCTGAGCTTACAGGCTCTGGCCCAACTTCAATCTCCTACGCAGTTCTTTGGCTTTGCGCCAGGGGAGCAAATGGTACCTACCCACCGTCTTTATCAGTATGCTGTGCACGTATCGCAGCAAGTGCCTGCCAAAGTAAAATTGATGTCGTACGGACAAACATTTGAAAAACGTCCACTGATGATGGTCGTCGTGAGTTCGGAAGAAAACATTAAAAACCTAGACCAAATCCGTACCGACAACCTCAAGAGCATCGGTTTGATGGCTGGGCAACCAACCAGCAAAACGCGGCCTGCGATTGTGTGGATGAGTTACAACGTGCACGGAAACGAAGTAACCAATTCGGCCGCATTTCCCAAAGTATTGCACGAATTGTTGGCAGGTGGAGCGGTAGCCGACAAGATTCTAAAAAACACCGTGGTTATCTTGGCCCCTTGCCTTAACCCCGACGGCCACGACCGCTACGTCAACTGGTACAACCAAAAAGTAGGTGTGACCGCCAATGCCAACACATCCGCTTGGGAACACGGCGAGCCTTGGCCAGGAGGACGTTGGAACCACTACTTGTTTGACCCCAACCGCGACTGGGCGTGGCAGACCCAAGAGATTATGCAACAACTCGTGGCGACGTTTCAACAATGGATGCCGCAAGTACACGGCGACTTCCACGAAATGGGTCCCAACAGCCCGTACTATTTTGCCCCATCAGCCAAGCCTTACCACGAGGACATCACGCCGTGGCAACGCGAAATGCAGGAAGTGATTGGTACATACAACAAACGTTACTTTGACCGCAACAGCTGGCTCTATTATACCCGCGAGCGTTTTGATTTGTTTTACCCAAGTTATGGTGATACTTGGCCTACTTACAACGGTGCGATTGCCATGACTTACGAGCAAGGTGGCGGCGGCATCGCTGGATTGGCCTACGAGCGCCCCGATGAAGGAGATACCCTTCGCTTGACCCACCGCGTGGCGCACGTATCGGCGGCGAGTATTGCCACCATGGAAGCCATCGCTGACCGTTCGGGAAAAGTAGTAGAAGAGTTTGTGAAATTCTACGACCGCAACCAAAATAGCCCCATTGGCCTTTATAAATCGTACGTTGTAAAAACAGCAGGCGATGAAGGCCGCGTAAAAGCGTTGAAAACGTTGTTGGATAAAAACCAAATCCGCTACGGATACGCCAACGACAGCCGTGCATTGACTGGCTACAACTATTTGACTCAGAAAGACGAGTCTTTTAAAACTGAAGCGGGCGACTTGGTCATCAGTGCTTACCAACCCAAGTCGAACCTGTTGAAGATTTTGTTTGAAATCAAACCCATGCTTGAAGATTCGGTCACTTACGATATTACGTCTTGGTGCGTGCCGTTGGCGTACGGTGCCAAAACATACGGCGTAAAAGAGCGACTCACCCCTAACCCACAAGCACCTGCCAGCAGCCCACAACCTGCGATTAACGGAAAGCCTTACGCTTACATTGTATCGTGGAAATCGGCGGAAGATGCCAAATTTTTGGCCGCCATTGCAAAACAAAAAGTACGGGTTCGGGCAGCAGAAAAAACGTTTGACATGGGCGGCAAAACCTATGCCGCAGGTACGCTCATTATCACCCGGGCAGGAAACGAAGGGCTAGGTGATTCGTTCGACAAGATTGTACAAACCGAAGCCACTAAGTTTGGGGTAGCACTCAGCGCCACTGAAAGCGGGGCGGCTTCTAAAGGCTCTGACTTTGGCTCTGACTATGTCTATAACCTCAAAACAACGCCACGGGTTGGGCTTCTAGCAGGTGAGGGTACCACGGCGACCAACGTAGGCGAAATTTGGCATTTCTTCGATCAAGAACTCAGCTACCCGCTGACGCTCATCGACCCAAACAGCCGTTTTGGCGCAGGGATTCCGTTTGCAAAATTGGACGTATTGATTGTCCCATCGGGCTTTGGTTCACTTATTCGTGAAAGTCAATTCCCTGCCTTGCGCGAATGGCTCCGCAGCGGTGGTCGTTTGATTTTGTTGGAAAATGCTACTGGGCTTTTGGCAGACAAAGAAGGCTTTGGCTTGAAAAACAAAAAAGACGACAGCAAAAAGTCAGACAAAAAGAACGATGACGATAACCTGAAAGCGTTTGCCAACCGCGAGCGTGAGTCGGTGTCAGACGAATCGCCAGGAAGTATCTATAAAATCAAATTGGACAATTCGCACCCATTGGCCTTTGGATTCCCTGACCACTATTTTGCCCTTGTCAACAACGTTTATAACTACGAATTCTTGAAAAACGGCTGGAACGTTGGCTACTTAAAAAGCGAAAAAGAGGGCTACGTAGCTGGTTTTACGGGTAAGAATGTGAAGGAAAAACTCCCTAACTCTCTTTTCCTTGGTGTAGAAGAAGTAGGTCGTGGTAAAATAGTTTACATCGCCAACAACCCACTTTTCCGTGGTTTTTGGTACAACGGTAAGTTGTTGTTCTCCAACGCGGTGTTTATGTTGCCGTAGTGTGGTTTTCACCAAAAAATATACGAAAAGAGGCTGTCCTTGTGGGACAGCCTCTTTTCGTATATCGGGAAAATAGTTATCTACTACAGCAACCCTTCGCGGGTCATAATGGTTGTAAGTTGTACGCCAAGTTCGTCAGAAGCTTTGACTAATGGCAAACGCACTTCGCTGCTGCATATCCCTTTGATTTCGAGGCACTTTTTGATGCCTACAGGATTTGATTCTGCATACAATGGGCCGTCCATGTCCAAGAAACGATACTGAATTGCGGCGGCTTCGTCGGGACGATTTTCGAGGGCGTGCCACGTCATTTCGGTAAATTCTTTCGGGAAAGCGTTGGCAATCACCGAAATAACGCCTTTCCAACCAATACTAATCATGGGTGAAACGTGGTTATCATCTCCCGAAATCAACAAAAAGTCGCTTGGGCACAGTTTAGCCAACTCCATGTATTGGTCAAAATTGGCACACGCATCTTTGATACCAATGATATTAGGATGTTTGGCGAGTTCTACGATGGTTTCTATTTTCATGTTTACCACCGTACGTCCTGGTACGTTATACAACAACACAGGCACAGGACTCGCGTCGGCAATGGCCGTAAAGTGGGCAATCAAACCACGCTGTGAAGGCTTGTTGTAATAAGGACATACCGACAAAATAACATCTACTCCCGAAAGGTCGGTTTGTTTCAATGTTTCCAACACAGCACGGGTGTTGTTGCCACCTAAACCATATACTATTGGGAGCTTTTTGGAGTTATTATCTTGAACAAACTTCAACAAATCGAGCTTCTCCTGAGCAGTAGTAGTGGAGGTTTCGCCCGTTGTACCTTGGACAACAAGGTAGTTTACACCGCCTTCGCTTACAAAATCAATGAGTTTTTTGAGCGCCGTGTAATCAATATCGTGGTTGGTGTCGAAGGGGGTAACTAAAGCTACGCCCACTCCTAAAAATCGGGTATCCATTTGATTTGTGGTACGGACAACTTGCCCGTCAATATATACTGGTAGATGATTGGTAGATTGAGGCCACAAAGGTATTAAAATTTGTCAATCTATTGCTTCTAAAATGATATTACACGCTTCCCTAATTTGGGCCTCCGTGATGACAAGCGGCGGGGCAATCCGCATGGAGTTATCGCAAAACAAAAACCAATCGGTGATTACTCCCGTGCCCTGTTTTGCCCGCAATATCGCGCGGTCAATGATGGGTTTTAGTACTTCAAACGACTCAAATTCGACCGCCAACATCAGTCCTTTCCCCCGAATTTCTTTGATGGAAGGATGCTGTAACAACCCGCGAATAAGCTGCCCTTTAGCGACAGCGCTTTCAGCAAGCCCTTCTGACTGAATCACTTCTAGGGTAGCCAACGAAGAAGCACAACTTACAGGATGTCCACCAAAGGTAGTGATATGGCCTAAAATGGGATTGTTTTTAAAAACTGCCATGATGCTTTTGGACGAAATAAACGCCCCAATGGGCATTCCGCCTCCCATGCCTTTGGCACACAACAAAATATCAGGTACGACCCCAAATTGCTCAAACGCCCAGAAGGTGCCCGTTCGACCAAATCCCGTCTGAATTTCATCATAGACCAACAACGCGCCCGTTTCGGTACAACGCGCGCGCAAGGCTTGGTGGTACGCAACGTCGGGAACCCGCACACCTGCTTCGCCCGAAATCACTTCGATGATGATGGCCGCCGTTCGGGTCGTGATTAGGGAAAGGTCTTCCAATACGCCAAAACGAATGTGACGAACATCGGGAAGCAATGGTCGAAAATTGCGTTTGAAAAACTCAGCCCCTGCCAAACTCAGTGCACCCTGGGTGCTGCCATGATACGCATTGAAACATGAAATGATTTCGCTGCGCCCCGTAAAGCGCTTGGCGAGTTTCATGGCTCCTTCGACTGCTTCCGCGCCTGAGTTGGTGAAATAGACGTTGTCTAATGGCTCCAGACCTGTAAGGTTTTTGGAAACCTTACAGGTCTCGCGCGGAACCTTACAGGTCTGGACCAGCGCCTCTGCCAACTTCACTTGGGGCGTTTCGATGTACTCCCCGTACACCATTAAGTGCATGTATTTATCGAGCTGCTGGTGAATGGCTTTCAGCACGTGGGGATGTCGGTGGCCTGCGTTGCTAACTCCAATCCCCGAAATCATATCGACGTATTTTTCGCCGTTGGCACCGTACAGATAAATGCCCTCCGCACGGTCGATGTCGAGGGCGAGCGGAAAATCAGACGTTTGGGCGAGGTAATTATAAAAAAGCTCGTGACGATTCGTCATACTATTCAAAACAATGGTATCAAAAAGCGATTTACGAATAAAATAAACACGTCGCACAAATTAATATGCGACGTGTCTGAACTACTCTTCAAATTGTTGATAAAGAAACTCCCAAGTAATTAATAGCCTGGGTTTTGTACTAATTTTTTGTTCGTATCAATCTCGCGTTGCGGAATCGGAAGAACCAAGTTATTGGCGCTAAAAACCGTTGTCCCTACCGTTCCTTTGGTACGCTTGATGTCGTGAATTTGTTGACCTTCAAACGCTAATTCCAGTTTACGTTCTTTCAGGATGGCGGCTAGAGTAAGTGACGCAACTGGCGCCAAACCTGCCCGAACACGAATCATGTTGATGTCGGCCAAAGGCGTTGCGCCTACGGTCGTTCCTAAACGGAAGTTTGCTTCCGCACGGATAAGGTACATTTCTGCTAAACGAAGCACGGGTACATCGCCAAAACGGTCGTTGAATTTGCTGGTAAATGTACGTGAACCTGCGTTGCTTGTATTGAAGAATTTACCACGAATATCGTTTGCTTCGTAAAGAGCCAAATGTTTTGTCTGAACTCGAATATCTCCACGACCTTGGTTCAAGGCAGAAGCATAGTACGTATTCATGTCGTTGGCACCATCCTGATCGGTTACTACGATGCTGAAAATGCTCTCGGCATTGTCGTCAACAAAGGCATTGGCAAAATCAGTTTCAAGTTCAAATAATCCTGAGGCAATAACGCGGTTGGCCGCATCACGCGCAGAGGCATTGTTTCCTTGCATCAAATAAACCCGTGCCAAAAGAGCAATGGCAGGCGGGTATTTGGCCAATTGCTCCGCCTTTGTCAGGTCATCAATGATTTGGGCATACACTTCTGCGACACTGTTACGCGCTTTGTAATCTTCGTCAGTGACCGAACGCGTAGGGTTCAACACCAACGGTACGCCTAAATTGGCCGCATTATCGCCGTCACCCCAAGCTTTGGCATACAAGCGTACGAGTTCAAAGTAAATCGCCGCCCGAATAAAACGAGCTTGCGCTTCAACGGGACCTCGGTTAGCAGTGCTTACTTTGTCGAGGGCACTCAACACGTTGTTGGCACGGTTAATCGCGGCGTACGAGTTGTTCCAAGTGAGCGTAGTTTGGGAGTTACCAGGGGTAATTGTTTTACGCCAAAGCTCGTCTAAGGTAGTAAACGTTCCACCGAAAACTACTTCTCGGTCATCACCAAGAAGGTCGCCCGTATATTGGAAAGCACCACCATATACATTTATGCTACTCATACCATCGTAAGCCCCTACAAGGGTTACGTTTACGTCTTGTTCGGTTGCCAAGGCCGTCGATTCGTCGATACTTTGAGTCGGCTGTACATCGAGTCGGTTGGCACAGGCAGCGCTCAAAAGCATTACTGAGCCTGCAAGTACAAAAGATTTAATGGATGTATTCATTGTGTGAAAAATCAAAGTGTTGAAAAATTAGAAACCAATGTTGATACCCCCCGTGATGGTTTTCGCTTGAGGTGCCGTATAGAAGTCATAGCCTTGCGCAATGTTGGTTACGATGTCGTCGGCATTTACTTCTGGATCCCAACCTGTGTATTTCGTGAAGGTCAACAAGTTCTGACCCGTCAAGAACAAACGCACACTGTTGATTTTCGCTTTGTTCAACAATGATTTTGGCAAACTGTATGAAAGTGTCACGTTACGCAAACGAACAAACGAACCATCTTGGATAAAACGGCTTGAAGGTTGCGCACCGTTGTTGAAGAACAAACGTGCTTCTGGGAATTTTGCGTTTGGATTTTCTTTTGTCCAAGAATCCAGCTGGTCTGCCGTTTGGTTATCTTCAAAACGAGCATTGGCTGAAGAGAAACGTCCTACGCCGTAGAAATTGAGTTTGTTTCCAAACACGCCATTGAAGAAGATACTCAAGTCAAATCCTTTGTAGCTAAACGTGTTTGTCAAACCACCAAGGAGTCTGGGCTGCGGATTGCCTACTACGACGCGTTGTGCTTGGTTATAGCTGTTGGTCGTGCTACGGTCGATTGTACCATCGGTATTTGTCACATTTTTATACCAAAGGGCGTCTCCGTTGGCAGGATCTACGCCCGCATATTCGGCGGTAAAAAATGTCCCGAGTGGTTGTCCTTCTACGGCGCGGCTCATGCTGTTAAGACCCGCTTCGATAATTTGCCCTTGCAAATCGGTGATTTTGTTGCGGTTAGCGGCCAAGTTGATGCTTGTTTTCCACTTGAATGCCCCTACTAGGTTATCAGTATTTAATACAAACTCTACTCCTTTGTTTTCCAAGCGACCTACGTTTTTCACTTGGGTCGTAAAACCAGTCGTACCTGGTACGTTTACGTTCAACAAAAGTCCTGAAGTTTGTTTGTTGTAGTAGTCAATTTCTCCACTGATGCGGTTATTGAGGATACCAAAGTCGATACCAATGTCAACTTGGTCTGACGTTTCCCATTTCAAATCGGGGTTAGCCAACTGCGAAGGGCGTTGACCTGGCAAACCTGCGTAAGCAGCATCTCCCGTGTATAGTCCAAGTTGTGGGAAGTTTCCGATTTCGGCGTTACCTGTCCGTCCGTAACTTGCCCGAACTTTCAAGAAACTGATAACAGGATTGTTTTGCAAGAAGCTTTCTTCCGAAAGTACCCAACCTGCCGAAACCGCAGGGAAGAAACCGTAGCGGCTGTCGCGTCCGAAACGTGACGAACCGTCGATACGTGCGCTCAATCCTAAGAGGTAACGGTCGTTGAATTTGTAGTTAGCACGGGCAAAATACGACAAGAAACGGAAATTGGTTTCGGTAGAAGTACCCGCTGTTTTACGAGCCGCACTCGCAATCATACGATACGCATCCGAAGGAAAATCTTGGCCTTGAGTAAGGGCAAATTTCTCTTGTGATTGCTGATACGACATCCCCAATGTACCGTCGATGGTATGTTTTCCGAAACTGTTATTGTACGTAAAGTAGTTGTTGGTGTTGTAGTTTTCAACCCGCGTAAAGGCATTTTCGCCCAAACCGTTTGGTGCACCGAAATTACGTTGTGTTTTACTGTTGTAGTACGACTCTTCTTGTTGGTTCAGTACGTCCACCCCTAGTTCAGAACGGAAATTCAATCCTTTTGCAATCATCAACTGGCCATATATGCTGCTAATACTGCGGCTAACCGTTGTATTGTAGTAGGCATTGCCAATGTTGATAAGGGGGTTATAATACACAGGAATCGAAATATCACCTGGAGGCGTTCCTACTGGAAGACCCGTTTCTGGGTCGTTTTGTGGCGTCATTGGAGGCAAAGCCACCATCTGAATCGGGTTGTCAAATTGGCGGTCGCCCGACAAACGATTGTTCAACGTACGGGCCATGCTCATGTTGATTCCCATGCGGAAACGATCAGATACTTTTTGGTCGAGGTTAACACGACCCGACATACGGTTGAGGGCGTTGCCAATCAAAATCCCTTTTTGGTCAAGCAATTGTCCCGACACAAAGAACGAAGTTTTGTCATTTCCTCCGCTGATATTTAAGTCATACTGGCTCATTGGTGCTTTTTGGTACGCCAATCCACCCCAGTCAGTACTTGCTTGGTTGGCAGTACCAAATGTTCCTAAGCTTTGGGTTTGGAAGAAATCTTCCATGTAAGCCGTGTACGAATCTGGGTCTTTAGGGTCAATACCGTCGATACGATCCGAGTTAGCAGCCGCTTGACGGTATAGTTTCAAATACTGTTCCGTATTCAAAAACTTCACTTGCTTGGTTGGCTTGCTTGAACCAAATTGATACCCGAAGTTGATGTTTGTCCGTCCCGACTTACCACGTTTGGTGGTGATAAGCACAACGCCATTGGCCGCGCGCGAACCATAAATGGCTGCCGCAGAGGCATCTTTCAATACCTCAATCGACTCAATGTCTTGCGGGTTAATATCCGCCAATGGGTTGGTTGCCCCACCGTTGTTACTCAAGTTTTGGGTCGTTACTGGAATTCCATCCAATACGTACAAAGGCTGGTTAGAAGCCGATACCGACGAGTTACCACGTACCCGTACCTGAATCGCCTGCCCTAGCTTCGACGAACCTGCCGTTACTTGTACCCCAGCAGCCTTACCTTGGATGGCTTGGTCGAAGGTATTAACAGGCATGTCTTGGATGTCAGCAGGGCGAATTTTGGCGATGTTTCCCGTCAACTCACGCTTAATTTGTGAGCCGTATCCCGTTACAACGACTTCGCTCAAACTTCTTGTTTCAGGTTTTAGCTGAATGTTGATTTCTGAGCGGCCGTTTACTTTTTCCTCAGAAATGGTAAAGCCCACAAAACTGAAAACCAACGTTGCATTGTCAGGAACGGCCAACCGATAGTTTCCTTCAGCGTCAGAGTTAGTCCCTTTGGTTGTGCCTTTAACGGCAACAGCGACACCAGGCATTCCTACCCCATCTTCTGCCGAGGTGACTTTCCCTGTCACCATCTTGTCTTGCGCTCTTGCCAGAAGAACCGACAAGCACGTAGCCACTAATAGGCTTACACGTAAAATGTGTCTCATACAGTTTAGTTTGTTAGAGTTAATAAATAAAAAAAGTACCAAATTAGAACCTTGTTCCAATCGAATTCTTTAAGCAATACTTTGGATACGATAAAAATTACACAAAGGAGGTGTTGTTAGACCAAAATGGACTAAAAAAACGACACGAAAGTACGATGAGATTGTCTGAGAAGTTTATACTTAACAAATCATCCACTGACAGGAAATAGTCCTGCTTAGTTTTCTTGGCCAGTTTTGGCATACAATACTCTTTTGTGTGGAAAACGACTATTTGGTAACACAAACATAACGCACAATTACCGAAAAGTCAAAGCTTTACCGTGTCAAAAGTTAGTTGTACTTAGCAGATATACTTAGTCAGGTTCGTAAAAACAGGTGCTCCCACCTACCCACGTAAAGTCTTTGTTGAAGCGAACGCCAATCATTTCACCGCGACTCAAACGACTCAAGCTTGTGAGCAACTGTGGGCGTGGGGCATTGTCTTCCCATACATAAAGCATCCGAATCTCACATTTCACCAGCCCATCCAAGGCTTGAATGATCGGCTCGTAAGCCACCTTTCGCTGTAAAATCCAATTTTCAGGGTCAGCAACCGATGATAAGTCTTCGAGAGAAACGTGGATTTTTACGCCGCTTCCTGCAAATGAGAACAGAGGTTTGAGGACATAATTTTCTAAATCGGCAGGAAATTGCCCACCGTATTCGCTCAAGAAGCGGGTGTCGGGTACGTAGGGAGATTTGAGGAATGGAAGGGTGTATTTACTGATGCGAAAAAACCAGTTGGGATGCCCTACCCAAGTCACGTCCACATCATCCGTAAGGTTAAATTCCGTTTGAAGGTCAGGGAAATTACCCAAGTCATCAAAAATTAAGCGGTTATATATACGTTTGACTTGGATTTCGCGGCCGTCTTTTTCGTAGAACAATTCCCGTCCACGCTTTTTGATTTTTGTGTAACAAACTGCTTTTACCCCCAAAAATGCTTCCGTTACGGCAAAGTCGATGCGGGTTTTTTGTTGTTCTGGATAAATTTCCAGCAAAATGACATTTTCGGGGTTTTCGTTGCCCACAATTACTTCTTTCAGCTTGGCAATGTACTCCGCTTGCGTACGCACCCCGCTGAAATAATTGCTAAAGTCGGCAGGAATCGGGAAATAATCGCGAAACTTCTCGGTGACGTAGCTTTGAAACCCAAAAACCGACGGAAAGCCCTGTAATTCTATTAGCTGAGGCACAAGCTCACCTTGTGCGTCTTTACAAATGGCAAAATCAATGGCCAAAAATGAGCTATGATTATTTTCGTTTGGTACGTTTTGGTCAGCAGGAATGGCGGGTTCGGTTTGGTTTTTAAACTCGCTTCCCACAATCACATCCACAAACGATTCACAGGCTTCAATGAGCTTATTTTTTAAGGCTTTTGGCACAAAAACGGGCGTTTCTGCTACCCTAAATTCGAGTTGATTGGGCCAATCGGTGTGAATGCCCGCAACAAATTCGTTGTATTTTTCCTCGCTGAAAGCTGCGTTGTACGTTTGTCGAAGTTGTGTAATCATAGGAACTAAAAGGTTTATCCAAACAAAATAGCCAAAAGTTCTTCTTTCGAAAGTTTAAAATGCAACGCAACTGAGTTTAAGATTGCATTCAATGTGCCTATTTTTAAGGGGGAATGATGAGGAATTGTTTCTTGATGAATACCGTTTTGTTGTGTTCTAATCCGAACATGGCTCCCAGTTTGTCGTACGACTTCATATCCTAGTTTCCTCAACTGTTTTATTAGCTGTTCACCTGTTATATCTCTGGGAGTCTTCATTTAAATTGCAAAAACTTCATCTTTTACGAAGTGAAGGCGAATAAGCTTGGGTTTAGCCTCGTGAGAATCGAAATGACAGTCGATGGCATCTTTAATCATCTCTTTAAGCTCCTCCACAGTATCTCCCTGAGTAAATATAGCTTCACCCAATGCGCGGGCTGTATATCCACCCTCAACATCTTCTTCGACGATAAAAATAAGCTCTTGCATCTTGTTTGAAGTTCGATAATCAACCAAAAATAATCAACAAATCAATTTCTCCAAATAAAACTTCATTCGACACGCTACATTCTGACCTCGACATTCATCTCACTTTGCATGCTAACTACGACATTCGCACTGAGTTGTTCGGCGGCGTTTTGGAGAAAAGTAGGAATAATAGACGCCTCGGTAAGCATGATTTTGTCGGGGTCTTGGAGGTGAGTTACCATGTCGTTGTATTTTTCTTCCCCGTGGTTTTTGATGATTCCTTCGCGTTTTTCGTCTTTTTGGAAGTGACGAAGCATCCCTTCGGCGTCGGCTTCGGGGTGGAATTGCGTCCCAAATACTTCACGAGAAAAGCGTACCGCCATCACTGCTCTTTCCAAATGCGCCACGTGCGGACGTTCTTTTTCGATCCCCAAAATTTTTGCGCCAATCCGTTCTAAATGATGATGATTAGGCTCAATCACCTGAAAGTCGCGCGAGTCAACGGCATAAAATGGATCAGGCAAGTTTTTGAAAAACGGTTCTTTCTGGCCGAAGTGTGTTTTGGTCATCGGAAATATCCCAAAAGAAGTCGAGCCGCGCTTACAAACCAATCCAACGCCCCAGTGCAAACACGCCATTTGGAAGGAGTGACAAATCAAAAAAAGGTGTTTTTTGCGGGGATGGTGCGGTTGGCGGTTGTATTGCCAAATCTGGTCAAGGAGCAAAAAGAAAGGTTTTTCCCACGGTTCGCCCACTGGTTGAGGATTGCCTGGCCCTCCCGAAGAAATAAAAATATCGAAACTCAAATCAGGCACTTCGCATTTTTGGCGCACATCAAATACCTCATAGGTTGCCTCCATTCCTTCTTGATTTACAAAACGCTCCGTGATGGCTTTGATACAACGCATTCCTTCGTTGGCATACCCATCGTACATGTCCAAAATGGCAATCTTTAGTGGCTCCATTGTGATGTCTCTCTCTATTTACTTAACAAAAAAATCGTACTGCCGCTGGCTTCAAACTCCTGAAAGAGAGGAATAAAGGTCAGTGGCGGTACGATGTAAAAATACTATTTTCTCCGCAAAGTTACGGAAATATTAATTCAACAGTTTGAAAATGTGGTAATTTGAAAATGAGAAATTTGTCGAATTAGCTAATTTTCAAATTAATCAGCGGCTACACAGTTACCCAACGGCGCTCGCGGCTACTTTCTACGATTTTGTCGCAAAGGCGAAGCTCACGCAAGCCGTCTGCAAACGTTGGATACGTTGGATTGGCTGGTTTTCCGTTGCGAATTGCCGCATATACTTCTTTGAACAACTGCTTCGACGTATCAGGGAAACCTTCGTTGTGGCCACCTGGGAACGTCATCAAAGCACGTGCTTCTTCGTGGGCAAGGGCAGGGTCGCGCAACAATACTTGGTTGGCTACTTCACGACGCCCCATCCATACTTCGTTAGGAGTTTCTGAGCACCAGTTGAAAGTTTGGTTTGCACCGCTGATTTCGAGCGTACAGCGGTTTTTACGCCCTGCCGATACCTGACTTACGGTGGCTACGCCCGTGTTGCCGTTGTCGAAACGGTACAAAATCGAGGCAAAATCTTCCGTAGTGATAGGTACTTCTTCGTAATCAGAAGCCTGGAGCAATTTGCCTGAATAGGTTGCGATAGCCTTCTTAGGTTTCATACGCGTTTTGTGAACCGTATTGAAATCTGCCATTACTTCGGTGATGTGAAGCCCCGTGATGTACTCAATCAGGTCGAATAAGTGCGAACCAATGTCGGCAACGGCACGTGAGTCACCCGATTGCGAAGGTTCCAAACGCCAGTTGTAGTCGGTTGGTAAGAAAAGCCAGTCTTGCAAATAGCTACCTTGTACCGAATAAATATCGCCGAGTTCGCCTTTTTCACGCATCGTTTTCATCTGACGAATCAACGGGTAATAGCGAAGGTTGAAGTGAACGGCATTAACCAAGCCCAATTTATCGGCCAACTCTACCAATTCTTCTGCTTGAGCAGTGGTGGTGGCAAGTGGTTTTTCGCAAACCACATTTTTACCCGCCAACAACGCTTTTTTGGCTTGCTCATAGTGGAGAAAGTTTGGCGTACAAATGTGAACGCACTCAATAGAATCGTCGCGAAGAAGGTCGTCAAACGAATCGTAAGCGGCTGTGCCGAGCGATTGGGCACGGGCTTGGGCGATTTCGGCCGAGAAATCGGCGATACCTGCTACTTCAACGTCGGGCAAACGCCGTAGAGCTTCGATGTGGGCTGGCCCGATAAAGCCAAGACCTACTACGGCTACTTGAGTTTTTGACATAGTAATAGTGATTTGGGTTTGAACGTGGGTTTATAATTGAGGATAAATGACAATTCCACTACGTCGATAACCAATCCGCTGTGCAATCACGTACAGCGAATCGCCTTGGGATAGCTCTAAAGGGTGGCTATAAACCTGCCAGCTGGCATCTTTCCAGTGTTTTTTGTACCCAATTGAGGCTCCTTTGGTGGCGCAAGTTAATGCAATTTTAGAAGAATTGACGGAGATAATCGGGATTTGCGTTTGCGGAGGGCTGTCGCTCCCACCCCACCATCGACCGACCATTTCCATTTCGGGTTCGGCGGCTTTATCGCCTACTTGTTGAAGCCAACGGTCATAGATGCCCCGCATTTCTTTTAATTTTTGCTGATACTGAGCCACATCGGCAAGGTTGACAAATTGGTGGGGGTCGCTTTGGCAGTCGTACAATTCTTCGTTAGGCTTGCTGGGACTAAACCACCGTAGCTGCGTAGCATTGAGCTGGCCTGCTTCTTTGAGTTTTAAAATGGATTGCATCGACGGTTGTTGCAATCGGTAGCGAATATTCTGGTAGTACGGTTTTTCGGGCATGTAGTTGCGGAGGTATTGATAACGCCCATCGTGTACACTTCGTACGCGGTCGTATTCCGAGTCCATGCGGTCGCGGGCGGCAAATACAAACTTCCGTGGGCTTTTGGCTTTTTGTTCTCCCAAAAATGCCTGCCCTTGCAAATGTTTGGGAATAGGAATGTGCGCCAACGACAGCAACGTCGGTGCCAAATCAACGAAGCTAATCAGTTGGTTATCTACTTTTCCTCGTTGGTTTTGGGGAACAAACGGATTTTTAACAATAAAAGGAACCCGCAAACCGCGCTGCGTCACTTCGCGCTTGACGTAGGGAAGGCCGTCGCCGTGGTCGGAAAAGAAAAATACGATGGTATTGTCGGCAAGACCATCTTCCCGAAGTTGTTCCAAAATTTTTCCTGCTTGTTGGTCCATCACCATGGCGTTCGACAAATGCCGCGCAATATCAAGGCGAACTTCGGGGGTATCGGGGTAATAGGGAGGTACGGTGACTTCTTCGGGTTTGACGAGCAAAGGCTCTTTCGACCGCGCCCATACCTGCGACTCGTGCGTGACAGTGAAATTAAAAACGGCAAAAAATGGTTGATTTTTATCGGGGCGATTGCGCCAATGTGCCCGCGTGCTACTCTCATCCCAAGCGGTCGGAGGAGCTTCAAACTGATAATCTTCTTTGGAATTGTTGGTACAATAATAACCCACCGCCCGTAAGTATTCAGGAAAACATTTGACATACTCAGGAATAACCGCCGAATAACCCTTAAAACCAGGCGGATAGGCGTCGGAAGCCACCGCTGAAGCGGCCAAGGTACGCATGTGTTGGGTACCGATGGATTGTTGATACATCCCCGTAATAATCGCGGAACGGCTAGGAGCGCACACACCCGCAGTAGCAAACGCGTTGGTGTAGCGCGTACCTTCGGCGGCAAGTTGATCAAGCTGGGGCGTTTTGACGATTTTATTACCAAAACTACCCAACTGATAACTCATGTCTTCGCACGTAATCCACAGGATATTAGGATGTTTTGGCGGCGGAGCATCGAAATTCGCTTGCTTGAAACTTGACAGTAGAAAGGCGATGACTAGCACCCCCGCAAAGACGTGTTTCATAAAAGATACGAAGTTTAACAGTCTGACGTTTTAAGACTTGGCTCGTCTGATTTTACTGATGAGAGAAGCAAATTGAGGGGAGGTAAAAAAGGGCTTTAATAACTTTTAACAAACTTTCGTCCCTTCAAAACGCGGAATGCCGTACTTTTGCAAATAAAGTAGTTGTAAAGTTGTCTCCACGAACACAGAAGAGTATCGCAAGTGCCGCCCATTGGCTGCTATGTTTGGCCCTAATCTTGATGGGCAACTTTGGGTTAATGGCCCAAAGGTTACTTCCTCGTAAACCAACGAATCCCGTTGTAGCTCCCGATTCGCTCCAAAAGCGCTCGGCCTCACTTCCTCGCGTTGGAGTCACCATGGCCAATGCCGATAGCACCAAAAAAGATACCCTCCAAGCCGAAAGCGACCTCAAAAGCACGGTGGTCTATAGCGCCAAAGATTCGACCATCATGGATCCAACCGCCCAAGAAGTGCATCTTTATGGGCAAGCCAAAGTCACCTACGGAGCCATTGTGCTACAGGCGGATTACATTCGCTTAAACTGGACAACCAACGAGGTTTTTGCCAAAGGAACCTACGACACAACCTCCAAAAAATGGGTTGGAGAACCTATTTTTGAGGACAACGGCGAAAAGTACGACACCAAAGAACTGCGGTATAATTTCAAGACAAGAAAAGGATTTATTAAAGGTATTGTGACCCAACAAGGCGATGGCAATATCCGTGGAACAACGGTAAAGAAAGACGCCGAGGACAATATGTACATTCGTGGGTCGATTTATACAACCTGTAACCTGACTCATCCGCACTTCCACATCGCGGCCAAGAAAATCAAAGTCATTCCCGAAAAACAGGTCATTTCGGGGCCGTTCAATTTAGTAATTGCCGATGTGCCTTTGCCCCTTGGTTTACCTTTTGGTTTTTTCCCCATTCCTAAGAAAAAAGAAATCGGTACATCGGGACTCATCATGCCTACCTACGGCGAAGAACCCAATGGACGTGGTTACTACCTCCGCGACGGGGGCTACTACTGGGCGATTAGTGATAAAATCAACATGAGCATTACGGGGCAGATTTACTCCCGAGGAAGCTGGGGAATAGGACTAGCGATGCCGTATGCGGTCAAATACCGTTTCAACGGAAACTTTAACCTGCGCTTCAACCGCAACGTGCAAGGAAACGAAATCAAAGTGTTGAACAAACCACGTAATGACTTTAGTCTCAACTGGACGCACACGCCCGTGACACGCGGGACGTCGAGTTTTGGTGCTTCGGTCAACATCGGTAGCAATAGTTTTAACCAGTTCAACGAATTTAGCACCCAGCGCTACATCCAAAACGTGGCGGGGTCGTCGGTACAATACAACAAACAGTTTGGGCAATTTGCGCGAATGGGAACTAGCGTGCGCGTCAACCAGCGTTTCCCCGACCGCTCTAAAGTAGATGCCGAAGGCAAACAAATTGACCCTGGGGCGATTGACGCAGGCATTGATTTTAATTTCGGTATCAACCAAATTGCTCCTTTTGCCCTCAAAGGTGGAACAGGTGCGTGGTATGAAAGTTTTCGTTTGGGAATGGATTTCAGCGGAGGGCTGACGGCCAACAACAACATTGTGTACGCCGATACGTCGAGTGCACGCTTGGGATTTGTATGGGCAAATCCTCCCTCTAACGTGGTCGGAAGTAGTACAAGTCCCATCACTACGTATGCGTTGAACGCCGAAACATTCAGCCAGTTTATCAAAAACTCACAGTTTACGGGGCGTTTTTCAATCCCGATTTCTTTGCCAAACATTAAACTATTCCGCTACATCAACATCACACCAGGGATTTCGATGTCGGGTGATGCCTTTACACAAAAGTTTCAATACAAATACATCAGCGGAAACAAAGTACAAGTGGATACCCTCAAAGGGTTCTATTTTGCCAACAACGTTTCGTTCAGCGCCAGCGTCAACACCCGCCTCTACGGAACATTTTTTATCAAAGGCAAACGCTTGGAGGCCATTCGTCATACCGTGATTCCTTCGGCGAGTATTAGTTATGTGCCCGACCAGTCGAATTTGTACGAAAAAACGGTGGTGAATGAGCGCGGCGAAGTGCGTTACTTGAACCGTTATCGTACCGTAGGTGGAAACTTAACGACCTCAGGTACCTCCGCCGCCGCAATTTCGTGGAGTTTGAACAACTTATTTGAGGCCAAACTCCGCCCTAAATCTGATTCTACGGGCAAGCAGTTTGAGAAAAAATCTATTTTGGACAACTTGAGTTTGAACGGTTCGTATAACCTCATGGCCGACTCGCTCAATATGTCCGACATCAGCATGGCGGCCAATGCCCAGTTGTTTAAAAACCTGAATTTCAACTTCTCGGCTAGTTTTGACCCCTACGCCTACGTGCAAGACGCGGCCTACGGTACGGTTGGACGTAAAATCAATAAGTATTCGGTGATGGCAAACCAAGGGTTGGCTAAATTATCAAATATAAACATCGCCTTTTCGACGCGGTTTGCCCCCAAAGGTGCCGATAAGCCTAAAAAAGCAAATACACCTAATACCGAAGAACAACAACGGATGATTAATGCCAATCCTGCGGCCTATGTCGATTTTAACATTCCGTGGACGGTTAATTTTAGTTACAACTTCGGATACACAAAACAAGGCTTGGCCAAAGCAACGACCATTCAGGCCCTGACCATGCAGGGTGACTTTAGCTTGACTCCTAAGTGGAAGTTTACGTATTCGACGGGCGTTGACGTCGTAGCCAAAGCACCTTCTATTACCAATATCGGTATCATTCGCGACTTGCACTGCTGGGAAATGTCGTTCAACTGGACGCCTTTTGCGGGGTCAGGCTTCCGTGCCAACAACTACAACTTTGAAATCCGCGCCAAATCCGCCCTTTTGCGAGATTTGAAACTTTCACGCCGCCGTACCTTCTACGATCAGGGCGGGTTTTAGGTTGGGGGTTTCCTGTTTGAGGTTTTATTTGTTGCGATTTCGAGCGGGTTGTGAGCAACCCTTGGCACACTTGAGGTTTTGCACATTTACATTTTTAAATTTTGCCCTTTCATCTTTGCCGCTTTCAAGCGGGTTGTGAGCAACCCGTTGCACATCTGCCAATCTGTCAGTTTTGGCTACTGTGGCAAAGAAATTTTAGATATTTGTAGTTATAAAAAAGAGCAATAAAGGTATTTTTAAAAATATGACAACCGAGAACGAACCAATCCAAAACGAAGAGATTGTGGCAGAAGAAACTACGCCTACACCAGAGGCTACAGAAATAGCGCAAGAAACGGAAGTAACCAAAACAGAAAAATTGGAAGCAGAAGTAACGGAATTGAAAGACAAATATTTGCGTTTATACGCCGACTTTGAAAACTTCCGCCGCCGTACTGCCAAAGAGAAACTCGACCTTATTTCAAATGCCAATGAAGAATTGATGAAGGCAGTACTGCCAGTCGTTGATGATTTTGAACGCGCGATGGCTTCTTTTGAAACGGTCAACGAAATTGCCCCGTTGAAAGAAGGTGTTGGGTTGATTTACAACAAGTTCTCCAAAACACTGGAAGCCAAAGGTCTAAAACCAATGACGGCAAAAGGGGAAGTATTTGATGCGGACCTACACGAGTCGATTACGCAGTTCCCAGCCCCTAGTGCAGACTTAAAGGGCAAGGTGATTGACGAAATAGAAAAAGGATATTTCTTGAACGAAAAAGTGATTCGCTACGCAAAAGTGGTAGTGGGCAGTTAAGATAATGGCACAAAAAAGAGACTATTACGAAATTCTTGGCGTAAGCAAAGGGGCGTCGGAGGATGAAATCAAGAAAGCCTACCGTAAGTTGGCTATCAAATACCACCCTGACAAAAATCCTGACGACCCGTCGGCAGAAGAAAAATTTAAAGAAGCTGCCGAAGCCTACGGAGTGCTCAGTGATGCCGAAAAACGCAAACGTTATGACCAGTTTGGGCACGCAGGCATGGGCGGAAACGGCGGCTTTGGCGGTGGCCAAGGTTTCGACATCAACGATATTTTCTCTCAGTTTGGGGATATATTTGGCGATTCGTCGCCATTTGGGGATATGTTTGGCGGTGGTGGTGGCGGCGGTGGCCGTCGCGTCCGTCGTGGAACCGACCTCCGCATCAAACTCAAATTAGACCTTCGCGAAGTAGCCGAAGGAGCTGATAAAAAAATCAAAGTAAAACGCTACGTAAGTTGCAACACTTGCGGCGGCAACGGCGCTAAAAATGGCGGCTCACTTAAAACCTGCCATACGTGTAACGGAAACGGCCAAGTACGTAAAGTAGTAAGTACGATGCTCGGCCAAATGGTATCGACCAGCACTTGCCCTACGTGTAACGGAGACGGAAAAATTGTCACCGAACGTTGTGAAGCTTGCGCAGGTGAAGGACGGGTATTAGAGGAGGATTTAATTAGCATCAAAATTCCTGGCGGAGTAGCCGACGGAATGCAGCTTTCCATGAGTGGCAAAGGAAACGTGCCTCCACGTGGCGGTATCGCAGGAGATTTGTTGATTGTCGTGGAGGAAGAAGAAGACGAGCAGTTGAAGCGCGATGGCAACAACTTGGTGTATGACTTGCACCTTAGCTTTATTGATGCCGCATTAGGAACAGCCGTTGAAGTCCCTACCCTCGACGGAAAAGCACGCGTACCGATTGAAGCGGGTATTCAAGGCGGCAAAATTTTGCGTTTGAAAGGAAAAGGAATCAAAGAACTCAATGGCTACGGCCGTGGTGATCAGTTGATTCATATCAATATTTGGACGCCAAAACAAGTAAGTAACGACGAACGTGCCCTGCTCGAAAAACTCCGCAACTCTCCCAACTTCCAGCCTAAACCTGGAAAAAATGAGAAAGGTTTTTTTGAAAAAATGAAGGATTTCTTCCATTAAAAGTTTCATATACAACAGAAAAACGGGCGCTGAGAGGTGCCCGTTTTTTTTATATAGAATCTGTTTAGGTTTTTGCCTTGTTCTGTTCTGTTCTATTCTTTTTACCACCAAGTACACCTTTGGGCTTGCTCAACGTCAACTCCGTTTCAAGAGCGCCAAAAATGCCCTTAACCCAATGGCTGTAGTGTGGTGTGGCATCGGAAATTGCTCAAAACCACTATATACTATCCATCGGTGAGTGGCTTCGATGTCTTCGGCAGCCCGAATAAAGCCCGCAGGCACTTTGGGAGTTAGGTTTCTTTTTATTTCAATGGCCCAGCGTTCGGTAGCATTTTCCAAAATAAGATCTATTTCGGTCTGTTCGGCGGTACGATAGTAGGAAACCTGCCATTGATTACTCAAATGGCTGAGGATACTTTCTATCACAAACCCTTCCCACGAGAAACCTACTAACGGATGCCCAAGGAGCGCGTCAAGGTCGGTAATCATGGCGAGGCGGTGTAGCAAACCACTATCTCGGATATACACCTTGGGTGATTTAAGTAATCGCTTTCGCGTATTTCCCGACCAAGGGGGCAATTCTCTCACCATAAAAAGCTCGCCCAAAATATCCAGATAACTCCTGACAGTGGTATGACTCACTTCCAGCGATTTGCCAAGCATCGAAAGATTGATTTGCTGCCCCTGCAGCTGTGCCAACATCTTCCAGAAAGTCCGCATACGAGCCGATGAAACCCTAAAACCTACCTGTGGAATATCTCTCTCTACGTAAGTTTCGATGAAATCGCCTCGCCAATTCCAACTCTCTTGGTCATTAGGTGCCAAAAAACTATCGGGATAGCCGCCCCTGAGCCAACGTTTTTCCAAAGGCTCTTCGGGTAGTTCGTCTATTTGAAAAGGACTCAACTCCATGTATCGAATCCTTCCTGCCAAGCTTTCAGAACTTTGTTGCAACAAATCTCTGGATGCAGAACCTAACAGTAAAAACTGACCTGCTCGCTCGCCTGCTCGCTTGCGTTGGTCAATCAGCACACGCAATGTACTGAAAAGTTCGGGTTGGCGTTGTACTTCGTCAATGATAATGAGATGGTTTCCGAATTGAGCAAGATACGCTTCAGGATTGGTGAGTTTAGTACGGTCGAATTCGGATTCTAAGTCAAGCAGTAGTTTGGGTTTTTGAGTGTAAACATCCGCAATTTTGTGGGCTAAAGTACTCTTTCCTACCTGTCGTGGGCCCAATAACGCCACAGCAGGCATATTTTCTAATGCTTCCAACAATTGTGGTTCGATGGTACGGAGTATCATTTTTGGTCATTTCCTTTTTTCAAAAATAACCAAAAGGTTTCATATTACAATTTTTTATCTAAAAATCTTGCTATTTGAAAGTTTATATTTCAGAATACAAAATTTTTATGTCTCGGTTTATTACTCCAAGTACACAGAAAACTCAGTGAGGCTACATGATGCTAAACCTCCATACACTTCCTACACTTTAGGTATAGCAATTTCATAACGCCCTCCCATAAAAACATACAAAATCAGTATCGCAGTAAAAAAAGCCAAGGCAGTAATGACTAAACCATGAAACGTAGCTTGCTTTTCGCCCACCATTCCAGCGATTTTTTTACGGTGCGTAGCTGCTACGTGGATACCCAACGCCATGATTCCCAAAAAATAATAGGGGACAAAGTAATACTTAAAAGGTGCTTCTAACACTACCCGAGCCGCAAAATAGAAGTCGGTGTTGGTACCAAAGTAGAGACGCTGCCCAACTACTGCCCCAATGTGTTGGACAATAAAAAACGCAAAAGCCCAACCAGCGTACATTTGCAAACGGTCGTTTAAACTCAAATGAGGCACTTTTCTAAGGGCCACCGCTTGCTTCATGCCACTATATACTTGAAACCCAAAACACAACAGAAGTACTGTCTCAACAACGGGCTGGCGGTATATGTTGCGCAGGGCTTCCATTATGTCGCGGTGCGTTTCGATGCCATACCACGCCATTGCGTGATTAAAAAGGTGGGCTGCGGCAAAGATGGCAATGATGATTCCCGAAATTCGGTGAAGGCTTTTTGTTTTGTCCATGGTGGCGAGTGTTTATACCTCCAAAAGTCTGGAAAGCGTCAGACACTTCATTTGACAAATGTCAAAAAATCAATATTTGGCCCTGATACGGCTCAAGGTTTCGAGGGTAATTCCCAAATAGGAGGCAATATGCGTCAGTTGGAGACGGTTGCTGAGGTCGGGGAAGCGGCGAAGGAAGGTGTCGTACCGCTGTTGGGCATTTTGAAACTGAATCATGTCAACGCGTTCTTGTAAAATCAAAAACTGCTCCATTGTCACCAAACGGGCGATGCGCTCCACGACGTGAAACTGCCGACAAAGTGCTTCTAAGTCATCATACCCAATGGAATACACCTGCGAATCTTCCAAAATTTCAATCGTATATCGACTGGGCTGCCGAGCATAAAAGCTATCGATGGCCGTAAAAGGGTTTCCCTGTGTCGCTAGCCAATCGACCACTTCTTTGTCTTCTTTTCCGTGAAAAACGCGCGCCAAGCCCGACACCATAAAAAACATATGGTGGCAGACTTGGCCTTGCTGAAAAATGATTTCTCCCTTGGCAAATCGGTGAAGCTTGGCTTTTTGGGCAATGAGCGCTTTGGCTTCCTCGGGAAGCCGTTCTATTTCATCAAAAAAGTGAATAATGGGCGACATCATTCAAAAAAACCCTCTTCATGCGCTTCACAGAAAGCGAAATAATCTTGGTGAACTTTGTTAGGATATTCGCGGCAAAACGTGAGTAGGTCTTGCTGCCACTGCGGTTGCTTCGCAAAGTCAATCAACTCATCGGCAATCGACGAACCTTGACGCCCTGCACTTCGTAAATGCCCCGAGGCAACAATAACGGCCGTGGTTCGAATCAAGTCTTCGAGCGTTTCCAGCTCGCCATCCCACAAATGAAAGTCTAGCTTGTCTTGCTCGGGTTGAAGTTCTTTCAACACAAACGATTTTCCCTGACCTACGATTTCGCAAAACAAGGTTGGTAGTACATTGTTGACCCGACTTTGGATACCCACAATCCGAGCGGCTTCAGTAGGCCAAGTAGGCTGGGAAAGCGGCAAAAGCGGTGCTAGCGTGGACGTTCTTGCCTCTTTGAGATCGAGCAAATACTGTTTCTCTTTCGTATTTTCGACCAAAATCACGTAACGTTCTAAACCCAAACTGGCCGTTCCCGTAAGCCGCACACCGATGTCACAAATACGGGTAAAAAACGGATTGGGGTGTTGTTGAAGCCAAGCCGTTAGCAACGTTTCGATTTCCGAACGCTTTTGTGCCGATATAGGCAACACCTTGCCATTTTCGAGGTTGAGTTTGCGTTCACCTTCTACTTTAACGGTACGTGCTTTGATAAAATCCTTGCGGCGGCGTTTTTCAAGTTGGTCAAAAAATTCGGCCAACATGCCTGTGGCAGTGCGCCTCTCAATGTCGATGGGTTTTCCCGAAACCAGGGTTTTGGTATAACTATCCAAAAACGCGAGCGCCATTTGTTCGTTTTCTTCGGGTTCCAAATCCAGCTCTTCCCCTGCGATGTAAAGGCTCGTGAGCATCCGTGCCAGCTCCCAAGTAGCGGGCAGTAGAGCGGCATCATCAAAATCGTTAATGTCAAAATAAACCAAGCGATTTTCGGCTTTGTAGGTACCAAAATTCTGCAAATGCAAATCTCCACACCCCCAAACGCGGGTCGGGTCGGTGGTCGAAAAATGCTGTGCAAAGTCTTGAAAAAAGACCGATGAAGTTGCCCGAAAAAATAAGAACAGCCCCTCCGACATGCGTTCGTATTTTTGTTCCAACAACTGTGCGTTGCGCCCTTGATTCGACTGTTTTATGTGTTCGTTGACTGTCATACCTGTAATTACGTCTAGTACTTTTCGTGAATTTCGGTCAAAATTTTCTCTACTTCTGCACGAATTTCGGCCGTTTTTTTGATATAAGCTCCGTTCATCAAGCTAAAAATCAGCGTTTTGCCGCTTTTGGTACGAAGATAACCACTCAAACAATACGTGTTGGCCAACGACCCCGTTTTGGCAAAAACAAAAGGCGTTTTGCTTTTGTACTGATTCCGAATGGTTCCCGCTTTTCCACCAATCGCCATCAGCCCAAAGAGGCGTTCTTGTTGAGGAACTTTTGCGTATATTTTCTGTAATAATTTCACCACCGAACGCGGCGTAAACAAATTGTAGCGCGATAAGCCCGAACCATCTTCCCAAATAGGCTCGTCGGGGAGGTCGGCCAAAAACTGTTTTTTAACGTGCTCAATGGCTTTCGTAGCGTCGATGCCTTCGTTGTTCGGGTCGATTTGGGAGGCGCATAAGAGTAAAATTTGCTCAGCAAACATGTTGTCGCTCACCTGCAACATACGGCGGTAGAGGGTATCGATAGGCAAGCTGTAAATTGTCTTGAACTGTGGCCCAAGAGCTGTTTTTGGAAACAATCGAACTTCTTTTTTGAGCGTATCCGAAAGCAAATAGGCCATGGTGGAGTTGGCAACGCGGAAGGGCAAATCTTCGGTAAACGATTTGGTAGGCCAACCCATCGAGTAAAAATTGTTGGCAAATTCGTCGCGCGCTAGTTTGAATTTTTCGGACCAAGCCGCCGTGCGCAAACTGTCTTTGAACGTACGCGGACTGACGGTGTTGTTGGTAAAGCGTACGACGTTGCCGTACAAAGGTAAAGGCGAAATCTCGGCTTGGTAGTAGTCGGCATAATCGGCCCACGACCAACCCGCCCCGAAGCGCTTGCCTGTGTAATTGTGGGGATAATAAAACAAATGGCCGCGCCAGTTTTTCAGAAAAGCAAAAACGTTTGAGGCAGGCATATCGGGGTGAAGTAAAGAGGGATCGCCTGTTCCCCAAAAAATCAGCGAATCACCCTTGGTGGTATAGCGCAAGGCGGGGATAGAGTCACCGAGCATACATAGCCCCGCGTAGAGCGTAAAAAGTTTGGCGTTGGAGGCGGGTGTAAAATAGCGGTCGGCTTGGTATTCGGCTACGGTTTCTTGTTTTTCGAGGTCATACAAGGCAAATCCCGTATGGTTTTGACGAAAAACGGCCGAATTACTCACCAACTCTCCCCACTTGGTAGCAGACGGTGCGTTGTTAACTTTGGCCGTCGATTTGGTTTGGGAAGTAGCACAACTTGTCAATAAAAAACTGCCAATAAAGGCAAAAAAAAGGGTTTGTAGAGGACGTAGCATAAAATCAAGCTTGTGGGTGGTACGTTCGCGAACTTTGCCAAAGTTGGGGACTTTGCCAAAGGTTTTTACATAATTTCCTCAAAACTTTTTTGGCCAGCCACCGTTTATACGTATAAGTTCCCTTATTTTGGGCTTCAAAGCTTTTTATTCCTATTTATAGCATGACGTTTCAACCTTTCTTAGAGGCCATTGGCAAGCAAGTCGATAACACCACCTACGGAGCAAACCCCATCGAATTATACGAACCTATTCAGTACATCATGTCGTTGGGAGGCAAACGTTTACGACCTCTTTTGACAACACTCTCGGCCCACCTTTTTACGGATGATTGGCAGAAAACCCTCAAACCCGCCGTGGCCGTCGAGGTGTTTCATAATTTTACGCTCATGCACGACGACATCATGGACTGCGCACCTTTGCGCCGTGGCAAACCGACAGTCCACGAAAAATGGAACGCCAATACGGCAATTCTGTCGGGCGACGTAATGCTGGTCAATGCCTATGAACTTTTGTTGGACGTAGAACCCGCCTATTTACCAAAAGTCATCAAACGCTTTAATCGGACGGCGGCAGAAGTATGCGAAGGACAACAGTTTGACATGAACTTTGAGACGCGTACCGACGTGTCGCAGGAAGAATACATCGAAATGATTCGCCTCAAAACGTCTGTTTTGCTGGGTTTTGCCATGGAATTGGGCGGAATTATTGCAGGAGCCGACGACGCCACCACCCAGGCCCTCTACGACGCGGGCGTAAGCATGGGGCTAGGTTTTCAGTTAAAAGATGACTTGCTGGATGTGTATGGCGACCCCGAGAAATTTGGTAAGCAAGTCGGCGGCGACATCATTGCCAACAAAAAAACGTTTATGCTCATCGAAGCCCTTTTGCTGGCCGAAGGGGAAACCAAAGAACAACTTCACTACTGGCTGGCTCAGGAACAAGGTACGTACGACACCGCCACCAAAGTAGCTGCCGTGACCGATATTTATACCCAACTGGGGATTGACAAAATTGCGGAAGCCAAGGCCAATGCGTATTTTGCCCATGGTTTTGACGTTTTGCAAAACCTGCCCGTAGCCGAAGCACGCAAAAAGCCTTTACTCGATTTTGCCGATTTTTTGGTGGGGCGTGAAAGCTAACTCCTAGGTGTTTCACAACATGTCTCCCTTGCTACAAGCACATATCAATAAATTTGTTTCCATTAGCGATGACGAAATGGCCGAAATTTTCGGCTATTTCAAACATCAAACGCTCAAAAAAAAGGAAAATTTATTGAACGAAGGGCAGGTCTGCAAAGCAACCTATTTTGTGGCCAAGGGAATTTTAAGGAAATATTTTATCAGCGAAAAGGGCGTCGAGCAAACCACCGAATTTGCCATCGAAAACTGGTGGATGACCGATACTTTCTCGTTTATCAGTCAGGCAAGTGCAGAATTTTACATTCAGGCAGTCGAAAACACAGAGGTGTTAATGCTTCACCGAGATGCCCACGACAAGCTGCTGGAAGCCCACCCTGCGATGGAAAAATACTTTAGATGCGTTTATCAAAGAGCATTGGCCGCTACTCAAAAGCGCCTCAAATTTCGGCACGAACACTCTAGCGAAGAGCTTTACCATTTTTTTCGGAAGAGCCAACCCGAATTCCTCCAGCGCGTTCCGCAATACCTCATTGCCTCCTACCTCGGTTTTACCCCTGAATATTTAAGCGAAATCAGGAAAAAAAGCATTTCTTAAACCAGTTTAAGTTTTTTTTACCGTTGTTGCCTCACCTTTGTACCATCATTTCAAACATCATAAACAAAGGTAAAAATGAGCAATCGAGTAAAAATTCAGAACGCTTTTCCCGAAGCATGGAAAGCCATGTACGGAGTTGAAACTACCCTAGCAAACACCAGCATTCCGCTTACGACTAAAGAATTAATGAAAGTAAGGGCTTCGCAGCTCAACCAATGTGCTTTCTGTATCGACATGCACGCTACCAGCGCCCTAAAAAACGGCGAAACCGCCAAACGGTTACTGTTATTGGATGCGTGGAAAGAAACCGACCTTTTTTCGGAAGAAGAAAAAGCCGCGTTGGCCGTTGTCGAAGACATCACACTGATTCACCAAGGAGGCTTGTCGGAGGCTACCTATCAAAATGCCCAAAAGTACTACGACGAAAAAAGCATTGCCCAACTCATCATGGTGGCGGTCGTTATCAATTCTTGGAATCGAATTGCCATCAGCACTCAGCTTCCTGTCGCCAAATAATCAATCATCGTTTTATTTGACAACAGCCTGACAGCAAATGGGTCGAAAGGTAATGTGCTACGTTAGCAGTAATTTAACAGGGAAAGGCACTTTTGTAGGTGTAAAAAAATGGCACAAGCAACACTTACCATTGTAACCAATGAAATCAAACCTTTCTCGCCGCGATGCCCTCAAAACCTTAGGAGCTTCGGCGGCTACGATTCCTGCTATTGTCGATTCTGCTGAAGCGCACGCCCCCCTTAAACTCAAAGGAAATATCAAGCACTCAGTAAGTCGCTGGTGCTACGCCTCTATCCCCTTCGAAGAACTTTGCCAAGCCAGCAAAGACATGGGCATTGAGTCGATTGAGCTAACAGGACCCAAAGAGTGGGCGATTATGAAAAACTACGGCTTGACCTCTGCCTTGGGATGGGCCGACCCTTGGCCTGAAAAAACGGGCTTAGGTAGTTTTTTGAACGACCCTAAAAATCACGACATCATCGTAAAATGCTACGAAGAATTATTGCCCCAAGCCCAAGAGTACGGAATCACCAACGTAATTTGTTTCTCAGGAAACCGCCGTGGTTTGGGCGATTATCAAGGATTGCTCAATTGCCAAAAAGGGCTTAAACGCCTGATTCCGTTGGCCGAAAAATACAACGTAACCCTCACGATGGAGTTATTGAGCTCACGCGCTAGTCACCCTGATTATCAAGCCGATAATGTAGAATGGGGAGCAGTACTGTGCGAAATGGTGGGGTCTGAGAAATTCAAACTCTTGTACGACATTTACCACATGCAAAGCATGAGCGGCGACCATATTCGCAACATTCAGCGCTATGGTAAATACATCAGTCACTACCACACAGGCGGGCACCCTGGTCGTAACGAAATCGACGATACCCAAGAAATTTATTACCCTGCCATTGTGAAAGCGATTGTGGCCTCGGGTTATAAAGGATACATCGGACAAGAATTTGTACCAAAAGCCAAAGACAAAGCAGGAATGCTAGAAGCTTTGAAAAAATGCGTGTTGATTTGCGACGTGTAACGTATCTGATTGGTTTATTTTTAGGGGCAAAACCCAACATAAACCATACCAAAGCAAATTTGTCATAAACCAGCATTTACAGTATAAAAATATCATTATAAACTATTTTCTAGTTTATAAAATTAAAAAGGGGCGTTTTTCACAAACGTCCCTTTTTTTGTAAATTACCCAAAAAAAAATTTATTCACACTAAGTATTTTAAACTCGTTAATCGTCTATGCCTTAAACTGACCTCTTTAAAAAAACCAAATGGAGCAACCAAAGCCGAACTCCGAACGAACTCCTTTTTGGCAGATAACCAATGATGAAGCCCCTAAAAACCTATCGCTAGAAGTAGAGGATAGGGTAAGGCAAGCGTTCGGCCAAAGTGTCGATGCAGGCATTGCCTTGCTGTTTAGGCTGTATTACACTCCCCTTTGTAGCCATGCGCTGCGATTTGTTTCTTCAAAGGCCATTGCCGAAGACTTGGTGTCGGATATTTTCTACGAATTTCACAGCGAACAACTTTACAAAAAAATAGATACTTCGTTTAGGGCTTATCTATTTACTACCATCCGACATCGCTGTTTTGATTACGTACGACGGGAAATGCAGCGCAAAACCGCCCTCGAAAATGCCGCGTCGGTAAGTACCCACGAAGCACAACACCCCGACTCCATCACCCAGTACGAAGAACTTTACCAAGACATTCAGAATGCCATCAATGCCATGCCCATCAAGCGCCGTCAGATTTATTTGATGAACCGCTTCGATGGCAAACGGAGCCACGAGATTGCCGAAGAATTGTCGGTTTCGTCTCGTACTGTGGAAGCACACCTTTACCAAGCCTTTAAACAACTACGCGATACCCTACGCGATAAATGGTCATAATCAAATGCAATCCACAAACGTCCACATAACCGATGACATGTTGGGCAAATACCTAGCGGGCAATGCGACGGTATTTGAAAAACAACAGATTGACGAATGGGTGAAGTATTCCGAAAATCTAGAAAAATTTTACGCCGCCCTTGTTCGATGGGAGCAGCAAAACCCGCAGTTTGTTCCCGATGTAGAAGAAGCACTTCAAACCCATTTTGCTCGTATTCAGGAAGCTCATTTTCCTACTGCGAAATCAAGAACATTTTTTAAACCTTTTCAATGGTGGGCGGCGGCTTCTGTCGTAGCGGCCTTGGGCTTGACGGCTTGGCTCAAACAAGACACGATTTTGTATAAAACCTACCGCACCGCTTTTGGCCAAACTTCGTCTTTTCGCTTGGACGACGGAAGTCAGGTTACGCTCAATGCCAACTCTTCGCTCCGAGTACCGCGTTTTGGTTTTGGCGATCATACCCGTGAAGTATTCCTGCAAGGCGAAGGAGCGTTTTCGGTGGTTCATACCGCCACACACCAGCCTTTTATTGTCAAAACCAATCGCAAATTCGAGGTCTTGGTGCTCGGTACTGAATTTACGGTCTTCAGCCGTGAACGCGGTGCTAAAGTAATCTTGAACAAAGGAAAAGTACAGCTACGCTACCGCCAAGGCACTACGCCCAAAGAAGTAACGATGAAACCTGGCGATTTGGTGATGATTGACCCGCAAAACCAGCTGAAACAAACTGTAACCAGTGAACCCGAAAAATACGTAGCATGGAAAGAGCACCGCTTTGTGTTTGACGAAACGCCGTTGGACGACATTACGCACTTATTTCTCGAAAACTTTGGGGTAAAAGTCCGCATCGAAAATCAAGAGCTAAGTTCTTGGACGGTATCGGGTTCGTTTACGGCCCAAAATGCAGGCGAATTGCTCGAAACACTTTCGGAAGCGGCCAATTTGCGCTACCGTCACGAAGGAAATGAGATTATCATTTATTCAGAAACAAATCTATAACTAATCAACAATCACTGCCTTATGAAAAAACACTTACCTATGATGTTAATGGCAGGCATGGTACTAGGCGCCAACAGCCCTAGCACAGCTCAATTGCTTGCCCGCGCTCATGCCAGCGCCTCTATGAAAACAACTGCGGCCGCCGCTCAGAAGTCGCTCAAAGAAGCGCTTCATGATTTGAAGAACCATTACAAAAGCGACATTTTGTTCTTTGATCGAAACGTAAGTAGCTATTCGGTGTCAATGGATGCCGTTAATTACAGCCGTAACTTGGAACATAACCTCAGTAAAATCCTTCAAAACACCAATCTTCAGTTTAAGAAGAGCCATAACGGAAGTTATATCATTGCCCAAAAAGCCGAGAAGGGCGCCATGAACTTAGGCGGAGCTCCGCAAAATTCGACAGTGGAAAGCGCTATTCCAACGGTTGAAATGGTACAAGCAGTAGATAAGTCGATTTCGGGAAAAGTCGTAGATGCCGAAAAAGGGGAAGCACTGCCAGGCGTAAGTATTGCCCTCAAAGGAACTAACCAAGGGGTAGTAACCGACGCACAAGGCCAATACAAAATCAACGTTCCTGACGCTGGCGGGACGTTGTCGTTTTCGTTTGTGGGTTTTGCAACGCAGGAAATTGCGGTAGGTAGCCAAACCCAAATCGACGTCAAATTGGTACCGAGTGTGCAGTCGTTGAACGAGGTAATTGTATCAGTAGGTAGCCGTACGTCAAAACGTACCATGACCGATACACCACTCCCGATTGATATTCTTTCGGCAGCCGATTTGCGTACTACGGGTCAATTGACGTTTGACAAAGCCCTTCAATACCGCGTGCCTTCGTTTAACACCGTCAATACGCCCGTCAACGATGCGACATCGCTGCTTGACCCTTACGAAATCCGTAACATGGGGCCAAGCCGTACGTTGATTTTGATTAACGGAAAGCGTAAAAACACCAGTGCGTTGATGTACATCCAAACCTCACCAGGACGTGGGGAAAGTGGGGCGGACATTTCGGCGATTCCTCAACAAGCCATCAAGCGCGTAGAAATCTTGCGTGATGGAGCCTCGGCACAATATGGTTCGGACGCGATTGCGGGGGTAATGAACATTATCCTAAAAGATAAATTTGACTACGGTTCGGCTACCCTTACGACGGGTATCACCCACAAAGGCGATGGCCAACACGTTGGAGTTGCGGTAAACAACGGGGCAAATTTTGGCAATGGGTACATCAACTACACCATCGACTTCAGTCGTACCGCTTTGGCCAACCGCCCGGGCACTGTAAGCGCTGAAGCCGAAGCCGATGGCAACCTGGGATTTGGGGCTGATTTGTCCACCGTAAAAGCATTTTTGGCCAAATACCCTGACGCAGGAAACGTCAACGGCCAACCTGAAAACACGGCCGCGAAGTTTTTGGTAAACGGCGGAGTACCTGTCGGCGAAAACTCGGAGTTTTATTTCAATGCTGCTTACGTTTACAAAAAAGTAAACAGTTTTGCCAATTACCGCACACCTTACTGGCGTACGACCGACGACGGACTTCTTACCCCTGCGGGTCAAACTTACGTAGGTTACGTACCAACCTTCCAGGGTGATTTGAACGACTACAACGGAACAATGGGGGTACGTAGCGAAAAGAACGGCTGGAAAACTGATTTGAGCTTTACAACGGGTGGCAACAAGCAACTTTATACGGTGTCAAATACCCGCAACCGTAGTTTGGGTAAAAACTCCCCTATTTATTTTAAACCAGGCGGCTATGCCTTCTCGCACAATGTAGGAAACATTGACCTTTCAAAACAGCTCTCTGACAAACTTAGCTTTGCCATTGGGTCGGAGTTTCGGATGGAGAAATTTACGGTGTTTGAAGGAGATACTTCTTCGTACGTAGGCTCAGGCGCCGACTCTTTCCCAGGCACAACGCCTAACAACGCAGGAACAAACACGCGTTTCAACTTCGGGGGATACGTGGACTTAGGTTATGATATTACGCCAGATTTTTTAGTCAATGGTACATTCCGTGCCGAACGCTATAGCGATTTTGGAAATGCCAACGTATTCAAAATCAGTAGCCGTTATAAATTCAACAACGATAAAGTAACCATTCGTGGGTCGTATTCTACGGGTTTCCGCGCGCCGTTGTTGCATCAAATTTACCAACAGTTGGCGCAAGCAAGCTTTGTGCCTGGCCAAGGTATTCAAACAAAAGGTATCGTAAACAACGTAAGTCCGCAAGCATTTGCGTTGGGGGTACCTAAACTTACGCCTGAAAAATCGACCAACTTCACGCTTGGTTTGGGCTTGAACCCTAACAAAAACTTGAGCATTACGTTGGATTACTATAACATCAAAGTGAAAGACCGTATCGTACTTGGTTCGGAAATTGCGGGGACAACAGCGGGCAATACCGCTTTAGATAAAATCTTGACCAGCAACGGTATTGTGGCGGTAAGCTTCTTCTCAAATGCCCTAAATACAACAACATCGGGACTTGACTTTGTGGTATCTCAACGCAATTTGCTCCTTGGCCCAGGAAAGCTGTCGGTCAATTTGGCAGGTAATTACACCTTCGAGAATAAATATACGTCAGTAAAAAATACGAAGTTGATTGCCGATGCGGGCAAGTCGGTGTTTGACCGCACACAAGATGCGCTTTTGTTTTCGTCACGTCCTAAGTACAAAACAATTCTTGGCTTTGACTACGCGCTCAAGAAAATTATGTTCAACCTCAACAATACCTTGTTTGGCCCCACTCGTTTCCACCAAAATGGTTTAGACGAAAATACCGATACGGAGTTTGTCCCAGCCGTGGTTACTGACTTGAGCATTACGATTCCGTTTACGTCAAAAGCCACATTGACGCTCAATGCCTCTAACTTATTCAATGTCATGCCAAAATGGGATTTTGTTGACCTCAAAACAGGTACTCGTACGCGTTTTGATGCCAAAAACAACGTGCCATCTGCCAAATATTGGGACCAATATAACTTGATTACGTTCAACGGACGCTACTCAAACGTGACTTACGATGGTTCGCAGTTTAGCCAATTAGGGGCTATTTTCAACGCAAGCCTCAACTTCAAGTTCTAGGCTTGTTAAGTAATAAAGCAAAAGTTTTTGAGTAATTCAAAGTAGCCTCGGTAGAGGCGCAACATTTGTAGTAACAGCAGGTGATTTTTTAATTTTTGCTTCGGAGAAGCATAACAAAGCAACAAGTTATGCTTCTCCGAAGCAAAAGGGTTTTATGGATGCCCCCTCTACTACTACAAAGGTTGTGCTTCTCCGAAGCGATATAAACTACAAATACACTAAAATTTATGCTCAACTAATTAATAACATATCATCGGGTTGTGAGCAACCCTTTACACGATAATACAAAAAACGCTGGCAATGATTGTCAGCGTTTTTTGTGGGCAATAAAGTAAGCGTCTTTCCAGGCATAAGCGTCTTTGTCGAGAATCTGGCTTAGGGTGAGACCATTTCGAGCCAGTAACAATCGAAGTTCTTCCACCAAAAAAGCCCGCAATGTCACTTCGTCTTGACCAATCAACCTGTCCCCTTCGTAATAATCCGACACCCAGTCCCACGTCCAGCCCGTGCTCAAATTGGGCGTGCTTCGGCTCAACCGTCGGTAAGGAGATACCATAATTTCGTCAGTTCGGGTTTGATGAAAATCGTCAAAAAGAGCAGCGGCATCGATGGCATCAAAAACAAATTTTCCTTGAGGAGCAAGATGGCGGGCAACCGAAGCAAAGCACTGCTCTACATCCTGATTGTGAAGCAAATAACTTATACTCCGACCCGTAATACAAATCATATCGAAGGTACGCCCCAGCTCGAAACTACACATATCAGCCGCATGAATGCTGGCTTTGGGAACGCGCTGCCGAGCCAATTCTACCATCGACTCACTCAGGTCGATGCCCCAATAGTCGTAGCCTGCGTCGCAAAACCGTTGGGCTAGATTCCCTGTGCCACAGCCCAGTTCGAGTACCGACTGGGCTGTGGCGTTTTGTAATTGCTGGTGATAAAAGGCAAACTCTTGGTCATAATCAAAGAGCTGCTGGTACATTTGGTCATAGACCTTGGCAAGTTCGTTGTATAAAGCACTCATGGGAGTTCAAAAACCCTAACCTACGGCATTTAGCTCATAGTGCAGCGGTTGAACAAGGTTTTTTTTCTCCAAAATCACTCCATTGGTATGTTTTGACAAAATAAAGCCATGTTCGTACAAATACTCTAAGTTCCAGCGGCGTACCATTCCATGCTGCATCAACAACGGGCTTTCGGCATGGTTGATAAAATGCCCCAGTCCGTAGTAGTCATCCATTTCTTGGGCAGTGATGCTAAACGGCGCGGAATTAATCAAGGGGAAATATTCGAGTGTGATTACTAACGACTGAGTACCTACGTCAGTGAGGCGGTCGATGGCGCGCAGGTATTCTTGGCGCATATCGAGCGGTAGCGCTACGAGCGAAGCACGGTCATACACCCAGTCGATGGGGCCGAGGTCTTCGGGCGTAAGCGCCATAAAATCTTTTCTAAGTAAGGTAATATTGCCTGCGACGTACGTCTCTTCGTCTGGTTGGTGATACGATAATTTATTCTCCTCAAAAAACTCAATGATGGCTTTTTCAACAAGCTCAACCCCTATGACTTTGTCGGCAAAAGCCGCGAGATAAACCATATCAAGACTTTTGCCGCACAAAGGGACAAGGACAGTTTTACCGCGTAATTCGCTGGGGGTAAAGTATGTTAAAACAAACGGATGAATGTCGCGACGGTGAAAACTCGTGTAAAAACCGCCCTTGTCCCATGAGTCGAACCAAAATTTTGCTTCCATTGCTGTAGTTGATTAAAGAGTGTTTAGAGGATAAAACTGATTGTTGGTTCAAAAGTAAGGGAGATAAACAGGGTACTCAATTATGCTTTTTTGAAGCGTAGATTTATACTTTCCAGCCGTTGGTTTTGGTCATTAAGGCGTAAGTTCCAACTTTTTTGAAGGTACTTTTTTCTACTATGCAGGTGTTAAAAAATAGCCCAAAGGAAAGTTAATGCGCGTGCTTTTTGAGCCACTTATCCAAGACAGGAATACACCGTAAGTTGGCCCGATTTTGGTAGCTTTCGAGCGGTGTATCCAAGGCCGCTCGCAGCTTCCGAACCGCAGGAACGTAGTTTATTTCTGAGCCTTCAAATTTGGCAATGGTTTCGAGTACATCTTCCGTTTCCGAATAAAACTGTCCATCGTAAAACGTGTGCGTTCGGCGCATTCCATCTTCAAATTGCTTGGCCATTTCCAAGATTCCTTTTTCGATTGACCTGAAAAACAAACTTTTGTCGGGGACGTCGTTATCGGCTAAAAAAGCAAAAACCTCGCCCGCCCAAGGCGTTTCTAAGCGACTGACGAGGTACTGTTGCCACTGTGGATTAGACTTGATTTTGGCCAAGGCGGCATTTCTGACTTCGGTATCTTGGTATTTGTTGGTAAATACCAAAATCGTCACTAACGACGTTTGAGCGTCGGTATTTTCTATTTCTTTTAAAAACTGTTGCTTACGTTGTAGTTCTTCATTGGTAGCGGCTTCGGCGCGTTGAGCCGCTTGAACGGGAATATTGGCGAGCCATTCACCTATTATTGCCAGACAACATACGGCACAAAATACCACCGTTCCTTTGAGCGCCCATTGCCAAATTACGTTTGGAATGACACTTTGCAGCCAAGGGTTGACAAGCACAAAACCCACTACCAATAAAGGCGGCAAAGCCCAAACAGCGACGTATTTCCCCAAAAAACGCATAATCCACGGTGCGCCACCGTCGCCATTCATGGCTGCAAAAAAGCTAAAAACCATCACCGATGTCCACCCCAAAACAACCAACGCATTGCGAAGAGACGGTTTTTCGGAAACCCAACCAAGGCCACCCTTCCAAAATACCAACGCCGTAGCAATGGTGATTCCAACAGCGACGGCGGCATAAGCAAACAACAACGCAAAGGCATGACCCACGCCCGCATCTCCACCAGGCGTAGGTTTGCCAGCCATGGTAGCCAGACTGAAGTAGCCAATAAGAGCCAACAAAAGGGCAAGATTTCCAAAGAAGGTCATAGCTTTAAGGGAAAAAGACCCTCAAAGCTATTTTTTTGTTGTCGCATCCCATAAAAAGAATGCCTGAAGCGTAGATACAGTACGTTGAGGCGTGAGGATTACATAAACTCACTCAGCTCCAACCAGCGCATTTCTTTTTCTTCCAATTCTTCGGTAATGCGCTCCACGGCTTTGGCCCACGTGGCAAAATCCTCGTGCGAGCCAACTCCACCGTTCATTTTTTCGACAAAATCGGCTTTTTGACTTTCCAGTTTCGCCATGTCGCTTTCCAACGTTTCAAATTCACGTTGTTCTTTAAACGACAATTTGCGCTTGGCGGGTGCCGAAACAGGCGTAGACGACGTAGCCTGCGGACGGGCAGCAACCGTCTGTTTGGCAGCGGCTGCTTGCTCTTTATTTTCGGCTAAGAAATTGCGGTAGTCGGTATAATTCCCTGGAAAATCGCGAATGTGACCGTTGTCTTCAAATACAAACAAGTGATCTACCAAACGGTCAAGGAAATAGCGGTCGTGGGAAACAATCACCAAACAGCCAGGGAAATTCATCAAAAACTCTTCAAGCACGTTCAGCGTCGTGATGTCGAGGTCGTTGGTAGGCTCATCGAGAATCAAAAAATTAGGCTCGTGCATCATAACACGCAAAAGCTGCAAGCGGCGTTTTTCGCCCCCGCTCAATTTTTCAATCATCGTTCCTTGCTTATTGGGCGGAAACAAAAATGCCTGCAAATACTGCGAAGCCGTCACGGTTTGGCCCGTCCCTAAGCGAATCACCTCGGCCACGTCTTTGACCCAATCCACCACCCGTTGGCCGTCTTTGTACTCTAAATCCGATTGTGTGTAATAGCCAAACTGCACCGTATCGCCGCGTACAACTTGGCCGTTGTCGGGACGGAGTTCGCCCGTAATCATGTTGAGCAACGTTGACTTTCCTGCGCCATTTTTCCCCACAATTCCGATACGGTCACCTTTTTTGAAGGTATATAAAAAATTGTGGATGATGGTTTTATCACCGTATTTTTTACCAACACTGTTCAATTCCACAATTTTACTTCCCAGCCGCGTCGATTTGATATTTAGCTCAATTTGGTTGTCGTATTTGCGCTGATGTGCCTTTTCTTTGGTATCTTCAAACGCATCGACGCGGTACTTGGCTTTGGTTCCACGCGCTTTGGGTTGGCGACGAATCCAGTCGAGTTCTTTGCGGTATAAGTTACGCGCTTTGTCGATTTCGGACGCTTCTACGGCTTCTCGCTCGGCTTTTTTCTCCAAAAAGTAAGCGTAATTGCCTTTGTAAGTATATAAATTTCCGTTGTCGAGTTCAACAATGACATTACAAACCGTATCCAAAAAGTAACGGTCGTGCGTTACCAAAAGGAGCGTAGTGTTTTGGGTGTTGAGGTAATTTTCAAGCCACTCAACCATGCTCAAGTCGAGGTGGTTGGTAGGCTCATCCAGAATCACCAAGTCAGGACTTTCGATGAGCACTTTGGCCAATGCGACGCGCTTGCGCTGCCCGCCCGACAGTGTCCCGATTTTTGCCTCAACATCATAAATGCCTAGTTTTCCCAAAATTTCCTTGACCCTTGCCTCAAAATCCCAAGCTTCCAGCGAATCGACTTGCTCAATGGCGCGCGCCAACACGGCGTCATCGCCTAGCAACAAAGCCCGTTCATATTCTTTGACCGCCGCCGCCACGGGATTTTTACCCGAAAAAATCACTTCAATAACAGGAAGCTGACCGTCAAAATCGGGTGCTTGGTCGAGGTACCCTACTCGAATGTCTTTTCGGACACTCACTACCCCTTCGTCGGGAGGGGTGAGCCCCGCCAAAATGGTCATCAACGTCGTTTTTCCCGTACCATTGGCCCCAATAAGCGCCACTTTATCGCCTCGGCTCAAGCCCAGCGTCATGCCCTTAAACAGCCACTTATCGCCAAAGGACTTCGATATATTTTCTGCAGATAGGTAATTCATACCGCAAAGGTAGCAAGCATTCAGTAACCAAACCGATTTTCCGACTTTATACTTTCGTCCAACATTCATTTTAACACCTATCACATCCCCCATGAATCGTCGCACTTTCATCCAAAGTTCCGCCGTTGGCGCTACTGCCACGCTTTTCTCGCCTTACGGCATTGCCGCGCCCCGTGCTTCTAAGTACCGTACTGCCCTCATTGGCACAGGCTGGTGGGGAGGCAATATTCTCCGCGTGGCAATGGCCGCAGGTCAATCTAAAGTTGTTGCCTTGTGCGACGTGGATCAAAATCAGCTCACCAAAACCGCCGCCGAAGTAGAAAAACTCAGCGGCGACAAGCCTAAACTCTACCGCGATTTCCGCGAGCTTTTAGCTACCGAAAAACCCGAAATCGTCATCGTCGCCACGCCCGACCATTGGCATCCGCTGATTTGCATCGCCGCCGTGCAAGCAGGGGCGCACGTGTATGTGGAAAAGCCGATTAGCCATACCATCAACGAAGGCAAAGCCATGGTAGCTGCTGCACGCAAGACTGGAAAAATTGTGCAAGTAGGAACTCACCGTCGGGTATCGCCCCACAACTTATCTGGTCGCGATTTTATTCGTTCGGGAAAAGTGGGCAAAATCGGAATGGTTCGAACGTTTGTACATTACGGCGGCGGCCCAGGCCAAGTAACTCCCGACTCCGAAACACCCCAAGGGCTTGATTGGGATATGTGGTGTGGGCCTGCTCCGTTGCGACCTTTTAATACCAAAATTCATCCGCGTGGATTTCGTCAATATTTAGATTATGCCAACGGAACACTGGGCGATTGGGGCATTCACTGGCTCGACCAATTGCTTTGGGTAATGGAAGAAAAATATCCCAGAAAGGTGTTTTCGACGGGTGGGCGCGCCATCAAAACCGACAATACCGATGCCCCCGACCACCAAGTGGCAGTGTATGAATTTGAGAATTTTACGGCCACTTGGGAACACCGTCAGTTTGCGGGAAACAACGCCGAAAAAACGCACCCACAACAGGCCGTAGGTTGTTATTTTTACGGAACAGAAGGCACTTTCCACATGGGCTGGCTCGACGGCTGGACGTTTTATCCGACCGATTCTAAAAAGCCCGTCATCCACGAAGATGCCAAACTTGACATGCCCGACCAGCAAAATATCGCCAACTTGTGGGCCGATTTTTTGATGTCAATTGAGAAAAACCAACCGTCGGTCTGCGACATTGAAATTGGTTACCGTTCTTCAAACATGGCTTTGTTAGGAATGCTTTCGATGAAAGCAGGGCGAAGTATTGAGTGGGACGGTGAAAAAGGACTCATCAAAAACGACCCCGAAGCCAACAAACTCCTCGAACGCCCCTACCGCAAAGGCTGGGAATACCCGAAAGTATAAAGGGAATGTCGAAGGTAGAGGGTAGAATGTCGAATTTTAGGTGAGCGTGAGTTCATCCAAAATCCGTGAATATCCGTCCAATCTGTGTCATCCGTGTTCCAAAAAAAACAGTAACTTTCAACAAAAGAAGCGCATTTTATCCAATGAAAAAAATCATATTTTTAGTACTTTTTCCTTTCCTTATTCACGCCCAAACGTTCAAAAATCCGTTGTTGCCCGCGGGAGCAGACCCTTGGTCGATTTACAAAGATGGGTTTTACTATTACATGCACACCACGGGCAAAAATCTGAGCATTTGGAAAGTAAAAACCCTAACCGAACTTGCCTCTGCCTCACCGACGGTGGTTTGGACACCGCCTGCAACGGGGCCTTATTCTAAAGAAATCTGGGCACCTGAATTGCATTTTCTCAAAGGCAAATGGTACATCTACTTCGCGGCCGACGATGGTCACAACCGCAACCACCGCTTATTTGTGCTTGAAAATACCTCGGCAGACCCCACACAGGGAACGTGGAACATGAAAGGCCAACTCAAAACGCCACAGGATAAATGGGCGATTGATGGCTCGGTGTTTGAGCACAAAGGGCTGTTTTACCTGACGTGGTCGGGCTGGGAAGGTGACGAAAACGGGCAACAGTCGGTGTATTTATGCAAAATGAGCAACCCGTGGACCTGCGTAGGCGAACGAATCAAAATCTCAGAACCTCAGTTTTCGTGGGAAAAACACGGCACCATCAGCCGTCCTGGCCCCGACGATAAGCCGCTGGTGTTGGTCAACGAAGGACCTCAATTTTTGAAAAGCCCCAACGGTCGGGTCAATATCATTTTTTCTGCCAGCGGCTGTTGGACAGACTTCTATTCATTGGGGATGATTTACGCTTCTCCCAACGATGATTTGATGAAACTTGCCTCGTGGAAAAAACATCCAACGCCCGTGTTTTGGGCCGAAAATACCAAAGGCACGCACGCGGCTGGCCACAACAGTTTCTTTAAATCGCCAGATGGACGTCAGAATTGGATTCTGTACCACGCCAACAGCGAAGCAGGTCAGGGATGTGGTGGTAAGCGTTCGCCTCGTATTCAGCCGTTTACGTTCTTGAAAGACGGCACGCCTTCCTTTGGTTCGCCTGTTTCGACTGACCAAGAGATGACAGCACCGAAGTAATGTTTTTATTTCAACCATATAAGTCATATAAGGGCATATAAGAGAGAAACTTATAATCTCTTATATGACTTATATGGTTCAAAAAATCTACTTCATTAAAGGCGGCACATAAAACTTCCACGAAGACTTATAATCGGGCGAAAGCTTTTTGTTGGTCATCACGGCGCGTACCATGTCCACGGGCAATGAATTTTGCTGCATGATGGCATCGTGAAACTGCTTGTAAGTCATCTTTTTGGAATCAACCAGTTCTTTTTTGAGGGCATAAAACTGGAACGCTCCCGTCATATACGCCAACTGATAGAGCGGCTCGTACCCACCGACAAACGAGCGGCGTACCTCTCCCTCAGCATTGGCACGCTCGTGCCCTACCCTGTCCACCAAAAAGTCAATACACTGCTGCGGCGTCCATTTTCCCAAGTGATAATTGAGCGAGAAGATAATCCGAGCGCAACGGTGCATTCGCCAAAACAACATCCCTACGCGGTCTTCGGGCGACTGCGGAAAGTTCATGTCCCACAAAATCATTTCCCAATACAAAGCCCAGCCTTCGGTCCAAAATGGCGTACGGAAACGACGGTATGTTTTGTAACGGTTGTTCATAAATCCTTGTAAGTGGTGCCCCGCAATCAGTTCGTGGTGAACGGTAGCACGCGAAAAATGAGGGTTATTTCCCCGCATACTCATCAATTTATCTTCGTGCGACATGGCGGCCGTAGGGTACGAAATCAGAATCGTTTCTCCGCCCAAAAAGAACGGGCTGAACTTCTGGCGCTCGGCCGACATCATCGCCATCCGCCACGTTTCTTCCGCAATTGGCGGAATCGTGATCAAATCATTCTTTTTAAGAAAATCGACCGACTCGTTGTAAAGTCGCAAAATCATGGCAGGTTGTTCGCCCACGGGCACCATCGAATTTTTTACTTTTTCCTGTGCTTTTTTCCAATCATCCCCAAAGCCCATTTCGCGGGATGCTTTGAGCAACTCACGGTCACACCACGCAAATTCTTTGTTGGCAATGTCAATGAGCTCTTCGGGCGTGTACGAAATAAATTCAAATTCGAGCTGTCGGATAAGTTCATCACGCCCCACAGCCACGCCATTGATGCCACTTCCGTCGTCTTTTGTAGGGGCAGCTACTTTGGCTTTTTTGGCAAAAAACGAGGCATAGGACGTCAACGCACTATCAAGTTTTTGGTACGGCTGTGGCACCCACCACGTAAAATCGGGGTCGTAGGCATTATAAAACTCAAACACACTTTTCATCGCCGATTTTAGCCCCGTGGCCGTTCCTGACGCTCGATCGGCCAAAATTGGATCAATTTTATCGAGTTTTTCGACCATTTTTCGGGCTTCTGCCACCTCACGCGCCAGGGCGTTTAACTCAATGGCTATTTTTTCACCCTCTACCGACGTACCCCGACGGCGCGATTTTTCTAAGGCATACATACGGTCGGCAAACGGAAACCACGCTTGGGTCTGCGAAACTTCGTTGGCTTCTTTGGCCAATTCACGTAAATCCACCTGCAAATTGCGCTGAAACAATAGGTAATCGACCTGACTATCAACGGGCAGTTTATCAAAATCTAATTTTTTCAGTTGTTGGAGGTAATCGGTCGAAAGCCGTTCGAGACGTTGTCGGCGTTCGGGAGAGTTTTCGATGACGTAAAAACGGATTAGGCTTCCTCGGTCGGCGGCGTAATTGGCCATCAAATGATGCACGTCGCTGGTTTGTTTGTATAAAGAAGAAAGAGGAGCGGGTTGTGCCAGTACGATTGCGCTGGTACTCAGCATCAACGACGCACACAGCAACACAGGTCTAAGTTGGAGCATAGAAAAGGGAGAGTTTGTGAATGAATGTGTGAATTTAGGCCAAATTCTTCATACTATTGCACCTTCGCACAAAAAGCTTTTGGGATGTTATTTGACCAAATTACCCTCATTGATTCCTGCCGCCTTACCGAAGAAGGTGTTCAAGAAATTGCCACTTTTTCCCGCCAACCTCTGCTTCGTTACTACGACGTCCCTACTTCTTTTGGTATTTTCGATTCGGATGGTATAGGCACTCATTACCAACCATTTTCGGAGCTCAATAATGTTTTACTATACCCGCGTTCGGCAGGTTTTACGAAGGAATCTAAAGTGCGTTTGACACAAAAAGTGATTGCTAATCTGACGTCATTTTTGGAGTAATGGCGTCGCAGACGCGAGGCTCGTACCTGCCGTGCCTGCGGTTACTCCTAACCGCAGCAGGGTTTCTCAAAACCCTGTTGCTGCAAAAAATGCGTCGAAAACACTAGCTTCGGAGAAGCATAACAAAAACCAACAAGTCATGCTTCTCCGAAGCGAAATAAACTACTAGTACACTAATAGTGCGTGCCTGCGGTTGCTCACAACCGCAGTACATTTCTTATTTAATATATCTAAAATCCTCGTTTCCTTTGAGTTGAACGAGCACCTCATACATGAGATTGATTACATTTTGCACGTCATCTTTGTGAACAGTTTCAACAGTGGTGTGCATGTATTTCAATGGCAATGAAATTAAAGCTGAAGCAACTCCTTCGGTTGCGTAGGCAAAAGCATCGGTGTCTGTGCCCGTCGAGCGGCTTACAGCTTGGCGTTGGAACGGAATCTTTTTGTCCTCGGCAACCCCAATCAGCATATCCAACACGTTGTTTTGCACCGCAGGGCCGTAGCACAATACAGGCCCGCCGCCGCACTTCATGTCTCCTTGTTCTTTTTTCTTGTACATCGGCGACTGCGTATCGTGCGTTACGTCGGTACAAATAGCCAAGTCGGGTTTCAGACGGCGCACAATCATCTCGGCTCCGCGCAGCCCAATCTCTTCCTGAACAGCATTGACGATGTAGAGCGTAAAAGGAAGTTGAACGTTATTTTCTTTCAAACGACGCGCCACTTCTGCAATCATAAATCCACCCATGCGGTTGTCCAACGCACGTCCTACGTAATAGCGATTGTTCATTTCAAACAACCCATCCGAAAACGTAGCAACCGTACCCACGTGGATGCCCATTTCTTCTACTTCTTTTTTGCTGCTTGCCCCTACGTCAATCGTCAAATCAGCCACTTTAGGAGCAGCTTCTTTGGCAAGGTCGCGCACGTGAATGGCAGGCCATCCAAAAACTCCTTTGACCGTGCCCTTTTTTGTGTGCAAATTTACCCGCATCGACGGCGCAATCAGCGCATCCGAACCCCCGTTGCGAATAACGTAAATGTAGCCATCTTCCGAGATGTAATTGACAAACCAAGAAATCTCGTCCGAGTGTGCTTCAATCACCACTTTATACGGCTGGTCGGGATTGATTATACCCACGGCCGTTCCGTACGTGTCCACGAGGTAATCGTCGATGTAAGGCTTCAAATAATCCAGCCAAATTTGCTGTCCCGACGATTCAAAACCCGTCGGAGAAGCGTTGTTTAAGTAATTATAAAGGAATTCGGTGCTTTTGTCTGACATGATGTTTTTGTTATTTAACTCACTACTCATTTTTATAAATACAAATTTAACGAAGCGCTTGACACTCTCTCGCTGATATACTGCTCAGAACCAAAATTTACTCTTTTTTTCGTCGGTAAAAGCGAGCGCCTTTCACTACATCTACCAACGTATAATGCTCCCGAACATATTTTGCGATGATTGGAAATTTTTCGTGGCGGTAGTTCACATTGTCAGGAACATAAATGGTTGACACGGGCGCCACCATCGCGTCTAGGAATAACGCGGGTTTATTTTGGTCCAAATCATCAATCAATTCGCGTTGACGGTGGGTTTGCAAGGGGCTTTTGGTATAAATCCAGTACGAGTGCGGAAGGCGGTTACCCGCTGGCAAATGTTCATACACAAAAAAACGGTCGGCATATCCCCAAATTGTCATTGTCTCGTTGGGGCCAATGTGCGCGCGTATTGCCTTACGGATTAGTACGTCTGACTTAGGCAATTTCGGGATAGTTCCAAGAGGAAAATTCACCGCATTTCTGGCACCTTCCAAAGCAATTGCCAAAAGGGCAATTGTCCACAAGCTAGAAAACATTTTTGGCGAAAAGTACAGCGAGCAAAAACCCGCCAACACGACCGAAGGAACAAACAAAAACAATAAATAATGGTCAAACGGGTTTCCTGCTTGTAAAACGGCGTACAAACTTACCAAGGCCACTGCCACCGAAAGGCCAATCACGGAGCGAGTAACCCCTACGCTCTGTGAGGGAAATCGTAAAAACTGAACAACCCCTGTCGTGATTAGCACCATTTGAACTATCCAAAAAACACGGGTAGCCGCAGGCTGAAGCACAAATCGCCCAATGGTAAGTGGACTGAAACGGTTGCTGGTTTCTAGTTTTGAATGAACAGTAGAAAAGGAGTAGTAATAATAATTCCAGAAATAATCATTCCAGAATGTCTCCAGTTGGTCGTAATGATAATAATACCCATTTACCAACAAAAGCGGCAAAACCCCGCCTCCTATCAGCGCCAAAAGGCGTTTCCATTGTTGGGTTTTGAGGAGAAAAAAAACGAGGAAAAGCGCCAAAATCAATCCCATCGGAATGGTTTGAAACTTGGCAAACGGCAGAAGCCCCAGCCACACTCCTAAGAGGAAATAACACCACGAAGGATAAGCGCTGTCTTTCAGTTTGATAACCGCCCAAAAGCCCGCCGTCAGCATCAGAATACAAACGTGTTCTGAATTGTAGGTCATAAAACCAGGCCATACATGAAACGCTTGGAAGAGCAGCAGAGGAGTGGTAAACAAAAATGACCGTGCCGAAGAAAACCAATGTTTGAAAATCAGAAAAACAAACGTCAGCGTCGCGACCCAGAGCATGACCCCAATCCCGTCGGCCAGTGCCCAATCTACGTTGATTCCTGCCATTTCGGCCACCGCCAAAGGAAGTACCGTGAGTGGGCGGCTGTCGGAGTAATTGAGTAAGGTCCAAAGCGGGCGGTCAGCGTGCGCTGTACTGATGGCCGAACTAATCCAGGTACTCGTATCTACATCCAGTTCGGTTGGAATTTGATAAAACCACCTAATGGCTATCAACACGAGTAAACTACTGACGAAGAGGATATTCCACCAAGTTTCAGCGCGTTTTATTGTCATACTTTCTTAGGAGCCATTGTCACAAAAACCGAACTTCCGAAAGGGCCTTTGCCAATGATACTTTCTTCAATTTTTACCAACCAATACAGCGTATTATTGATGAAAGACGGCGGAACGGCCACATCAGACGACTCTTTACTGAGGTCAATCCACCCCCGTTTCATCTGAAACCGTTGCCATGCCCGTACAGCCATAATGAGTGGCGATAAAAAGAAACTCCAGTAGGTAGCGTAGGTCACTTCCAAATCGGCGGCTTTTGCCAACCTTTGCATGTCTTCTTTGACAAATCTTTTTTGTCCTCCCACCACCACATCGTGTACTCCCGCAAAAGCAGCGTGGGCATTATTATTGGTAATAAAAATGCCGTTTGGGGCCAATTTGGCCTTAATAGCGGTTAAAACATCTACAATAACTTCATCCGAAAAATACGTAAAAACGTCATTGCAGATAATAACGTCAAACTTTTTTTCGGGTTTATAAGCGGCAATTTTGGTTAGGTCAAAATACGTCACATCCAAGCCGCGCGACTGCGAAAACTTGACGCCATCTTCCGAATAATCAAACCCTTCGATGGCCTTAAAACCTTGCTCTTTTAAATAAATCAACATTCCGCCCGTTCCACATCCTGCGTCCAAAATCGTAAGGTTTGTTGGGTTCGTAAAATGTTGTTTGATACGCTCGGTTGCCTTCTGGTGCAGCACTTTGTACCACCACAATTGGCGCTCAGCGTTGAACATCCGTTCGTATTCGTCCTGTTTACCTATCATCGCAATCGCGTTAAAAATTCTTATTTTTTTATTTGCGGCTCCTTTGTAACCACCATTTTTTCCACGTACTGTGGCAAACCGCTTTGGGCCATAAAAATACGACCAATGTATTCCCCCACAATTCCTAAACAGGTCAAAATCAATCCACTAAAAAAAGTAAGCAGAATGAGTACCGAATTGAGGATAAAAAACTCAGAATGAATGGCGTACAACACCAAGTCTATCAACACTGCCAATAGTGAGAAGCCCGAAAAGGCCAAACCCGTGGCCGTCAACAACCGCAAAGGTTTGAGCGAATACCCAAACAAAATCGTCATAAAGAGCGACGTAAGTTTGCGCAACGTATAGCCCGACTCCCCTTCTTCGCGGGCATTGTGCGACACCTGCACGCGTCCCACGTTGCGGGTGACTCTAAAAATCAGGCCGTCGAGGTACGGATACGGGCCTTTGTATTTGATAATTTCTTGAACGACAGCTTGATTAATCAACTTGAAACTCGACAAGTACAAATCGTTGGGTTTTTCGAGTAACCACGTAGTCACACGATTGACCAGCCAACTGCCAAAATTTCGAAACCAGGAGTGTTTTTTGGTGGCATAAAATGAATATACCACGTCGTAATCACCCTGTTGAGCCGTTTCAACGAGTTTTAAAATTTCGGTAGGAGGATTCTGAAAATCGTCGTCAATCATCACACAATAATCGCCCGAAGCATGGTTCAAACCGCACATGACGGCATTGAACTCCCCTGAATTACGACGCAATGAAATAAATTTCACTTCCGAAAAACGCTTTGCTAATTCCGTGCATACTTGCTCCGAACGGTCGCGACTACCGTCGTTGACCAACACGATTTCGAGGGTGGTTCGGTTCAGCGTTTCCAGTACATGCTCAACGAGTCGATTAATCGTCTGTTCGCTGTTATAGACGGGAATGATAACCGACAGCAGCATGGGGTTGATAGACAGATTGGTTGATGACTTGAACAATATGGCGCGCCTCTTCGTCGGTCAGCGAAGGATTCAAAGGAAGACTAATCACTTCATTGTGAATCTGTTCCGAAATGGGCAAACTCAAATGATTGTATTCCGAATAGGCTTTTTGTTTGTGCGGCGGAACGGGATAATGCACCGTGGCTTGAATGCCATTTTCCATCAAATAATCAATGAATTGTTCCCGTTTTGGGTGGCGAACCACAAACAAATGCCACGCATCTTCGTAAAGCGTTTTGAGGCTCGGAAGCACCAAATCAGGATGTTTTATTTCAGACAAATAAAAGCGTGCTAGTTCGCGGCGGCGCTGATTTTCCGTTTCTAAATATTTCAATTTCACGTTCAAAATCGCCGCTTGCAATTCGTCCAAACGACTATTGGTTCCTACGTGGTCGTTGTAATACTTGATAGTGGAACCATAATTGCGCAAGCTGGCAATTTTGCGAGCCAAGTCAGCATCGTTGGTTGTAATCGCCCCCGCATCGCCGAGTGCTCCCAAATTTTTGGTAGGATAAAAACTGAAGGCTGCCGCATCCGACAAATTCCCCGCTTTGTGACCCTGATAGGTAGCCCCGTGTGCTTGCGCTGCATCTTCCACAATCTTCAAGCTGTATTTGCGCGCAATGGCCCAAATGGGTTTCATATCACAGCATTTTCCGTAGAGATGTACGGCTAAAATGGCTTTGGTACGAGGCGTAATTTTTTCTTCAATCTTACGTGGGTCAATGTTGAACGTCTTGGGGTCTGGTTCTACCCAAATCGGAGTTAAACCCAAAGAAGTAACCGAAAGAATGGAAGCAATATAAGTATTGGCAGGAACGATTACTTCACTTCCTGCTGGAAAATCAAAAGCTTTAAAAATAAGTTCTAAGGCATTGAGTCCGTTGGCAACTCCCAAACAATGAGACGCTCCACAGTACGCCGCCCAATTTTCTTCAAACGACGCTACTTCTTTTCCCAGAACGTACCATCCTGACTCCGCCACGCGTTGCATCGCTTCCGCTATTTCAGCCTGATACGGCTGATTTGTACGTTTAAGATCAAGATGAAGTATCATGGTTTTTCAAAGAAATAGTCGTTCTTATCGTAGTATTGATTTGACATCACCAACAGTACCGCATCTGGCGTAAATTGATCCATAATATGCCAATCTCCTGGATGTAAAATGAGTGCTTGCGAAGGCGAATTAAGAATATACGTATCTTCCTGTCCACTGTGACTAACCTGAACCCGACAACTCCCTGCTACTATTATTAAAGCATTTGTCGCTGTAAAATGGCCATGTTTTGCACGCTCTTGGCCATAAGGAACCCCGTAAATATAAAAAGCTCGTTTTATATCTCCTGGTAAAATTTTCTCAAAAACGGTCAATTTCCCTTCATCTTCTCCGAAGGTACTTAAATCTATCAATTGGGGCATAATGGGGTAAAGTAACGCTGCTAGATTAAAAGGGCATTAAAAATCCCCTAAATAAACACAAAATTTTTGAATCTACCTTCCTGTTAGCTTTGTCTAGGGATATTTTTAACCTTAAATTAAAAAACGAAAAAGGAGCATTTCTGCTCCTAAAACCTTGTTTTTAGACTCGATTGGGGTCTGGATGCACCCATGAGCCTCGGTAGGGTCGAACCAATTTTTTTGTTGCTTCGGCATCACCTACAACCACCCGTTTTTTAGGATCATATACCAAAGGACGCCCTAATTCCATCGACATATTGGCAAGAATACAACTAGCCGTCGAAATGTGTCCTTCTTCAATATCTGCCACTGGGCGCGAATTATTTTCAATAGCCGCAATAAAATCAAGCATGTGTAAGCGCGTCGCGGGGGCGGCATTTAGCTCAATGCGTTCTTCGGTCAAATCTTCGGGGTATTTTTCTTTTTCATACACCACATCTTTATGAATCTTTTCACCCTTTCCTTGTGGAATAAAATCATACGCCATCGTGCTTGCCCAAAGCGTCCCTTTTTCGCCGTAGAGCGTAAACGACCACGGATAATCGGGGTTTGCGGGTGTTCCCCACGTGCGGTGTTGCCATACACAGTTCAGTTCGTCGTACTCAAAAATCGCCGACTGCGTATCTGAAATATTTGATTTACCTTCTTTTTGCACATAAATTCCCCCCGACGATGTAATGCGCTTAGGCCAGCCCAAATGCAACATCCATCGCACGGTATCAAACATGTGAATACACATATCGCCCATGATACCATTTCCGTATTCTTTAAACGTCCGCCACCAGCGAATGTGCGGCAAACCATCGTACGGGCGCATTGGGGCGGGGCCTGTCCACATTTCGTAATCAAAGAAGTCTGGAACGGCTTGTACAGGTGGATTTCCGTTGTTGCGCATGTGATAATAACAGCACATTTCTACGTGCGATATTTTCCCCAACAAACCTGCATCTACAATGTTCTTTTTGGCCTCAATCAAGTGCGGCGTACTTTTCCGCTGAGTACCTACTTGTACCACTCGCTTGTACTTACGGGCAGCCGCTACCATCGCTTCCCCTTCCATTACATCGACACTAATCGGCTTTTGTACATACACGTGCGCTCCCGCCTTAACGGCGTCAATCGCTTGCATGGCATGCCAGTGGTCAGGACTGCCAATCAGCACAATATCGAGTTTGTTTTCGGCGAGCATTTTGCGGTAATCGCCGTACAAAAGGGGCACTTTGCCTGATTTCTGGCGTTGACTCACCAGCTTCCCAGCGGCTTCAAGCATGTTTTTGTCCACATCACAAAGGGCTACTACCTCTACCGAAGCCACTTGAATAAGGCGGAACAAATCACTTTTTCCGTACCAGCCCGTTCCAATCAAGGCAACGCGGTACGTTTTGGCAGGATTATTCAAATTCAAACCACTAGCATCTAGGGTGGATAATGCTATAGAAGCCGAAGTCCCTTGAAGAAATCGACGACGATTGAGCGTAAAATTATTCATTTGTGGAAAAGGAGCGGTTTCGTATTGGATTGCTTGTTTATGGAAATAAAGTCCAGCAGGTTTTGCAATTACTGCAATATGAGTCATTTATTTGTCTATTGTACCCACAACCTCCCCAAAACTGATGCCCACGACCTACATCCCAGCCCTCAAATATCATTTTCTAACGCCTTTCTACGATTGGTTTATCCGATTGACCATGCCTGAGCTAAAAGTCAAAAATCGTTTGATTTACCAAGCACAACTTCAGCCTAATGAAAAAGTATTAGATTTTGGCTGCGGTACTGCTACCCTAACGCTACTCATCGAAGAACGGTGTAGTAGTGGTACAGTTATTGGCTTAGATACTGACCCGCAGATATTGGCCATCGCTCACAAGAAAATCAGTCAAAAAAAGTCAGCAATTACGTTGTTAACCCATGAAGGAAGTACCCTCCCTTTCCCCGACTGTGTCTTTGATAAAGTTTTATCTTCTTGGGTATTTCACCATTTGACTACTGCCCAGAAAATAACAGCTTTTAAAGAAATCAATCGGGTACTGAAACCACAGGGAGAGTTGCACATTGCGGATTGGGGGAAATCAGAAACCGTGCTGATGAGGTTTTTATTTTTTGTGTTACAGGTGTTTGACAATTTTTATACCACCAACGATAATGTCGAAGGAATACTCCCTGATTTAATGCAAAAAGCGGGTTATAAAGAGGTGGAAATTCTTGGAAATCAATCCACTCTCTTTGGAACATTATCTTATTTTAAAACAGTTAAGTGCTCAAGCTAGCTCATTTTTCGATACGCCTCAAAAACGTTTCCATTCATCACGGGATCGGTAAAAATTTCTAACAATTTGGCTTTGCCATTTTGAAGCAAAAATTGCTTCCAGATGGACTCAAATGCGTCTTCTCGGACAGTGCCAGTCAAAACAGCAGCCATCATGTCCTGGTGATTATTTGTATTATTATCCAAAGCAAAATAGGTCATGCCTGCATCCTCTGCCGAATTACGTGCCGATGTATGGTGACGCGTTTCAAAATATTGCTCCAGTTCGGGTTGTGCCGACGGCCCATCAATCAACCTAAAAATATTTCCACCGTTATTATTAAAAAGTACAATGCGCAGGTTTTCAGGAAGATGTGGATGCCAAAGCGCATTGCGATCGTAAAAAAACGAGACATCGCCCGTCAGCAAAAACACCAACTTATCGGTCATCATCGCCGAACCGACGGCCGTACTTGTGCAACCATCAATCCCGCTCGTACCACGATTGGCAAACACTTCAACTTGGGTGCTTGTCCCCACTAAGTTTGCGTAGCGCACGGGCATACTGTTGGCCAAATGCAAGACGCAATTTTCGGGCAACGAACGCATGAGAGAATCAACCAACGTAAATTCATTCCAACGGGTTTCTTCGCGGAAAAAATGTGCAAGTTTCCGTTGGGCGTTACGGTCGGCTTGCAGCCATTTTTCGCGGTATTGGGTCCGCTCTTCACTGTCATCATCTTGATGCACAAACTGCTGGTAATCAATATCCTCTAGCAATTTTTGAAAGAAATAAACTGGCTCCACGGGCACTTGCAACGACAGGGTTTGAAAGGTATCTATCAGCTGCTCGGTGGGTTTGATGTGCCAATGGCGCGCGGGAGCAAACTTGCGCAGGAACAGTTTCAGGTTTTTAGAAATAAACGAATCCCCCACGGTGATTAACAAATCAGGCTGTAAATCAGCCAATTGTTCGTGATTTTTTGGCCGCAAACACACATCATGGTGGCGAACAAAAGCATCGTCGGCAGGAATGTTTGAAATAATATCCCCCAACACGGGCACGCCCATTTCTTCGCTAAATTCTTTTAAAATTTTCCATAAAGTTGATTGAGGCGGAAGCTGTCCTACCGCAATCAGTACGCGAGACGTATTTTCAAACTCCTCTTGCAAACGGTGCCACGTTTCGGGAGAAAGGGTCGGTTGCGTTGTAAGTCGCTCGACCAAACGGACGTTGCGGTCGTAGGTGATTTTTTCGTTGGCCGTGGGATAAAACGGTTCGCGAATCGGCACGTTGACGTGTACAGGCCCTTTGGGGTACGTTTGGGAAAGATTTATCGCTTCGTTGAGCACGCGTTCGATGTACCAATTGGTATCAGGATGGGCATAATCCGCAGGAAGTTCAAACGACTTTTTGACGTGCTTGCCGTACAACTCATTTTGGTAAATGGTTTGCCCGTCTTGTTGGTGTATCCATTCTTTGGGGCGGTCGGCGGTCAACACCAGTAACGGTATTTCTTGAAAAAACGCTTCCACTACCGCAGGGGCAAGGTTATAAGCCGCACTGCCTGAGGTACATACCAAAGCCACCGTTTGGCCGCTATATTGTGCCATGCCCATACCGACAAAACCCGCCACTCGTTCGTCAGGAATTACTTTTGTTTTTATACTACGATGGCGCGCAAACGCCAAGGTAAGCGCCGCACTTCGCGACCCTGGTGAAATCACTACGTTTTGGACTCCTTTACGGGCGCAGAGTTCGGCGATGTTATTGATGGATTGAAGTATCATATCGGTATTGCCGTCGTGCTTTTCACTTCCGACATCACAAAAAAACTGCTGATGTGCGAAATGGCTTTAAAACTGGCTAATTTTTCTTGGTAAAAGGCGTGGTAGCTCTCCACATCGGTGGCCACGATTTTAATGAGGTAATCAAACGTCCCCGACACCACGCAGCATTCCACCACCTCAGGCATTTGAAGCATGGCTTCGTTGAACTCACGAAAGTTTTCATGTTGCTGCTTATCGAGGGTTACATTACAATAAACCACCAAGCCTTTGTTTAGTTTTTTGCGGTTTAGCATCGTCACGTATTTTTCGATGATGCCTTCCCGTTCCAGTTTTTTGATGCGGTCATGAACGGGCGTAATGGAGAGATTAATCTGCGTCGCAATCTCTTTGATTGTCAGCTGTGCATTGGTTTGCAGCAGCCTCAAAATCTGCAAATCGGTATCGTCAAGATGAACCATACTAAAGGGGGCGAATATTTTTCGTCTTTCAATCAAAATTCAGTTCAATAATAGAAATTTTTCATCTTTTTTTCGATAAATAAGTTTTATTTTCTTATTTATTTTTCAATAACAGAAAATATTTTCGTTCGCCGTAATTTTGTACCGTATTCCAAAAGTCAACATTCTGACACTTATTCTAAACCAATTACGACAATGATTATCGGCGTACCTAAGGAAATCAAAAACAACGAAAACCGCGTAGCGTTGACTCCCGCAGGAGTAGCAGAATTTCGTAAAAATGGCCATCCCGTTTACATACAGTCAACGGCAGGGGTAGGTAGTGGATTTGAAGATTCGGAATACGAAAAAGCGGGCGCAACCATCCTCCCAACCATTGAAGCGGTGTACGAAATCGCCGAAATGATTGTAAAGGTGAAAGAGCCGATTGCGTCGGAATACGCATTAATCAAAGAAAATCAATTGCTGTTTACGTACTTTCACTTTGCTTCGTCGGAGCCTTTGACGCACGCAATGATTGAACGTAACGCCGTATGTTTGGCCTACGAAACCGTAGAAAAAGCAGACCGCTCGTTGCCACTTTTGGTACCTATGTCGGAAGTAGCAGGTCGGATGGCGATTCAGGAAGGTGCCAAGTATTTGGAAAAACCAATGGGCGGACGCGGTATTTTGCTCGGCGGGGTAGCAGGCGTAAAACCTGCCAATGTATTGATTTTGGGCGGTGGAATTGTAGGAACTCAGGCGGCCAAAATGGCGACAGGCTTGGGTGCTAACGTGACGATTGTGGACGTAAACTTGAACCGTTTGCGTTATTTGGAAGATGTACTTCCTGCCAATGCCGACACTGTGATGTCGAACGAGTACAACATTCGTCAATTGGTTTCACAATCTGACCTTATCGTAGGAGCCGTGTTGATTCCTGGTGCGAAGGCGCCTCACCTCATCACGCGTGACATGCTTTCGTTGATGAAAAAAGGAACGGTATTGGTGGACGTGGCCGTTGACCAAGGCGGATGTATTGAGACTTGTACGCCGACCACACACGAAAATCCAACGTACGAAATCGACGGTATTGTTCACTACTGCGTAGCCAACATGCCAGGAGCCGTACCTTATACGTCAACACTTGCTTTGACCAACGCGACCTTGCCATACGCAATTCAATTGGCAAACAAAGGTTGGCAACAAGCTTGCACTCAAAACGAAGAATTGAAAAAAGGTCTAAACGTCGTAAATGGCAAGATTGTTTACAAAGCCGTTGCCGATGCGTGGGGCTTGACATATACTCCCCTTGAGGAAGTACTAAATTAAGAACTGGTGGGTTAATTTTTTATAAATTGAGATTGATGTCTGAAAAGGTCGAACACAGGTTCGGCCTTTTTTATTTTACATGAATATGTATTTGGAAAAGTCATTTTTTATGACAACATTATCATCGTTTTTTACAACGTTATAAACCAAATATCGTGTCCGTTATGAAACCATTTTTATGCTCCGCCATGCTGCTATTAGCAGCTTTCTGCACTTCTTTTGGGCAAAATCGCCTTAAATTTCACCGCATACAGGTCAACATTGACCCTTATCAATTGGAAAAGTTGTTTAACGATGGCCTAGAAATTGACCACTTTAGTTTTGACAAAAAAACGTTAGTGGCCGAAATCTCCGATAACGACCTACGGGTCTTTCGCAAACATGGAATAAAAGTAAACTACTTGATTGAAGACCTTGAAAAATCGTATCAAGCTTTCAATCTTAAAATGGATGAACAAAACCGCAAGATAGGTCAAATGGCCCGAACAAGTGCCGTACCAACTCCCGCTAACTTTGGTACGGGAAGTATGGGTGGTTTTTACACTTTTCAACAGTTAGAGGCTATTCTTGACAACATGCGAGCACTCTACCCTAACCTGATTTCCTCCAAAGTTTCGATAGGAAGTTCTGTGCAGAGCCGCCCCATTTACATGGTCAAAATCAGTGACAACCCCGACGTAGATGAAAACGAGCCTGAGCTCATGATGAATGCCCTCCACCATGCCCGTGAACCTATGAGCCTTACCCAGCTCGTATTTTTTATGTGGCACTTACTTGAAAATTACAACACCGACCCCGAAGTCAAGACGTTACTCAACAGCTCAGAACTCTACATTTTGCCTTGCCTCAATCCCGACGGCTACGTCTATAACCAAACCACCAACCCCAACGGCGGAGGAATGTGGCGCAAAAACCGTCGGCTCAATTCAGGTGGCTCGTACGGGGTTGACCTAAACCGCAATTACGGCTACAATTATGCGCTAAACAATACAGGCTCCTCTCCCACCCAAACCTCCGATACCTACCGAGGTACCGCCGCTTTTTCGGAACCAGAAACCAATGCCGTCAACCTGTTTTGCCAACAACATCCGTTTGTTACTACCATCAATTTTCACTCCTACGGCAATTATTTAATCTACCCTTTTGAGAGCCTCAACCCCAACAATAATCCCGAACAAGCGCTTTTTCAGCAAATTAGCACCTATTTCACCCAAGAAAATGGCTTTGTAGCAGGCAATGCCTACCAAACGGTGGGTTATACGGCCAACGGCACCGCCCCCGACTGGGAATATGGCCAACAAACAAGTAAAGTGAAAATGTTTGGATTTACCCCAGAAGTAGGAAGTTCGTCTGACGGATTTTGGCCTGCCTCTACGCGCATTGTTCCGTTGTGCAATAGCACTATTGATATGAACAAGAAAATTTTGCGTGTTTCAACCTTCTATGCTACTGCTACCGACAATGGCCCCGCTACTTTTGCCAGTACCAATAGTACCCTTCAGTACACGTTCAAAAACTTTAGCCTCAAAAATGCGAGTTATACCGTTAGTATATCGTCAACGAGCCCGTATGTTACCTCGGTAGCTGCTCCTAAAACCTATACAAACGCTACCGTTGGATTTTTACAAACCCTCAATGATGGCATTGGTTTTACCATAGATTCCGCCACGCCACTAGGCACAGCCATTACTTTTACCATCAGTGTTGATAACGGAATGCACGTTCAGCAACAAACCGTTACCAAAACCTACAACACACCTAGCTGCCCCACGCCCACCAGTGTAACGGTTACGAACCTTAGTAGTTCTACCGCAACCGTTTCGTGGGCAAGTGTCAGTGGTGCCTCTTCTTATACCTTCGATTATCGCCCCACGGGAAGCAGTACTTGGCAAAGTTCAACTTCGACCAATCTTTCCAGTGCTTTAGCGGGATTAACGTCATTTACGACCTACGAATACAGCGTCAAGGCCAATTGCCCTTCGCTCTCAAGCACAGCCGCAACCTCTACCTTCCAAACTTACTGTCCAGGCAGTACAAGTGCTTCTAGTACTTGTTTTCCTGCCCAATGTTATTCTGACGCAGGGGGTATTGTAACCGTTGAAGCTGAAAATTACAACACGGCTGCCGCAGGAACGGGTTCGGCAGCTTCACGTTCTTGGTCGTCGTTTTCCAACTCAAGTGCTTCGGGCGGCGTAGCTATGCGCGTAACGGGGACTGGTGTAAACACAGGCACAAGTCTAAACGGCCCTCGCCTCGACTACGTACTCAATATCAGCACGCCCGGCACGTATTATGTTTGGGTTCGGATGTCAGCAGGGTCAAGTACCACCTCCGACGACGCATTTTATGTAGGTCTCAACGGGGTTTCTGTTTCTTCTAACTTTACCAATGGTATCAATAACAACGGAGGCACAGCGTGGACGTGGGTAGGAGCCGTTAGTGCCGTTCGGGTTACGGCCAATGTCACTACACCGGGCTACAACGTGCTCAACATCTGGATGCGCGAAGATGGCATACGCATTGATAAAATTGTGGTGACCAACAGCAGCAGTTTTACGCCCACGGGAACAGGGCCTTCACAGAGCACTCCTTGCCATTCGGCTACGACACGCTTGGCTGCGGAAGCATTGGATATAAGCACCGACGAAGACGTAAAAGCATTTCCAAACCCTTTCCAACATACTTTAAAAGTGAACTGGAATCATGCCACTGAGCCTGTAAAGGAACTTATACTGTATGGTGTTGATGGCCGTACTATCTACCAAAATGCTACACTCGATGGCCTTTCTGAACTTGAAATTGCGACTTCGCATTTGGCAGAAGGGAGTTATTTACTGCAAGTACAATTCCCTAGTCGGCGGCGCACCCTTAAATTAATTAAGAAGAATTAGTTACCCCCTATAAAAAAACATGGCCCCGCTCCAATGGAACGGGGCTAATGCCAAATTACCCTACTCTATTATTATACTTAATTTGACATCAAACTCCATGCCAAACAAGTTTCTTAAACGACATAATTTATTATTTTAAGACACCTTCCAAATCGGCAGGTGAATAAAAAATAGATTTGAGCGTTTTGTTATCGGCGGTACGGTACACCAAATACTTCCCTGCATCTTCGACATAATAACATTCCGTGCCTTTGTCTTGGAAGTGTTTTACGGTTGCTTGGGCTTCTTCCTCGGTGTTGCAAGCTTTGCTCATATTGGAGCGCTGAACTTCGTCAAACAATGCTTTGAACTGTTCTCCCAAACCAAATTCAAGAACTGCTCCTGATAATACATACTGAATATCGGCAAGTGCATCGGCCACCCCAACAATATCCTTTTCTAAAATAGCTACTTCCAATTCTTTTAACTCTTCGGCGATAAGTGCAACGCGCAATTTACAGCGGTCTTCAGAAGGAATTTGGGGAGTAGAGAGAATAGGATGTTTGAAGGTACGGTGAAACTCAGCGACTTGATTGAGACAGTCTAATTTTTCCATGCTTGGGACGAGTGTGTTGGTGACTAACGTTGCCCAAAAGTAACATTTTTTTGAGTAAGGTGGCTAACTTCTCTAAAATACCTACTCAACTAACGCGGACGTTGTTTTTTGAAACTTGCGGAACAAGTACCCAAAAATCGTACGTTCATCCGTAACGATATTGGCTTTACCTAGCATACCAATGTTGAGGCGGCCGCGCAGTTTTTGTAAGTCTTCGACTTGTACCCGCACGTTGAACATTCCCTTTTCGTTAGGCGTCAGCGATACTTCTGATACCATGCCCGTTGCTCCGCCCCATTCGTACACGGGATAGGCATCCAGCTTCATCACCACTTCTTGTCCCACTTTTACTTTGCCAATTTGCGACGAATTGACCTGCGTATAAGCGTACAAAGGAGCGTCTTCATAAATCATTTTGAGCAAAATAGTACTTGGAGCTACTTCTTTATCCCCTTCAAACACAAACGAAACAGTGCCGTTGTGCTTGGCTTTTAAGAGCAAATGATTGTCGGCTGTCGTTTCAAAAACTCCGTAAGTTCCCTTCAAACGCTGCTGCACCGACGAATAACTTCCTTTAAGGCGGTCGCCTTCGAGCAAATGGTCGTTGCTATTTTTGGTAATTTGTTTTTCTAAACCAGTTATTTCCAATTCTTTAGAAGCGATGTCGCGCTGCAGTAGGTTACGGTTTTCCAAATAACTTTGGTAAGCAATTTCTTGCGCATTTTTGGAACGCAAGGCATTCGTTTCGTACTGATTAAGTTCGTTTTTACTCACATCTCCGTTTTTGTATAATTCCTGATTTACTACAAAAAGGCGTTTCGTTTCTTGCGCTTCGTGGGCTAGTTTTTGCGATTCCGACACCCATTTCTGCTCGGCAATGGCTAACTGTGATTTTTTCAACGCAATTTCTTCTCGAATCCGCTGAATGTTGACTTCGATAATCTGCCGTTCATTCTTCGTTGCCACTGATTTAAACTGTTCAAAACTTTTCAAATGGGCTTGGGCAGAAGTCAGGTCTGCCGTCAAGGCGGCAATGTCGGGAGCGCTGATTTCAAGAACCGTATCGCCTGCCTTTACTTGCTGACCGTTATGAACGTGTACCCGCTCCACATAAACCGCCGATGGAAAACGATAAATGTCTTCGGTCACTTCTGATTTTAGCACAAACGGGGTTTGGATGGTATCGGGCAAAATAATCAGTGCGCCTGCCAATACGCCCGTCAGGGCAAAAATAACGGCCCACCACCCCATTCGGCTGAGGGCTTTGATGCGCAAATCGGCCACAGGCGCGTCGTCAACGTGGTACAAATCTTCGTATTGCGTGGCTTGAAGGTCTTGGAATGCTGGATTATTCATGGCTCATTGAGGTTTATAATACATTTTGGTTGCTTTGCGTCTGACTATCGTCTGACGCGTACTAGCCGTCAGACGATAGTCAGACGGTCGCTGTTTGCTCTCTGTTCGGTCTGACAACTTTTTGTTTTTGCGTCTGACTATCGTCTGACGCGTACTAGCCGTCAGACGATAGTCAGACGGTCGTTGTTTGCTCTATTCGGTCTGACAACTTTTCTTTTTGCGTCTGACTATCGTCTGACGCGTGTTAGTAATCAATGTACGTTTTCATAAAATCATAGTAAATGCCGCGCTGCGATAGGAGGTCTTCGTGCTTGCCTTGTTCGGAAATCATTCCATCGTCAAATACCAAAATGCGGTCAGCTTTTTTGAGTGTATGCAGGCGGTGCGCAATCGAAATGATGGTTTTACCCTCAAAACGTTTATAGATATTTTCCAAAATCGTCCGTTCGGTTTCTACGTCTAAGGCACTACTCGCCTCGTCCAAAATAATAATGTCGGGGTCGGGGCAAATAAACAAGCGGGCAAAACCAATTTTGAGCACTTGTCCGCCCGAAAGGTTTCCGCCAAAATTGCCCACCATTTGGTTGTACCCGAGGTGATTGCCTTTGACAAAATTGTGCAAATCGGCCAGCTTGGCCGCCTCAACGACATCTTCCGTGGAAGCAGCGAGGTTGGCACAGCGGATATTTTCTTTGATGGTATCGTTAAAAATATACGTATCCTGCGGGAACATGTGTACGTGGCTACGCAGCACTTTGGGGTTGATTTCACGAAGCTCGACGCCGTCAAAACGTATTTTTCCTTCGTATTCGGGATAAAGACCCACGAGCAGTTTGACAAACGTTGATTTCCCCGCGCCATTTCGCCCTACAATACCGATGCGCTCTCCTTTTTTGATTTCACAGTTAATGTTACGCAATTGGTATTTTTCCTCGCGTTGACTATACCGAAACGATACATTTTCAAACTTCACAACTTTGCTCGAACAGGCATTGATTTGTTCTTGGTAATTGCTCGTTTCGCGCTCTTCTAAGAAAATTTCGTTTACTTTTTCAAAACTCACCGTCAACTGCGTCATCATCATCCAAAGGGTACTTACGCTATTGACGGAGTTCATCAGCGTCATAAAAATAGACGAAAACGCCATGTATTGTCCAATGCTCAGTTGGCCCGTAAACACCTGATAAGCGCCCACCCAAAACACCGCGATTTGGCTAAAAATAAAAATAAGTCGCTGAAGGGAGTTGATAAGAATCTGCTTTTGCTCGTCTTGCATCACCGAGTTGATGGACTCGCGGTGAAGGTGTTTCCACTTTACCAATTTGTATTTTTCGAGCGACAACAGTTTGACGGTTTTAATCCCCAACAACGTATCCAAAAAACCGCCCAACGACGCCTGATTTTTATGATAGACTTTCGAGCGTAGGTTTTTAACAATAGGAATAAAAAAGACCGTGGTAACGCAGTAAGCCACAAAACAAGTCAGCGAAATCAAGCCCAACGACCCGCTAAAAGCAAACAACACGGGGAAGTAAATAAGCATGAAGAAAATGTCGAGGAAGTTTTGAATAATCATCGGATTCGTAAGTTGACGAATCCCGATTCCCTCCTGAAAACGCGACATAAACTCTTCCCGCTTGCGGCTATCGTAGTATTTTTGTTTGAGCGAAATAAGACGGTCGAAAAATTGGGTCATAAAATCGACCTCAAACCGAAACCGATAATGCACCATGAGCATACTGCGCGTGTAAGTGAGAACAACTTGCACGATAAACACCAACCCCAGCCCCACCAACAAACCCAGCATCAATTTTTTGTTTTGGTTGACCAGTACGTCGTCGAGCATGGTTTGGGTGAAAAGCGGCATCACGAGTCCCACCAACTCAAGCAACAGCGAAAACAACAAGATTTCCCCCAATACCCGCTTATTCTCTTTGATGATGGGCCAATAAATTTGTTGAAAAATGGAGCGTTTTTCTTCTTTATTTTTCTTCCCAGCCTCCGCAAGTTCGGCATTTTGGTAAAAAGCCTCGGTGGGTTTTAGTTCGAGTACAATGCCGCTCCACTTATTGGTAAACTCTTCTTTGGAATACCGAACTTTTCCAAAAGCAGGGTCAGAAACGCGCACGAAATTGTCGTTGGCTTCGTAAATGACCACAAAATGCTGCCCTTCGTAATGGGCAATGCAGGGCAACTGAATTTGCTGCAAATAGTCATAATCCAGCTCATAGCCTTCGGCCTTAAAACCGTAATTTTCGGCAATTTCGAGCAAGGCGTACAAACTCGTCCCTTCTTGGTTGATTTCGGCCAACTGCGTAAACAAATGCTTGACATTATCGACGCCGTAGTGCCGAAAAATAATGGCCAACGAAGTAGGGCCACAGTCCATCGACGCCCCTTGTTGAATATGGGGGAATCGGTCAACTAATCCATAGGGGCTCATTTTACCGCCAAAAATGGTTTTTGTGAAGTCTTTCATTGGGCTATTACGTTGGAATCGGCTGTTTTTTTTGCTAATACGTTGCGTCCGTAGTTGATGCGGTAATATTTATGGAGGTGGTAAAAAACCAGGTATTCCACCAAGCGCTGTTGGCTCCTAAACAGGCGATTGATGTTCATGTGAACCAAACTCGCCAGCAAGTCTTCCAACGAAATTTGTAACTCCCTCTGCGCGTGCAACATCCGAACGTACTCAATCATCAACTGCAAATTTTCGGTGCGTTGGTTTGACAATTCGTAGAAAAACGCGTGTTCGGGATTCGCCAATGCAAACAGTTCTTGGAGCGCAGGTTCAACGTCTTTATAACGGGCATCCAGCTGTTTTTTCAACCCTGCATTATACCCAAATTCACGACCAAAATCGGCAGCACGTTTTTCGGTAAACTCCATTTTTTGTTTTAAATCAAACCCAAACGCCGTTAGCAGGTCATCAGTAAGTTTCATGCCAAAACGCCAGCGGCATTCTTCGCCTTCGGGACCGTCAATCATCGACAAAAACCGCAAAATGGTATCGCTATCGAGGTGAAAGTAGTCTTCAATGGCATCGATAGAATTGCTTCCGTACCGCTCCAATTCACGGTTGTAGGTATCGTTTATGACCGAAGTAACCGTTTTATTAGCCATGTACGGCGCCAAAGCATCGTGCAATTCTTGCACCACTTGCCCGATGTGCGCAGGGTTTGCCAAATGAAAACGCAAACGAAAATGCACGTTCGGGTCGGCGTAGCGAATGAAGAAAAACTTATCGGTCCAACCGTTGGCCTTGAAACGCTCCGTCAACGGATATAACACGTCAGTTAGAATGCGGTCGGCGGTTTTGATACCCGTATAAACTTTATAATAGAGCCACTCCGAACCCGTAAAAAATTTGCGCGTCGTTGGAGTAGAGTTTTGTACAGGCAACGCAGGAGAGGCTGCCGAGACTGCGGGATACGAAGCGGTATTATCAAAGGCAACGACAAACTGATTGGTGTGCCAACCCCGTCCCGACTGCACCACCGACGAGTCGGCACAGTGCAAAAACTCTTTGATATTGAACTGCTCCAGTGATTTTATTTCGTTTAAGAAGGTTTCGGCCAACCATTGGTTTTCTAAATCGACGTACAGTTCATTGTCGAACTGCGTCAAACAGATGTACCTCGGTACCGAATATTGCGCTCTCCACGCCTCAATTTCGGCTTTTAGCGCAGGCCAATTATTGTTTTTAAACGCCGCTACCATCGACTTCACGTGCTGCTCTTTGAAATTCCACTGGGCTTCGGCCAACACGATGTTGTCGAGTACCAAACGCGGAATAAACATAAACAATGGCGCAAAACTGCCCGTAAAATTACTGAGTCCCGAGCGCACGTGCTGCGATTGTAACGCACACAAAAAGTGGTACGTATCCAATGACTGAGTACTCGAAAAATTGTGGGCATTGGACAAACGCGGAACGATGATTTTGTTCAGTGATTTTGACCGTAAAAAAATCGTCCCGCCCCGTACGCTCAACATTAAATCCGAAAGCGCGATTTCAAATTCGGGCGCCGTGGAGGCTTTGCTCAAAAACGGAATTTGGTACTTTTTCAATTGAGGGCGAATGATGACGTTGCCCGTCCGCGCTTCGGGCAGGTGGACAATGTCCGCAAAAATCACCTCTGGGACGCTGCGGTCTTCGGCGGCACTAATTTCTTTGAGCAACGCCAACACCGAGGCGTCGGTATGGCCAAAGCGCCCGAGCAAAAACGTTCCCGTCGTACCGCCAAAGGTATCGAGTACGATTTTCTCCCGCCCCTCCTCACGAATCACCGAAAACATGGCCGTGTTGGTGAGCGGCAACTGCGGCTGACGTACTTCTACGGCACGCAGGTCTTCTTCTTTGAGGCAAATTTCGTACGCACCTGTCAGTTGAGCTTCGGCTACTTTTTGCAGCAAATAGCTATGCTCAGGCGGAATACTGAGGGTTTGATTGGATGACTGGTTACTACCCACCCATACACCTTCCACCAAGGGCGAAATATCGTTTTTGGCTTGTCCTCCAGGATACCCGATGCCCACTTCGGGGTCGAGGGCCAACACAAAAGGAACTTCTTCGTCTTCGTATTTTTCATAAAACCGATTCCGAAATTCGTCGAGCATCGGATTTCCTGCGGGCGATAATTTTAATAAAGTAGGGATTTTGGAAGCTAATTTATTCAACAAGCCACGGTTCAATTGGCCTGAGAGTTCGGGCAAATAAGTATCAATTTGGAACAACACTTTACGGTCAAACGGCGTCGGAAGTTGGCTTAATAAAGCTTCCACTTTTTCAAATTTAGCACTACCATAATCGCTCCCCGATTGCTCAATGGCCAACAATGCCTGCTGAACTTCGCCCAAAAGGCTCAAAATTTCCGCTATGTGTTCCGACGTTTCAATCTCCGCAATCTTTTGGAGCGTCCCGATGATTTGTGTCAAAAAGTCACCGCCCGTAAGCGCAGGTTCTAGCTCGCTCACCAGTAGCTGCGAAGCCACCACCTCTTCGACGTAGTCGAGGGCTTCTTGGAGCGTAATCTCCTCCGAAACAAGCACTTCGGCCAAAGCATACAGCGACGCTCCCTTTTGAGCACGGGCCAGCACCGCCTCCAAGTACTCCGACTGCTCGGCGCTACTCAGGTGATGAACACGCATTCCGCCGCCATTGTACCGATACTCCACGTAGCGGTATTGACCGTTGATGCTGTACAGGCTGGTATTGGGGTAAAACCGAAGGAAAGGCTTAATATCAGGGTGTTTTTCAAGGTCTTGGGTGAGCGCGCAGAGGTAGTTCATGTCGAGGCGCGTCACTTTACGAGGAGTACCGATGTTATCTATACGCACAGCTGTGGATGCAGTGGTAATAGGCAACGTAGCAAACCCTCCAAACAACCCAAAAGGTGTGCAGCGGGTGGCGTACCTCGCGAGGTATTTGAGGAGAGAATAAACAATTCGCTTCGATTTTTCGTCGGGATGCTGCGTTACATCCAATTTTTGTACTTCTTCGTACAGGGCAGGGGAAGCAATGTACAACGCTTCTAAAAAAGCAGGTTGGGTGAGCTGGTGGCTGAGTTTTTCCCAATCAATGTTTTCAATTGCTTCGCTCCCCGCGAGAGGCATTCGTACAAAGGCCGTTGAAAAATAGGTAGTTGACATGACTGTGGCTGATTTTTTAGTGAAATTAGCGATACGGTCTGCCTGACTCAAAAAAAGGGAAGCGAAGCGTGGTTTTTTGCTTTTAAGTAGTGGTATTTTACTACGGAAGCGTTGCTAAAAACGCTGTAAGACTGCTTACCTGTTGAGCGCTTCTTACAGCGTTTTTATTTCCTTTGATTAAGATCCCGTATTGCCACGAAGTTTATAAGCTCCTCCCTGAATGTGTTGGGCGGCGTCTTTCGACAATACTGTTTTGGCTGCTTTAGGTGCGTTTTTTTCGGTTGTCTTTTTCATGAGTTTTAACGTGTTGATTGATTGTGCTTACTCTACGTTCAGTTTTCGGCATCCCTGTGTCGTCGTGATTGACGATGTAAAGTTGCATTTTCTCAGGTTTTGAAAAATTGACAGTTTGTACGCGGTTAGTTTGAGCTTACATTCGGCCGTTTTGCGTTGGCCTACGGTACTTTACTTTTCGGAAAGATGTGGCTAGCTTCCAAGTTCACCGCCACACCAAACTCAAAAACACAATCAGTGCCACTATAATCAGCATCATCCATTCAAAACGTTGGTGTATTTGCCCCAAAACTTGTTTCTTCCACTTCGTTGTTTTCATAGCATATCACTTCATTTTTATAATACCAGCTACCCCAAAGTTGCCGATTCCTTTATTTATATAGAGCCTTACTTTATAAACGGCCTGTTTATTTCTAAAATTGGCAGTGATGAATTGATAATTGGGAAGGTCTATATTCAGCAGTTACCTTTTCCCCAGATATAAACCCAAAGCCGCCTAATTTGAAGTAAAAAGTACCACTTATCGTCAACTAATAGGGCATTTCTCAAAAAAGAACTACCTTGTTTTGCTCAATCTTGTTTCTTATGGAAAAACTCCGTGCCATCATCGTCGATGACGAAGCCAACGCCCGCCAAGCCCTCACCAATCTTCTCCAAATCGTGTGCCCTGAGGTAGAAATAAGTGGACAAGCCAAAAACGTTGATTCGGCCCTTGACTTGATTCACCTTCAACGTCCCAACTTGGTTTTTTTGGACATTCAAATGCCTGGCAAATCAGGATTTGACTTATTGGCGTGTTTTGAAAAAATTGATTTTGGAGTGATTTTTACCACTGCCTATCAAGAGTACGCCGTGCGAGCATTTCGGGTCAGCGCCATCGATTATCTTCTCAAACCTATTGATCCCGACGAACTCCAAGCGGCGGTAGAAAAATACAAATCTCAAGCGACCTCCATCACGCCACAACAGGTGACGATTTTGCAGGAAAACATTCAAAATCCCAAAACATCTTCACTCAAAGAACGCCTCAAAAACGATCATCAGCGGATTGCTCTCCCCACAGCCGAAGGCATTCATATTGTACAAATGAACGATATCATTCAGTGTGAGTCGCTGGGGTCATATACAAAATTCCATTTGACCCACCACAAAGTGATTGTCGTGTCGAGGCTACTAAAGGAGTACGAAGAGATTCTGGACAATTATTATTTCTTTCGCGTCCACCAGTCTAATATCATCAATTTGGAGCATATCAAGCGCTACGTCAAAGGCGACGGTGGACAAGTATGGATGAGCGACGGGGCCGAAATCGAGGTATCGCGACGAAGAAAGGACGATTTCTTAGCGCTTCTTTCTGATTTTTATGTCAACTCAGGCAAAATAGTGTAGTTATGAACCGCATCGTTTTTTTGTTTTGTATGCTGGTAGTGGGGGGCTATTCGTTAGAAGCACAAATTCCCGAACTCACTTTTGAGTCTATTACCACCAAAGAAGGGCTTCCTTCTAACGATGTATGGTCGATTACCAAAGACCCTGACGGTTTTCTGTGGCTTGGCACCGCTCGTAGTATTTGTCGCTACGATGGGTATCGTTTTCTGACCTTCAAAGATGCTCAAATCGGGTACGCTTCTGGAGTCTCCGCCGATTCAAAAGGTACCATTTACGCTTCCATCGACAGCAAAGGGTTTTGCAAAATTGAGCGTCGTTCGCTCACAGTTAAAACTTTACTCGAAAACAACTACGCCGACAAAGACACCAAAAACGACCTTCACGAAAAAGCCTTCGTGGACACCCGCAATCACGTATGGTTATGCGATTATACCCACGTAAAACGTTATGACCCCGCCACGGGAAAGCTTCATTTTTACCGTATTTCTACCAATGAAAATGATTACCAATACGCCAGCTTTTTTGAAGATAGCCGCCGTAGGTTATGGATTATCTCCGAAATTGGCGTGTATCGCTACCTTCCCAACACCGACAAGCTTGAGTGCTTGCTCGACCACGGTATTGTCGAAAAAGGAAAGCACAAAGCCGTTCGATTTACCCAAGGATTTGAAGACATTCATGGCAATGTTTGGGTAGGCAGCCATCATGGGACCTTGACGCGCATCGCCCCCAACGACCACCTGACGCATTTTTCCAGCGGGTTTGAAAATGCAGATATTCTGTGCGGTGTCGATGTAGCCGACCTCAACGGGCAACATCTTCTCTTACTCGGTACTGAAACTGGGTTACGGGCTTTTTACCCTGAACAACAGCGGGTTTATTCATTTCCAGCGTTTTACAAAAGCGGTATCCCCATCAAAACTTTTTTCGATGACAAGGAAAATGGGCTATTGTGGATGGGCACCAAAATGGGCCTTTACAAATATCGATACAAAAACATTGGCATTCGCACCTTTCACATTGCTCATAAGGCCGTCAATGCCCCCGTGACCATTACCTCAATCTTGCCACTACCTAATGGCCACTACCTCTTAGGGCTATCGCACACGGGTGTGCTCAAATGGGCACCTGAAACCCAAGCCATCCAGCTATTTCCTCTCCCCAAATCCGAGTACATTCATCGTTTACGCTGGATTGGGAATCAAGCCGTTGCCCTTTCCGACAACGGTATCTACAAAATTGACTTTCAACAAAAAGTACTTCGCCCGTGGAAAGAAATCATGAACCTAGTCTCCGCTAATTTTACGGACGTTTTGCTTGACGCCCAAAAACGTCTATGGATTTCCTCCCAAAATCACGGTCTGCATGTTCTTGATTATCCAACGTTACGGCCGCTCTCACTTTGGACCCAAGAAGCTTATCAAAAGATTTACAAAGACAATCTTATTAAATCAATCACCCAAACTGCCAATGGCAAAATATGGTTTGCTACCTGCGGCAAAGGTCTTTTTTATTGGGACGAACCTCAAAAAACCTTTGTCAATGTTCACGAACTCCCGTTCAACAAAGGAGTAGAAATTAGTTCAATGTGTAACCTTTCTTTGCAGAATGGCGCTAATAACAGCGTTCTATTATCGGGCTGGGGTGGAGTGGACAAAATTGAAACATCGGGTAAAATTGGGGCAAGTTTTGATTACAAAAAAGATGACATTTTAGACACCTACTGCTCCAATATACTCGAAGATCCACGGGGAAATTTTTGGTTTAGCACCAACGAAGGCATTCAAATTGGTAACGTTCCAACGCGTAGCGTTCGCCACCTTTCTACGATTGAGGGGCTTTACAGTAACTCACCCGTGGGTTTTTATTACCATCCCCCCAACGAATTGTTACTGGGGCACATCAATCACATCAATATACTGAAAATCAACGAAGTAAACTCCAAAAAACTACTTCCAAAAATCGTTGTGAGTGCTATAGAAGTGAGTGGTCAGGCAAGGGCGTTGGATACGAGCCAAGCAATTAGGTTACAGCCGCACGAAAAAATCCTCAACCTCCAGTTTTCAACCCTCAATTTTGAGCCCAGTACCGAAAACGTCTATCAATACCAACTCGAAGGCTTTAGTAACGACTGGGTCAATATGGGTAATCAAAATACCGTTTCGTTTACCAATTTAGCCCCCAAAACCTACACCCTAAGGGTCAAAAGTGGCAACAGTTTTGGATTTTGGACAACAACCCCGTTGAAGTTTACAATTACGGTTGAGCCCTATTTTACCGAAACATGGTGGTTTAAATTAATTATCGCCTTGATGGTCGGAATCATAGTAGCAGGACTGATTCGTTGGCGGCTAAATACGCTCCAAATTCGCAACCAGCTAGAACTTCAAATGAGCGAATGGAAACTCAAAGCGCTTCAATCGCAAATGAACCCCCATTTTTTGTTCAATTCACTTAATTCGGTTCAAAATTATTTACTCCAAAACCGAGGCGTTGAAGGAGCCAAGTACCTCTCTAAATTTTCGCGCTTGGTGCGTCGAATCATGGAAAATTCTAACCACCAATACCTACGTTTTGAAGAAATTATCGAAACCCTCAAAATGTACGTCGAAATGGAAGCATTTCGATTTAGTCATGAGTTTAGCTATGAATTTAACATCGACGAAGACGAAGATATGCTCGACACACTCCTGCCTCCAATGTTATTGCAGCCTTATGTGGAAAATGCCATTTGGCACGGCCTTATGCCCAAAGAAGGAGATAAAAAACTGGTCATTTCGGCCCGTTGTGAGGGAAATTATATTTTTTGTACGATTCAAGACAACGGCGTAGGACGTCAGTTTGCCCCACGCCGAGAGGGACATATTTCACGAGGACAAGAAATGACACGCGGCATTTTTGAATCGTTGAAATACAAGGATAAAAAAGCAAAAATTCAAGTCGTCGATTTGTTTGATGTCGAAAACCAAGCCGCAGGTACGCGCATTGAAATGTTCATCCCAACCGCTCCGCAGGCATAAAACCAAGGCTATTTTTCAAGACAACAACAAAAAGCGCTCCCACACCCGTGCTGCGCCCAAATACGTCAAAAGCGCCATGCCAATGCTCGCCTCTCCGTCAAGCAATGATAGGTTTGATTCGTATCTGTCGCCGTTGTAGCTCAAAAAAACATCGCTGCTCTCAGTCGGTTGGACATAGTCAAATGTCTTTGAAAGCCAATAGGTTTCCGTTGGTTCCAGCAGGTGTTGTGGAAACGCTTTAGCAAATTTTCCAAAGAGATACGCCGCTCCCAAGGTTCCGTGGCAAAGTGCAGCGTCTTTCATCGCCACATCACGGCCTCGGCGCGCCGCTGCACGGGTAATCGTTTGTTCGGCAATCTCGACCCAAAATTCGTTTTGGAGTTTTTGCCCCGCCAACAAAAACGTATTGGCAATGCCCAAATCTCCATAACACCACGCAAGGCGGCTTTCTTGGTCGGGCGCATTGGCTTGAACCACGCTCGGAAACACTGATTGCGCACTTTTATTGCGGACGTTCCACATCCACCGAAGCGCCCCCGCAATCAGTTCTTTACAACGGGCTGGCGCATGACCTTTTTCGTAAAGAAGTGTTAAAATAGCCACAATACTGGCGGTTCCGTGCGATAGACCCAAATTGTACAAGGAAGGTGAAGACGAACCTCGACGCCCAAAATCATCAAACTCCCACGTAATGCTACCACTCGGAAAACGAACGGCTACCAGCGATAGCTGTTCGACAATTTGGTCGATGTACGACGTTATTTTAGGACTGGGAGTTCGTTCCAGAAAATACAAACACACCCCAAGCGCCCCGTGCAAATAGTCAAAATTGCCGTCGGCCAACAACAACATCGCACTTTCAAACAACCCTTCGTCGAGGTCTTCGACAATCGACTGCGGGTCTATTTCATCGTCTTGCAATAAGCCTTCGTTGAACAAATGTAAAAAGCCCCACGCGACCCCCGCGATTCCACCCGCAAACGAATGAATGAGTTTGCCTTCTTGAATAGCGTTGAGGCTTGATGACACCCGTTCCCAAATTCGGCCATCGTCCTTGACCCCAAAATGTCGGTGATAATATGCCTCAAACAAGGCATAGCCCATTTGCCCCCCCAACAGCGACGCGTGCCCGTCGGTTGGCTGACCCGCAATATGGTGATAGATTCGATCCAAAATAGTTCTACAGTCGGCGGAGAAATCCTCCGAAGTAAGCGTATAAACACTTGTCATGGTTCACTTAGATGAGTAAGGCTTAAAATTCGTTGAACTTTTTCAGGGTCTAAAATCAATCTTGCTAAACCGTCAGAAATCTCTTTTGAAGCGTAGGCAAGCCACCATAAGAACGCGAATATTGGTTATAAAAAAACAGCCACCCTAGAGAAGGATGGCTGCCACATAAGACCGCTAAAAGATAGCTACTACAAACAAAAACAAGTTTTTTTCTGCGTAAAAGGCACGGCACCTCCTTGAGCATCTTGAAGTTGGGTCTTTGAAAGCGATACGACTTTGTCGGTTTTCAGGCTGAGTTTTGACAAATGCTTTTTCATTGTTCTTGATTTTTTGGCTGTAAGTGAATGGAAAGAAAAATTAGCAAGAGAATGTTGCCCCTGTGAATGTACATAAGTCACTCACACAATACACTTTTGAA
>NZ_JBYFCH010000006.1:0-77670 GCF_057652295.1 Runella sp. R5_40 | reverse complement strand
TTTTGACAAGTTTACTACTTTGTCAGTCTTCAAGTTCAATTTTGAAAGTTGCTTTTTCATTGTTGTGTTTGTTTTGTGTTTTGTGTTTAGATGAATGGAAAGAAAAATTAGCAAGAGAATGTTGCCCCTGTGAATGTACATAAGTCACTCACACAATACACTTTTGAATTAGGGTTCGATTGAGGACGGCCACCTACAACGCCTTGGCTGTTGTCTTTTGACAAGTTTACTACTTTGTCAGTCTTCAAGTTCAATTTTGAAAGTTGCTTTTTCATTGTTGTGTTTGTTTTGTTTTTGTGTTTAAATGAATGGAAAGAAAAATTAGCAAGAGAATGTTGCCCCTGTGAATGTACATAAGTCAGTCAGACAATACACTTTTGAATTAGGGTTCGATTGAGGACGGCCACCTACGACGCCTTGGCTGTTGTCTTTTGACAAGTTTACTACTTTGTCAGTCTTCAAGTTCAATTTTGAAAGTTGCTTTTTCATTGTTGTGTTTGTTTTGTTTTTTGTGTTTAAATGAATGGAAAGAAAAATGAGAGATTGTTTCAATAGAACGACTAACCATTTGGCCAGCAGCGACCTACTTGGCAAGAAAGAGTTTTGACCGCAGGTGCCCCTCCTTTAATAGCTAGAATATCGTTTTTAGAGAGCACAACGATGTTATCCGTTTTTAAATGAAGTTTTGAAAGTTGCTTTTTCATTGTTGTGTTTGTTTTGTGTTTTGTGTTTAGATGATTTGTTTGTCGTGATTGACATTGCAAAGGTGGTGGGTAAAACGACGCTGGGAAAAATCAAAAAAGTAAAGCGGTTAAATTCCCCATTGAAACGTTTTAACTTTCTTTCCAACGGTTCATTTATCGTTTCAATACGGTTTAATTCCCAAAATCCACGACTCGCTTTCTCTTTTTGGGTTTTTACTTCGTAAAGTTTTAGCTTTAACCCTCTAAAATTGGTCGCATTTATGCCATTTCGCCTGTCGTCCCTGCTCTTTTTGGTTTTCATCTGCTGGGGGCAGCATAGGAGTCATGCCCAATTCTCGAACGTCTCGTTTCAGCACCTTGGTCCCGAGCAGGGCCTTCCCATCCACTACATCACAGCGGCAGTGCAGGATACGTCGGGCTTTATGTGGGTGGGTACCATGATGGGAATGGTGCGGTACGATGGAAAACAGTGCCGTATTTTTGACCACGAACGGCTCAACCCTCATTCTTTGTCCGACATGCTGGTGCGTGCCGTTTTTATGTCCAAAAATGGTACGTTATGGGTCGGCACCCAAAATGGATTTAACCGCTTCGATTTTCGCACCCAACAATTTGAACGATTTTACTTTAGCCAACACGGCAAGCGCTGCAATTACATTCGCTGCGTGGCCGAAGACACCCAAGGGAAACTTTGGCTAGGTACCGCCTCTGGGCTCCTTGTTTTTGACCCTATTTCTAAAAAATCGGAACTCGTTAAACTGCCCACTGACGCCTCCTCCAAAACCCAAGTTTATTCGATTCGGAGTATCATGGCCGACGGCGAGACGATTTGGGTGGGTACCGACATGGGGCTGTATCGTTATCATCGTTCGTCTAAGTCGTTTCAGGTATTTTGCAAAAGCGATGAGCTTGGCAGCATCCCCGACAATTCGCTTTCGGCCCTGGCCAAGCACCCCCAAACGGGCGATATTCTAGTAGGGTCGCGGAGCGGAATGGTCGCTTCGTTGAGTTTATCCAGTGAGCTTTTTCGGATTATCAAACTCCCCCTCAAAGAACCCCAAGAAATCAGCCGTATTTATTTTGACCGTGACCAAACCTTATGGATTTCTACCTTGGGCGAAGGGGTTTTTTATTTTACCAAAAATTCGGACCAAGTAGGGCAGTTTTTATCTGACATCAATACCCCAAGCAGCCTCGGCTCCAACTACGTCAAATCCGTTTTTCAGGACTGTGCGGGGGTTATTTGGTTTTCTACTTCGTACAAAGGGCTAAGTCGGTTCAACCCTTACAACCAGTCGTTTCGCTCGTTGCTCAAAGATGCCAACGTTCCTCAGCCCAATGCCAACGCCAGTACCATCAATCGGATTGCGGTCGATAGCAAAGACAACCTTTGGCTGGCCACAAGCGAAGGCTTGCTCTGGATTGATGCAAAAAAAACTACCCACAAACGCTATTTACATGATCCCAATAACCCGTATAGCCTGACTGACAATTACATCAACAGTGTGCTGGTGGACCGCAACGACGGCGTGTGGGTAGGAACTCGTTCGTATTTACACTATTTTGACGTTAAAACGGGCAGATTTACGCACTTCGACCACCTGCCAAATGAAGAAAACCCCTCCCCTTCGGAGGATATTACCCGTACCGATTTTGTAGCAGGCAAACTGATTTACGACCTTGCCGAAAGTGCCGATGGCCGCATTTTTATTGGGACAGAAGAAGGTTTGACCATTTACAACCCCAAAACACGCATTTTCACCAATCATTTCAATGATGCTCGGATTCGGAAAGTACCTATCAACCGTTTTAATTCACTCTTTTTTGACAGCAAAAACTACCTGTGGGTAGGCTGCGGCGTCGATGAGGTGCTTTGCATTAGCCCCGATTTGACCAAAACTGTTTCATACCGTTACGAAGAAAGCAACCCCAAAGGACTACCCGACAACGGCGTCATGGCTTTTGCCGAAGATTCAAAGGGAAATATCTGGATGGGCACCGACAACGGATTGGGTTGTTTAAACCGACAAACGCAGCAATTTACCAACTTCACCACCCGCAACGGGCTGGCTAACAATTACATATCGGCCCTGATTCGCGTAGGAAGCACCCTGTGGATGGGAACGGCCAATGGCTTAACTCGTTTTGAGGAAAATGGCAAACGATTTACTTCTTTTGGCTCGGCCGACAACCTGCAAGTATTGTCGGTAGAAACCGAATGCGTCGCCAAAGACAGCCAAGGCAATTTGCTGTTTGGCGGCTTGTACGGGCTGGTGAGTTTTCACCCCAACCAAGTCAAGACCAATTCGTTTATCCCGCCCGTAGCCGTAACATCGGTCAAAGTGTATGGCAAGGAAGTATTGCCAACGCTTTACCGCCAAACCAACGTCCCAATAGAGCTAGATTATGACCAAAACGACCTGACGATTGAAGTCGCCGCCCTGAGTTATGACCATTCCGAAAACAATCTATTTTCGTTTTGGCTCGAAGGCATTGAAAAAACTTGGGGAGCACCCACCCACCAAACCACCCTCAATTACCTCAATTTACAGCCTAACGAATATATTTTGCACGTGCGAGCGGCCAACAACGACGGTGTCTGGAACCCTGTCCCCTACCACCTGCACATCATCATTCATCCACCCTTCTGGCAACGTTGGTGGTTTCGGCTTTTGGTTCTTGCTACCCTGATTGGTTCGGGCGTGTATTTGTACCGCTGGCGGGTCAAAATGATTGAACACGAACACGCCACCGAAGTAAAACTGTTGGAAGAACAACAAACGCTCCAAAATCAATTGAACCAAGAGTTGACCGAAAAACTCGACTACCAACAGAAGTTTGAAATAGCCCAAAAACAACAAGCCGAGACGGAACGCAAAACGATTTTGCTGGAACGAGAAAAGTTTTTATCCAAATACCAAAACCTTGTCAATCAGCTCAATCCGCACTTTTTGTTCAATAGCTTGGCTGTACTCGACAGTTTGATTTACAAAGACCACAAACTGGCCTCGAAGTACCTGCGTCAGCTAACAAAGGTATATCGCTACCTCATCGAAAACGACGACCACGAAACTGTGACGCTGGAACAAGAATTACGTTTTGCCCGCGATTTTGTCAGCCTGCTTCACATGCGTTATAGCGACGGGCTACAGATTGACATCCACCTTTCGGAGACTTTAAACCAAAAAAGAATTGTCCCAGTGACGTTCCAAAACCTGATTGAAAACGCCATCAAACACAACATTACAGCTTTGGAATCACCGCTAAAAGTGTTGATATATGAAGACAATGATTACCTAATTTTTGAAAATAACTTACAAAAACGAGGTACCGTTGCGACCTCCAACAAACGGGGTCTCAGTGATTTTAAGGCATTGTACAGCTATCTAACCAACCGACCCCTGTTTATCGAAGAAACAAACACGCATTTTGTCGTACGGGTACCCTTATTAGATTAACGGTTCGCCCAAGTTTTTGGGGCGGATTAAGTCGCGAAACCCACGACTCAATTGCTTTTTTTGTAAAGTCCCCATTGAATTTACATAATTTCAGCCACCTGATTAGTACATCAACCCTTGCTCAATTGTTGAAACCATGAATGACCAACAAAAAAGACTCGTCCAAACAAGCTTTGCGCGTATTGTTCCTAAATCTGAATATGCCGCCAAGGTTTTTTATGGTCGCTTATTTGAAATTATCCCCGAAGTACAACCTTTGTTTAAAAGCGACCTTAAAACCCAAGGAATTAAGCTATTTCAAGTGATTAGCTTTGCGGTTTGTTCGTTAGATAATATGGACGAGTTGCTCCCACTTCTTCATGATTTGGGACGCCGCCACGTAAAATATGGCACTCAAGACAGTCATTATGCCTTTGTTGGCGAATCGCTGATTTGGACGCTAGAAAAAGTACTTAAAGACGATTTCACGCCCGAAATTCGGCAAGCGTGGCTCGATGTTTACAGCCTAATGGCAGCTGCTATGGCCGAGGCAGCTAGCCAAGAAATCACCTAATCTATGAAACCACTCGCTAACCAACCTAACCAATCCCACGAACTCCCCGCCAAACCAGCGAGTGACGCAACCAACTATGACAGTACCCAGTCCGACGTCAGGTACCAGAGTTTAGTTAGCCAGCTAAACCCACACTTTTTGTTTAATAGCCTGGCCACCTTAGAAAGCCTCATTTACAGCGACCAGCGCCTCGCCGTCAAGTTTCTGAGCCAGCTTACGCGGGTGTATCGTTACTTACTTTCGACCCGTAGCACGCCGCTCATACCACTCAGCGATGAGCTAAATTTTATTAAAGATTATGCCGACTTACTCCAAACGCGCTTTGGAAAAGGGCTTACGGTGCTCATCGACGTGCCACCTCAGTACCTCGAACGAAAGCTTGTTCCCGCTGTTTTGCAAATTTTAGTAGAAAACGCGACCCGTCACAACATCACCGACCCCGATAGTCCATTGAAAATATCCATAAAATCAATTGATAACCAATTAATTATAGAAAACAACCTTCAAAAGAAGCAAATTTTAGAACCAAAACGCAACGAAGCCCTCAAAAGCCTCACCGACTTGTACGCTTATTTTTCGAGTGTACCCATGGTCGTAGAGCAAACCCCCGAAACCTTCCGAGTCACCCTGCCTTTGCTGTGATTTTGGTTATTGGTTAACTGGTTTTTGGTTGATTGGTTCCCCCAATTCGTCATTCGTCATTCGTCATTCGTCATTCGTCATTCGTCATTCGTCATTCGTCATTCGTCATTCGTCATTCGTCATTCCCAAGTCCTAACTTATATGAAAGTCCTAATCGTAGAAGATGAAATTTTGATTGCTGAACAGCTCCAACGGATGCTAAAAGACATAGCCCCGCAAACGGAAATCCTTGACGTACTCCACAGCGTCAAAACTGCCCGCCGTTGGTTTATGCAAAATCCTGAACCTGATTTGCTGTTTATGGACATCCAGCTTTCGGATGGCATTAGCTTCGACTTGTTCAATTATTTCGACATCAAATGTCCCATTATTTTTGCCACGGCCTACGACGAATATGCCATCAAAGCTTTCAAAGTCAACGGTATTGACTACTTGCTCAAGCCCATTGATGAAGAAGACCTCATTCGGGCTTTGGAAAAATACAAAGCCCTGAAAAAGAATGCCCAGATGCCCACTGAGTTGCTCCAGACGTTGGTCAATCACCCAGCGCAAAAAGGAAAGTTGTACAAAGAAAAACTCATTGTGCAGCACCGCAATGCCTCCATTCCTATTTCAATCTCTGACATCGCCGCTTTTTACCTCGACCAAGTCATCTATGTCGTTACGCACGACGGACAAAAATACATTGCCGAACAAAACACGCTCGATGAAGTAGAAGATATTCTGAATCCTATCGAATTTTTCAGAACGGGCCGCCGACAAATTATTAATCAGCAAGCCATTGAAAGTTATAAAGGAGATGCGGCAGGAAAGTTGTACCTAAAACTCAAAACCAATCACCTCCCCGAAGTAGAAATTAGTCGCGAAAAAGCCCCCGTTTTTAAACGCTGGATAGATAGATAAAGGAATGTCGAGGGGAGAATGCAGAATGTCGAATAATTTAAAAAATTCGACATTCTGCACTTTACACTCGACACTCACTCAACATTCTGCACTTTACCCTCGACACTCACTCAACATTCCCTATGATTCGCTTTTGACGGAGCTTGCGCCTGAGGTATTGGAACGAACCGAGGCCGTTCCACGGTAACGCACACTACTAGCGCCACTCGCTTCTACCTCCATTTTGCCGTTGACACTCACGCGTACGTTGCTCGCGCCCGACACGTCCAAAAATGCTTCTTTTACGGGAAAATCGTACGCTCTAATCGAAGTAGCACCCGACACTTCCCCTTCGATACGGTTGGCATTTCCTGTCAATGTAATGCTAGAAGCACCCGAGGCGTCCATGATTATTTTTTGTGCTTTTACTTGAATATCCGACTTAGAAGCTCCCGAAATATCCAAGTCGAGTGTTCCTAAGTCATTGAAGCCCGACACCCTTGAGGTCGTTGCGCCCGACAAGTCCAATCCTTTGAGTGTAGGCATCGAAACCGTTACTATCACTCGCTTGCGATTTCTTCCCCAGCCCAATGAGTCCTTGTAGCGAATCCGAAGTTTTCCCGCCGAAACCCCTGCTTCCAAATCGTCAATATCCTGTTTACGGCCTTCCACTTTGACCGAATAATTGCCTTTTGTTACCGAAATTTCAAACGCACTTCCCAACGACAAACGGTCAAAACCTTTCAAATCGTAGGTACGTGAGCTGCGGCTGTCGTCTTGTTTTGAAGAAAAGGAACAGGCGACTACTAAAAATGCGCTTGCCAACATCGCAAGCATTAACTGGCTTCTGAAGATTGTTTTCATGTGGTTACTAGTGTTAAAACGGTTGTATTTGGTATTTGTCTATAAGATGCATCTAAAACGGCTAACGTTGCATTCTTCTCAAAGTTATTTTTTAATCGTCATACTACTGAGTCGTTTTTGCCGTTTTTAGCACGCCAACATCTTTGTTTTAGCACAAATTTCTTTTTTCAACTCATAACACCTTGAAATACAACTTAGTATCAAATTGATAAATACTTTTCAAGTAATTATCCGATTCTGATTACTTTTGTACGAAGTTCAACCTATCAAATCACCTTTTGTACCAAATGAACCGTAGAACCTTTCTTCAAAGCACAGCGGGACTAAGTGCCCTCGCTATGCTCGGGTTGGAAGCCCGCCCCAATGCCAAATCGGTAGGATTACAGTTGTACACCCTTCGCAGCGACATCCAAAAGCAGGGAATCGAGAAAATTTTGGCCGAAGTTGCCAAACTTGGATATAAAAAAGTAGAAAACTTTGGGTACAACCAAGGCAAGTTTTTTGGAAAAACCCCTACCGAATACCGTAAGATTCTTGCCGATAATGGCCTCAAAGCCATCAGCGGCCACTACATGACAGCCCGCTCTAAGGCATTTGGAGACACCGATGGCTTGACCAAAAACTGGGATAAAATAGTGGAAGATGCCGCAGCAATTGGGCAAGAATACGCAGTTATCGCCTATTTGATTGACAACGAACGCAAACCTGAAGATTACAAACAACTTTTTGAGCTGTTGAACAAAGGCTCAGAAGTGGCAAAAAAAGCAGGTCTTACGCTCGGTTACCATAACCACGATTTTGAATTTACCCAAAAAATTGACGGCGAAAAACCATACGACTTGTTGTTGAAAAACACCAACGTCATCATGGAAGTGGACTTGTATTGGGTAGCGAAAGCAGGTGAAAATGCCAACGAATACTTCAAAAAATTCCCAGGTCGTTTTCCGCTTTGGCACGTAAAAGACATGGCCAATACCGAAAAGAAAGAGTTTGCAGAAGTAGGCGTAGGCACCATTGATTTTGGCGCGTTGTTCAAAGATGCCAAAAAAGCAGGCTTGAAGCATTATTTTGTAGAGCAAGACGTGTGTCAGCGTCCACCGCTAGAAAGCATCAAAATCAGCATCGACAACATCCAAGCCGCTAAGTGGGGGTAGGTTTTCGGTTTACTGTTTTTAGGTTTCGGGTTGCCTGTTTGTGTGTTTTCGGTTTCTCAAAACCGAAAACCGAGGTTTCTCAAAACCTCGCAAACGCTCCATATAACAACAAGGCTTGGCGAAGATTTCGCCAAGCCTTGTTTGTTTAAAGCATATTTCGTCATTCGCTCATCGTCCCTCCCTCATTCGTCATTCGTCATTCCCCCTCTACCTCAGCACCAGCGAATACACGCCGCCCTGATTGGTATAAGAAGCCACTTTTCCCCGCCCCGAATATTTGACCTTAAAGCCGTGGTTTTCGAGCAGATACAACGCATCACGTAGCGACATTCCTTTCAAATTAGGCACTTTCGTAGGATCCGTATCGCGGTTGGCCCACGCAACTTTATCTCCTTCTTTTTTAGCTTCCACCCAACCATCTACGTTTACGGGAGCTTCGATGTCCATTTCTTCGGCCACAATCCGAATATCATCCGAATGTCCCGCCCGCAGTTGCTTCTGCATTTCCGATGTTTTATTTTTTTGCTTCGTCAATGGCGGGTGCATTTTTATGTCGTACCCAATGATACGATCAGCCACTTCTTTAAACACGGGCGCGGCCACACTTCCCGCGTACAATTGCTCCATACTAAACCCGCGCGGACTGTCAACGACAATCAAGCACGTGTAGCGCGGCTCATCGGCAGGAAAATAACCAATAAACGACGTGTTGTATAGCCCTTGCAGGTATCGTCCATTCACCAATTTTTGCGCCGTTCCTGTTTTACCCGCAATTTTATAATGGTCATTTCTAATGTTGGTAGCCGTTCCGTGGTCCACTACCCCTTCGAGAATGGTACGCGCTTTTTTGATTGAATTTTCTGACGCAATACGTTCTTCGCTTTTAAACACTGGATATTCCTGAATCACCTTATCCGCATCTTTTACTTGCTTCACAATCATGGGGCGCACCCAATACCCGTCGTTGGCAATAGCATTGTAAAAAGCCAACATCTGCAAAGGCGTCAGCTCCGACTCATATCCGTAGCTCATGTAGGTCAGCGAAGTTTTGCTCCAACGCTTGTCCGACGGCGTCCGAACCCGTGGTGCAGGCTCGCCTTTCATGTGAATCCCCGTAGGCTCGCGCAAATGAAACCGTTTCAGGTATCCCACATACTTGTCCCCGTGGGCGTAGAAATAATCTTTCATAATCAAATGCACCCCTACGTTCGACGATTTCTCAAAAACTTGCTGGGCTGTAATGCTGCCGTGGCCCGTTTTTTTGGTATCCCGAATCACCGCCGAACGGTATTTGGCAACGCCATTGCCCGTATGATACATTTTGCTCAAGGGCAACCCTTCTTCAAAAGCTGCCAACATGGTGGGCAACTTAAACGTAGAACCTGGATTACTCAACCCCGCCAAGGCGTAGTTGTAGGTTTCGCTGTAGGTAGAATCGGAGGAGCGCGACAAGTTGGCAATGGCCCGAATCTCCCCCGTTTGGACTTCCATCACAATCACCGAACCGTACGAAGCCCTGTAGCGTTCGAGCGTATTGCGCAGGGCTGTTTCGGCAATGTCCTGAAAATTCACGTCAATGGTTGTGTGTAAATCGTAACCATTGACAGGCTGTATTTTTTCGTCATCGTCGTTGGGCATAAAGGTTTGGTCGTCCAAGACGCGGTATAAGCCAATACCGGGCGTCCCCGCCAATCGGTTATCAAAACTAGCCTCAATCCCAAAAGAGCCATGCCGTGTTTTTTTATCTAAATCACCAATGGTACGCTCAGCCAGCGACCCAAACGGGTTATAGCGCTCATAAACCACCGTCAGTTTTCCGCCACGGCTTCGGCCAGTTGTGGCAAATCGGCGAAAAAACGGCCAACCTTTCCAAGTTCCTTTTACTTTTTTCTTCGCTTTTTTGTCATAAACAAACCCCGTAAAAGACTGATTAAGAATGATATTGTACTCCCGATACGTTATTCTTCGTTTCACCAGCCGAATGTTGCGATTTCCTTTTTTCTTATTTTTTTCAAACTCATGGCGTGCAAACACCATCTCACGGCGGTAGTCTTCAGCCGTTCTTTGTTGAAATAACGCAGAAAGAAGCGTCGCCACCGAATCAACGCGGCTATAGAAATACGTACTATCCGTGACAGTAGGATCCAGAGATACTTCAAAGTACGGCAGCGACGTTGCCATCAAACTCCCATCATTCGAATAAATGTTTCCACGCATTGCCTCAATGGTATCAATGTGCATCGTGGTTGACATGTACTCAATCCAAGGCTTATCTTTGTGAAGGGCAAAATGCTGGATGTAAAAAATACGGTAAATTACTACTGCTCCGAGGACAATCAGGCCAATAGCCACTATCCACGAGCGGCGAGATATATCTTCACGAATATTTTTGGGTCGGGAAAGCATCGTCTATTTTTTTTAAATGGAAACCTCACACTACTCTTCCACCACAATCCGCTGTGGTGTTTTACGGCTCTCTTTAATACCAAACACCTCTACCTTGGGAGCCAATTCCGATTGTTTTCCCATCTTCATATAATTGGCTTTCAGGATGGTGTATTCGGCCCGTAAGTTATTCACCTCTTCATTTGACTTGCGCAATTGGCGCATTTGGCGCTCGGCGTTGATTCGGAAAAACACCATAATCAGCCCTAGAAATAGTAAAAAAAGGGAGCCGTCGATGTACTTGACAGGAAACTGCTTCCCTCCCATTACATTTTCTACGTTAAACCATTGGCTCAGCCATCCCAAGACTTTACTATTGCCCGTTTTGTTTTTTTTATTTGGGCGACCATTTGCATTCGGCCCACCTACTACGTTAATAGCCATAACAGTTTTAAGGGTTTGGGTTTATAACTTTTCAGCTACCCGTAATTTGGCACTACGAGCACGCGAATTTTCAGCGATTTCCTCAGGACTAGCTTCGATGGGCTTGCGGGTGATGGCCTGCAATGGTTTGAGGTCGTTTCCAAAAAAATCTTTTTCGACTTCCCCAAAAAATTTCCCCTTGGCAATGAAGTTTTTAACAAGACGATCTTCCAATGAATGATACGACATCACCACCAAACGCCCCTGAGGCTTGAGTACTTCGGCCGACTGCGTGAGAAACTCTTGCAAAACGGCCATTTCTTCGTTTACCTCAATCCGCAACGCCTGAAACACCTGCGCAAAGTATTTGTTCTCTTTTCCACGGGGGGCAAACCGTTGCAGGGCCGTCTTGAGGTCAGTTACTGTTTCAATCGAGCGATTGGCACGAGCCGCCACAATGGCCTGCGCCGCAGTTTTGGCATTTTGGAGTTCGCCGTACATTCCAAAAATACGGTGTAATTCCTCCACGGTATAGGTGTCGATAATGTCGCGGGCGGTTTTGCCAATTCGGGGGTTCATGCGCATGTCAAGCGATGCCTCAAAACGCGTAGAAAAACCTCGTTCTGGGGTATCAAATTGGTGCGAAGACACGCCCAAGTCGCCCAAAATCCCATTGACTTGCTTGACTCCATACAGGCGAAGGTACTTTTGAAGGTAGCGAAAATTGGCATCCACAAACGTCAAACGCTTGTCGTTGATGGCTTCGGCATTGGCCCGCGCGTCGGGGTCTTGGTCGAAGGCAAACAAACGGCCTTTTTCACCCAAGCGCGCCAAAATCGCTTTTGAGTGACCACCGCCGCCAAACGTCACGTCCACATACACGCCGTCGGGCTGTATGTCTAATCCTTCCAAACATTCTTCCAATAATACTGGGTTATGATACATCTCGGTTTTTAGCTGCTGGGTTCGTTTTAGTAAATGGGTATGCGAACCGCCACAAATTTAACAACTTGTTGAGAAGAGGGACAGTTATTAAACTTTCTTTTTTACAGACACTTAACCAATTCACTGATTGCCAAAAGAATCAGGTTTGTATTTTATCGGTAAATTTTCATAAACTGCCGATTATAGCAACCATCATTTTTGTTTTTTAAGTAAGATTGTTCCGTCATACTGTATCAGGAAACACATGTTACTCAATCCGAATAGAAAAAACCTACCGCTTGTCATTCATCTTTTGGCATGGTCCCTCATCTCAGGGCTGGTCTTAATGCCGCCCTTTGGTGGACGGCTGGCTGTTCCCGATGAATACTGGGTAAAACAATGGATACTTTTGGTGCTGCTTATCAGTAGTTTTTATTTTAATGCTAAAGTACTCATTCCCAAATTGCTTTTTAAAAACCACACCTTGTGGTACCTGGTCTCAATCGCTGCCGCGGTATTCGTCATTTATTGGACGATTCAAGGCGTGGAGTCGTGGTTGAACTTACCTGAGCTTTGGCACAAGGCCGTTCGTCCTGATAAAAAATGGGATGGCATAGCTAGGGGTCGTCGTTTTGATACCTTTACGCTGCTTTATTCGCTCTTGTCGCTGGGAGCAAGTACCAGCTTGACGATGGTTCAAAAATGGCAAAAAGACGCACGCATCCGCGAACAACTCGAACAAGAAAAGGTAACGTCCGAATTGTCTTTTTTAAAGGCACAAATCAACCCGCACTTTTTCTTTAATACCCTCAATAACATATACGCACTAACGATGCTCGACGTAGAACACGCCCGTGAGGCACTTCATCGGCTTTCGCGCATGATGCGGTATGTGTTGTACGAAACCAAAGAAGGCATGGTGAGCCTTAGCCACGAAATTGCATTTTTACAGGACTACATCCAGCTCATGCAACTGCGCCTAACGGATAAAGTAAAAATAACATTCGACAAACCCGAGCCTTACCACGATGTGTCGATTGCGCCCATGCTTTTGTTACCATTTTTGGAAAATGCCTTCAAACATGGCGTCAGTGCCACACAACCCAGCGAAATTTTTGTAGGTTTGACCCAAGAAGGCACTACCCTCAGAGTAGAAGTTAGAAATACCCTCTTTTCGGGAAAAGGGCCTACGTTGGACGAGAGCAATGGCATTGGTTTGGTAAATACCCGCCGTCGGTTGGATTTGCTTTATCCCAACCGCTATCGCCTCGACATCACCGAGCACACACCCACCAACGAATATTTGGTGGTATTGGTGATTCAAACGCCTAATGTAACGCAATCGACCCAAACTCCTTCCTATGAACCTGACTTGCATAGCCGTTGATGACGAACCCCTCGCTTTGGGATTGGTGAGTGTATTTATCGAAAAAACGCCTTTTCTGACGTTGGTCGGCAAATACTCCAGTGCCGTTGAAGCACTACAAGGGCTACATGACCAAAAAGTTGACCTCATTTTTTTGGACATCCAAATGCCCGACTTGACAGGTATTGAGCTTGCTCGGGTTTTGGGACAAGCCCAACAAAATGGCGCTGGCCCGCGCATTATCTTCACGACTGCCTTCAACAACTTTGCCATTGAGGGCTATAAAGTCGATGCCTTAGACTATTTATTAAAACCTTTCAACTACGAAGAGTTTCTTCGGGCTGCCAACAAAGCCAAGGCGTATTTTGAGTTAATCAACCGCCCTGCACCCGCTCCTGCCGTTGCCGCAGCGCCCGTTGCTGCCGAACCCGAAGAAGATTCACTCTTTTTGAAGGTTGAGTACCAGCTTGTTCGGGTGGCCTTCAAAGATATTTTGTACATCGAAGGGCTGAAGGATTACGTCAAAGTTCACCTTCAGGGAAGCAACAAGCCTATTTTGTCGCTAACGAGTCTAAAAGCGTTGGAAGACAAACTTCCTGCCCGCAAGTTTATGCGGGTGCATCGGTCGTTTATTGTTTCGTTGGATAAAATCTCCAGCCTCACCCGAAATAGCATTCAAATTGGCACGATGACGATTCCCGTCAGCGATCAATACAAAGATGCCTTCAGCGTTTTTTTGAGTAAATGGACGTAGTGAAATCGTCGAACGACAATTCTCTAAAAACGATGCTTTCGTAAGGGCTTTTTTTGCCTGCTTCGTACAAACACGCCAAGTTTCCGTTGGGTAAAATCGCCAAATTGGAATACGCCGAAGGGCCTTCATAGACTACGTGGCTTTGCGTCCACGACTTCCCCTGGTCGTACGACAGCCGTACTGTCATGTTGGCTCTTGTTTTTTGATGCGCGGGATTAGAAAAGGCCAAAAATGGTTTTCTTCCTTTTTTTCCGTACCAAAGCAAACTCCCTTGACACACAGGCTCAATCAGGGTAGTATCTCGTTGCAATTCCGCCCACGTTGCCCCACCGTCTTTGCTCATCGACACTTGCCGCACGCGCACCGACGTATAATTCCGCATATTCAGCATCAAAACACCTTTGGGCAATTCGGCCACGCTGCACTCATTTACTTGGTCGGAAGGCGTAGTTCCACCCAACTGCCAGGTTTGGCCACCGTCGTCGGAATGAATGGTGTGCGAAAAATATTTTTTGGTATTGGCCTCAATGTGGTCGCAGGGAATCACCAGTCGCCCTTGGTATTTTTTGGACTGCATCTGAATCCCGTTGCAAGGCCCCGTTGCGTACCAAGTCCAGTTGGGGAGTTTTACATCGGCCGTGATTTCGCGGGCTTTTGACCAACTCAGCCCGTCGTCGCTAGACGATAGCACAAAAATACGGCGCGTGTCTTTACTGGTTTGGTCAATGATTTGCTTTTCGTGGTCGGCACCCAAATTCCACGTTGAGAGTAGCACAATGTTTCCCGTTTTTTGGTCTACCACAGGAGCAGGATTGCCACAGGTATTGTCGGCGTCGTCCCATACCACACTCATTTCCGACCATGTTTTACCACCGTCGTTAGAGCGTTTTAGCACCAAATCAATGTCGCCCGCGTCGCCGCATCCCTTTTTACGGGCTTCCGCAAAAGCCAGCAGCGTTCCATTTTTGGTTGTCACCATTGCAGGAATACGAAAGCACTGGTAGCCCTTGTCGCCTGCTCTGAAAAGAGCGTTTCCTTCTTGCCCAAAGGCCGAGAAAGAAGCCAAAAGTACCAAGCTCACGCCCAGTTGTTTTAACGAATTCATCATGATATAATAGAAATGGTCATTTTATCCACATTACCCGTGGCGTACGCGTGCCTGGGCGTGCTTCTCCGCCAGGAATGACGTACTTTCCTTTCCAAAAAACAAAGGAAGTGGTGACGGGCAAATACGTACTTTCATTGGGGCGGGCGTCGGCATCCGAACGTATGTCCACGGGAAAAGGAGCCACCATTTTCCAGCGATTGGTAACGGGCGAAAACTCCAACACATCGGTACTAAATCCTGGGTGCTTGTCTTTGAGTACGGGCGTTTGACTGGCCCACTCACCCGTATCTCCTCCCAATACCACTACGTTATTTCCTACAACCAACGCTGGACTGGCCGCTGCCACGGTGGCATGAGGCAGGTCTGGCAAGCGCTCCCATTGCTGTTTTTGGGGGTCAAAACGGTGTACTTCTTTCAGATACACCCGACTTATCACGCCCGTGGCTTTGTCTTGGGTCAGAGCTGCTCCAGAAATTAAATAAAACTTTCCTTCCGCACTGGCCGCTACGCTGAGCATTCGCCCCTCTCCTTCCCAGGTCGATAGGGCTTTCCATACACGCGGTGACGCGGCCAAGTCTAGGGCATAAAATTTCTTGAGCGCCTCGGGCGAATTAGGCGTTTCTAAGCCTCCCGCTACGTACAATGTAGTTCCCACCAACGCGCCGCAGGCATTGGCAATGGGGTGAGGGAAATCGGGCAAAGCCTCGAACGCTATTTGGTGATTTTTCCAACGCATCAAAAACGCCTCCGCCACGTGCCCCTGCTGATTGCTTCCTCCCACACACACCACGGCATCGCGCCACGAAACTGTCACGGCGTATCCCAAAGGCCGAGGCAGCACTCCCACTTTTTTCCATTGACTTTTGGGGGTTTCTAGCAAAAAAATGCCGTCGTACCACGTTTTGGTCGCCCCCGTCCAAGGCCGTCCGCCATTGGGAAAATTACTCCCCCCTGCCACCAGCAGTCCACCGTTGGAAACGCCCGCAAGCGACCCCGCAAACCCGTCGCCGTCGGGAATGGGCGGTAGGTTTTCGACCAACATGCGTTTTTGCGCAAACAGCAAGTTGACCGAAACAAAAACGGTGATAAAAAGCAGGAAACTAGGCTTCGCTAGACGCATGTGAAAAAGAAAGGTGACTCGACTTGGCATTCCGATGGGCTTCCCAAAACCCTATCCTTTCTAAGTCATTTTGCAGGGTTTCATACTGATTTTGAGTCAAAGTAATGAATGGAAAACGACATCTTCCTACATCCCTACAAAAAAGAGGCACGATCACCTTGGTTGTTCAAATACCACAATCAGCTACTGCTACTCATTGCCCATCACTTTAATATCTGCCCTGCGTGCATTCGGAAAAACCTCCAGCTTTACCAGTTTACCTTGTTTGACCACCCCCTTAATCGTTGTATTTTTGGGAGCATGTAGTTTAAAATCCACGTCCCAGTTCTTAGGCCAAGCGGGCAACAAATAAATTGTATCTCCCACAGTTTGCATAAGCATTTCTTGAACGGCAATCATCCCACTTCCGCCCCAATTGTGGTCGGGCGTCCAGTCGTGCCCAGACTCAAAAAAAGCAGGAAAGCGGTAGGGCGAATCTTTCATTTTTTGCAAAGTGCGCTTGGCAGCTTCTTCCGTTAAGCCCAACCGAGCGGCATAAATAGCTTCTTGTCGCCAACTTAAGTACAGGTTCTGTTTCAGTATTTTAACCACCGAGGGATTGTAATTCCAGGTATTCAGGGCAATATCCAATTGAGGAAGCCCTACTCCAAATTGCCCCCAAGGATAAATCGGGTACAGTTCAGGCAATTCATTTCCGTGCGCGAACGGCCCTTTCCCCAACGTATAAGGCCCATTTTTGTAGGCATTCAACAGCGTTTTCCCTTCAATTTGGGTAGTTTCTAAAGGTGGGATTCGCTCTAACATTCCTCGCCAAAATGCCCTTTGAGAGGCCGAAAGAAAGCGCTCAGGCAAGGCCACAAAACGACTCAAAACAGTTTTGAGTGCACTCACCGTATTGACGGGGTTGACGGCCATTTTGTAGCGTTCTAAACCGCTACCTGGGTAAATTATCAACTTCCCATCCTTGTCTAAACCATTTCTTTTTTGGTAATATTCATCATAAAAACGAAGGCAACTTTCGATGAAAGGAATGTATTTTTTGATGTCGGCGCCTGTGTACGCGTGGAGGTCAATCATCATCAAACAGAACTCCAACGAACTTTCCCAATCATGCGCTAAGTAGTCGTTGTCTTCTACCCCTTCCTCAAGCGGTATCCAGCGCGATGTTGGGCGAGCCCAACCGTATTCGGCATTGTTGGGAAGACCAAAGTTTTCGATTTGTTCCGTAAAACTTGCGCCGTTGACACCCCAATATACCTTGCTTCGCAACTCGGCATTACGAAGGTTTTTGGTGTAAAAGTTAAACTGGGAAGGGAGCATATCAAAGTCCCCATTTTTAAACATTGGGAAATAAACCAACCGCTGATTTTGGCCTGTCATTGTTCCGCCTCCCCAGCGGCGAAAATCAGGAGAAAACTTTGCGCTACTCACCGTGCCTGGGTCGAACGTAAACAACCCGCCGTTGAATTTGGTAGGCCATTCTCCGTACGCATTACAGGCCAACATGTACCTAAACAACTGATAGTTCCGTCCCACTTGCCACGCTTTTTCGTCGGAGCTTTGAATGTGTACGTGGCTTCTTTGCCAAAAATCGCTCCACCACTTTAGGGTTGCTTGCTTAGCGGTAGTGTTCGCTTGTTTGGCCTTATGAACGAGCTGAACAAGACCCTTCGTCCATGCTGCTGCCGACGGCGCTTTGCCCACGTGAAGGGCTACTTCCAACTGGTGTTTTTGTGACGCTTGAAGGCTTCGTAGGTGCCATGCTTGGTAGTCGGTATCGACATACGTACCGTACGAAATTCCATCGCTAACGAGTCCTTTTCCAAAGAGCATCCCGCCAAAAACGAGCTGTTCGAGGGGGTTGTACAAACTATCTTTGACCGACCTAAGTCCTTGTTGCTCAACCGTCATGTCAAAAACAGCGTCTTTACGGTTTTGGTGGTAAAACACTACCTCATTGGGCGCATTAAACCGTACGCTGTCCTTGAACGTAATCACTTTGATTCGCGGCTTATTCAAGTCTTTGTGCGAATTGGCCCGATTTTCTTCCTCGGCGGTTTCGTGGTCTTTGTAACGCCACGTTTCGTAGGAAGTTTTGAGCGACACAGGCTTGGCACTCTCGATTTCGACGTGTACAATGGGGCGAAACACATCTACCCAAAGAACCACTTTTGTTCCCGCCCCCGAGAGATGAACTGCCCCTTCTTTAAGGCGCAATTCTTGTTTAAAATCTCTTCCCGTAAAAGGGTTGTTGGATAGCGTAACCCGTACCCTGCCCAGCTTCAAGAATTGATTATTTTCGTCGAAAGCGCCCGTTCGTGAGAGATAGAATAGAATGTCGCCATTTTCAACCCAAACATTTAGCCCAATATCGCCGCCACCGCACGGCATTGACTCCGATGAATTTTTACTTGGAGTTGTCCAAACAACGTTATAGTCATTAAGGGAATGAATTTGTGCCACCCCCTCTTTAAAAAGTAAGAAGCATAACAAAATTGATAAACTAAGGCGAAACAATAGCATAAACATCCTGTTAAATAGAGTGCAACGGACAGTTGCTAAGAGAAAGTAAATATGATGCATCACACTAAATTCAAATGAAGTGTTGGTTAAATTTGTTTAAGATTTTACCCGCTGATGGCGCAGATTTAAAGCCGCAGATAAACGCGGAGGTGTCTTCACAGCGTCTTTTTTAGCGAAAATCTGCGTTTTTACTAATCAGCGGGCTTCTGCGGGTAAATGATACAATTACTTGTTTAACAATATATTAAAAACAAAAGGAAGGCATACAAAAAACGTACACCTTCCCGATTAGAGGTAAACAATCAACAATTAATATCCTGTATTCTGCGTCAAGCTTTTATTTCTATCAACTTCCGACTGAGGGAAAGGCAACACGTTGTTTTTCTCCCCAAACACCAAGGTTTGTCCCGCAGGATTTTTTACCGCGGTTAGTCTCGAAGCCATCGCGTTCCAGCGTTTCAAATCAAAATAACGGTGTCCTTCCAAGGCCAATTCCACGCGGCGCTCGTGACGAATAAACTCCCGCAACGATTCTTTGGTGTTGTATTTTGTTTGATCCACCGCAGGGAGTTTCACACTCGTCCGAGTACGAATGGCGTTGAGCGCATCATAAATACTCGCATCAGGCCCCGACACTTCGTTTTTGGCTTCGGCGTATGCCAAAAGTACTTCAGCATAGCGCATGTGTACCACGTTCATGTCGGTTAGTGGAATCTTGGTTCTATCGTACGGCAATTTCGACAAATCCATGTATTTTTTCTGGGCAAATCCCGTCAAAAGTGGGTCAGTATGGATAAAATTGGTCGTTTCTGGGTCGCCAGGCGCTTTAATGGTCATGCGCAGACGTGGGTCACGGTTGGTGTACGGATTGGCCGCATCATAGCCAGAACCTGCTTCCGAAATCATTTTCCCGTTGGTCATTTCGTATTCGTCCACCAAGTTTTGATAAGGAGCAATGGCACCGTACCAACCAATTTCCACCAACATTCCTTCGTTGCCCTGAGGGTTGTTAGGTGCCAAGTATTTGGTCGAAAACAATATCTCGTTGTTATTTTGTTGGGTAGTTGTCAAAAAGAGATTGGCGTATCCACCCTGATAAATCGAAAACAACTTTGAGTTGATGATCTCATTGGTGATGGTCGCAGCCTCCGCCCAGTTTTGTTGGTAGAGCCGCACGCGGGCTTTCAAAAACTGCGCACTGGCTTTTACGACACGTCCCGTATAGGCAGTGGCGGGCAGTTTTGAAATGGCATAATCCAAGTCTTCCAGCACAAAGGCAAGTACTTCTTCTTTGGTGCTTTGTTTGATTTTGGCTTCTTCGGCGGTCTTGGGAGCTACTTTATACAACACGACCCCACCAAACAGTTGCACCAAGTCAAAATAGTACATGGCCCGCAAGAAGCGTACTTCGGCCGAGTACAGGTCTTTATTGGCTTGCGACACCGCCGCGACTGAACCCACGTTTTCTAAAAAATAATTACAAGCCGCAATTCCCGCATAAGGCTGGTTGTAAAGCCCCGAGTTGACATTACTTGGGTTCACAACGCCTAGGGTTACGGCCTGATACCCAAAATAATTATGTCGGTCATAGGCATTGTCAGAGTATGCATCAAAAAACGGCTTTCGGTGGCCATAAATCCCGTTTTGAAGCGTGCGGTACACCCCCGCCAACGCCATAGTAACGTCGGTTTCGGTTTTCCAGAATGTCGCGCCCGAGATGGCATTCAGTGGGTTTTTATCCAAAAAGTCTTTGTCGCAAGAACTCAACGTGCTGAAGCACATCAAAGCTGCGAGGCATTGGGTCATGTATTTTTTATAAAATTTCATTGTTGTCGAACGTTTAAAATGAGTACTAAAGCGCGGTTTCACCTAAAATTTGATGTTCAATCCTCCCGTAAAAATTTTCAACTGAGGGAATTGCGCAAATCGTCCTGAACCTGCTCTTTCGGGGTCGTTTCCTTCGTATTTTGTCCACGTAATCAAGTTATCACCCGAGAAATACACAATCAATCCTTTGGCTCCTACTTTGCTAAGAATGTCTTGATTGAAAGTGTAAGAGAGGTACAAGTTTTTCAAACGCAAATACGACGCATCTTGCAAGAAATACGTAGAGGTATAACCTGACACCCCTGGGTAGCCCACTTGATACACGGCAGGAACGGTGGTGCTAGGATTGGTAGGCGACCAAGCGTTTAGGAAGCGCAACGGAGGCGCAGAACCTTGTTGGAACGGCTCATACCCCCAACCGCTCACTTGGGTCTTTATTCCCTGTACCCCTTGGAAAAACGCCGTTAGGTTAAAACCTTTCCAGCCTGCGTTGAGGTTAAACGAGTAGTTGTACGAAGGAAAACGGCTAATGCGCACTCGGTCTTCGGGGCCAACGGTGCCGTTGCCATCTAAGTCTCTGATTTTCAAATCACCTGGTTTGAGCGTACCTGAGTTAGGTTGCTTGGGCGAGCTGTTGATTTCGTCTTGGCTTTGGAAAATACCCACCCACTCATACATAAAGAAGTTGTTATACGGCTGCCCAATTTCGATTGTACCTAAGGTCTCGGCCAACAAGTTGGTAACTTTGTTGCGATAGCGGTGGAAAAGCACACCCACCCCGTAATTGAATTCGTTGATGGTTTTGTTGTGTCTCAATTCCAACTCAATCCCTGTGTTTTGCATTGCTCCTGCATTGACAATAGGCGCGGTAAGTCCTACGCTGTTTGGCAAATCTTGGCGCTGCGTGAGGATGTCGCGGGTATCGCGCTTGTACCAGTCGATGGTAGCGCCAAAAAGTCCTTTGAACAAGTCAACGTCTAGCCCAAAATCTAACATCGACGTTTTTTCCCACTTCAAATCTTTGGTCACCAATCGGGTCAACTGCGCTCCCGTCGTGAGCGACGAGGTCCAAGGATAAGCCGTTAGGTTGAGTACGTCTTGGTAAGGGTAGTTCCCGATTTCTTGGTTTCCAAGCGTACCGTACGAAGCACGTAATTTTAGGTTGTCAATCCACGATACGTTGTTTTTAATGAAGCTTTCTTCGGAGAGTTTCCACGCGCCCGAACCTCCACCAAAAATCCCCCAACGGTTGTCGATTCCCACACGCGACGTTCCGTCGTAGCGAATGTTACCTTCAAGGAAATATTTGTTTTTGAAATCGTAATTGGCTCTTCCAAACAACGACTGCAACGCCCACTCAGAAGCACCACCGTTGGTTGTTTGGTTGGTTGGGCCGCTACCATCAAGCACCATGATGGACGTAGTTGGAAAGTCGTATCTAGCCCCGCCTACGTTTTCGGTGAAGTTGTTTTGCTGCTCATAACCCGCCAATAAGTTCAGGTTATGGTCAGTACCAAATTGGGTGTTGTAATTGAGCGTACTGAAAAAGGTCTTCGTAATGGCGCGGGTTTCATTTTGTCGAAGCCCGTTGAAGTCGGGGTTACCGTTGGCCACTTGCACGTAATTCCCTGACGCGTCGGGCTGGTAGGCAAACGACTGCGTTGGGTACTGACGGTTTTTGTATTGTTCATCAAAATACGTAATGGCTCCCTTACTCATCCATTTTAAGTTTTTCAAAATGCTTACTTCGGCAAACGCTTGGGCGTTGACGTTGTACGTTTTGGTGAATTGACCACCCGTCGCATACACTTCTTCTACGCTGCGGTTTCCTGTTCCGTTGGTTGTAAAATCGCGGTTAGTCGCTCTTCCACTTCCGTCGGGCAAAAACGGCATCATTGTCGGCGCTGAGGCATAGGCGAGCAGCAACAAGTTGTCGTTGGTCAACCAAGGTGCTTTTGCATCCTGAAACGACAAGTTGATGTTTGTACCCACGCGTACTCGCTTGTGTACTTGCGACGAAAAGTCAATTAACCCGTTGTATCGCTTGTACTTATACCCTTTGGTAATACTTTGTTGGTCTAAGTAATTGAAAGAGGCATTGTAAATCGTCTGTTCGTTTCCACCCGAAAACCCGATGTGGTGATTTTGAATCGGGCCTTTGCCTAGCACATGGTCCAACCAATTAAAATTGGGGTACTTGTCGCTGTTGGGGTTGTTTTTGTACAAATCAATTTGGGCTTGGGTATAAAGCGCTGGTTGTCCGCTGCGGAGGCGCGCCGAATTGTACATTTCCATGTACGTGGCTGAATTGGTAATCAACTCTGGGTACTTCGTAGCCTCGCTCACACCCATGCTTCCGTTGTATTCAATCTGGGTTTTGCCTGCTTTCCCTTTTTTGGTCGTAATCAAAATAACCCCATTGGCTGCCCTCGCTCCGTAGATAGACGCCGACGCGGCATCTTTCAAAACGGTCACACTTTCAATGTCTTGCGGCGAAAGGTTTTTGATGGAAGCAATGACCCCATCCACCAAGACCAAAGGAGCCGACGACGCACCAAACGACCCAAATCCCCTGAGCTGGAAAGAGGCATCGTCGCGGCCTGGCTCGCCCGTACTTTGGATGATGTCCAAACCTGCTACTCGTCCTTGAAGTAAGTTTTGCATGTTAGGCACGGGGCGCTGTGTCAGTTCTACGCCCGAAACCGTGGCTACCGACCCCGACAAGTTTACTTTTTTCTGCGTGCCATAACCCACCACGACCACTTCCGAAAGAGCGGAGGCGTCGGCTTGGAGGGTTACATCATAAACGCTTCGGCTATCGGTCAGTACTTCCTGCGAAATATACCCAATGTAGCTAAACACCAACGTGGCATTGTTGGCAGCTTGAACACTGTATTTACCGTTGACGTCGGAGATGGTCCCTGTCACCGTGCCCTTTACTTTCACGCTCGTACCTGGAAGAGGCACGCCGCTGGCGTCAAAGACTGTCCCTGAGATTTGTCGGTTTTGTGCAAAAGCCCCTTGCACCATACCTCCCAACAACATCACGAGCGCCAATACACTAGCCCTAAAGCCAATGCGCAACCGACGCGTTAGGGTAAAAAATTCTTGTTTGTTACTGTCTTGCGTTGCGTACATCACCCGTTTTTGGGGCAAAGGGGTGCCTGTACTCCTTTCAAAAGGCGTAGAATGAATTGCCATAAGTTAAAATGATTAAAGGTTAAAATTTGGTAAAAGGACAGATGTAAGGGTTGTTTTGCATAGGAAGATTCAGCGAATTGTTTAGACAAATTTAAGACCCACAGTGGAGCGAAAGAATGGAGAAAACCGTAAAATATTTGTACAAATCCGACTTATTTGCAGGCTATTTTTTGGGTTTTAGGCATAGTGATAGCAAAAGAGTTGCTATTTATTATCATAGCAACTCCTTATTTTTTTAATGCTTCGTGCATTATTTCACCGTCAGCAAATAGGTTTTATTTTTTTGCGTTTTTAACTGCAACAGGTACCCATCAGCTGTCTTTACGGAAGTAGCAGTTGTTCCTTGGACGGTCACGGGTTTGTGGGTGAGCAGGCGCAATTCTTCGCCGTTGATCGACTTAACTTGGGCTTGAGTCAGGGTATTTTTGTCCCACTGCATTGATACTTCAAATCCTCCGCGCCCACGCAAACCACTGACTTTGCCCGATGGCCAACTGGTAGGTATCGCAGGCAATAAGTGCAGTTTATCTTGGTGACTTTGAATAAGCATTTCGGCCATACCCGCCGTTCCTGCAAAGTTTCCGTCTATCTGGAAAGGTGGGTGAGCGTCGAATAAGTTAGGATACGTTCCTCCGCCACGGCTCATGATGGTTCCTGTTTCGTTGGTATATTTCAACAACTCCCGAATGAGCGTATAAGCGTGGTCACCGTCCAACAATCGGGTCCAAAAGTTAATTTTCCAGCCTTTGCTCCAGCCCGTTCCTTCGTCACCGCGTAGCTCCAAGGTCTTTCTAGCCGCGTTGAAAAAGGCAGGCGTTTCTTTCGTAATCTGACGCCCTGGGTGTAATCCAAACAAATGCGATACGTGGCGATGGTACGGGTCTGTCTCTTTGAAGTCTTTCGACCATTCCAACAATTGACCTTTGCTGCCAATCTGCAACGGCAACAGCTTATTTCGTTTGGCAATCAACAACTCTCTAAATTCTTTGTCTTGTCCAAGCACCGTCGAGGCATCAATGAGATTAGTAAACAAATCCCAGATAATCGACATATCCATCGTAGTTCCTACCGATACCCCTTGCTGCTTGCCCGCCGCGTCAAAAAACTTATTTTCAGGCGTGGTAGAAGGGGCAGTTACGAGGTAGCCATCTTTGTTTGTCACCAACCAATCGAGGCTAAAAAGAGCGGCTTCTTTCATAACAGGGTACGCTTTTTCGGCCAAAAACTTTTTGTCGCCCGTAAACCGATAATGCTCCCACAAATGTTGACACAGCCAGTTGCCACCCATAGGCCAATTTGCCCAGACGGGGTCACCTGCCCCTACGTCGCCCACGGCATTGCTCAACGCCCAAATGTCGGAGTTGTGGTTCGCTACCCATCCTTTGGCACGGTAGTAATCGTGGGCTGTTTCGTGACCTGTTTTGGCCAAATGCTGAATCCAATCAAGCAACGGTTGGTGCATTTCCGAAAGGTTGGTCACTTCCGCAGGCCAGTAGTTCATTTCGGTATTGATATTAATGGTATAATTGGAACTCCACGGGGCACGAAGCTCTTTGTTCCAAATTCCTTGCAAATTGGCAGGCGGCCCTCCTGGACGCGACGACGAAATCAACAAATAGCGACCGTACTGAAAATAAAGCACTTCCAAGTCGGGATTGTAACGCCCCGCCGTATATGCCTTTAGCTGCTCGTCGGTTGGGACAGGGGTTGTATTAGCATTCAGGGTGTCTTTAATGGAAAGCTGACAACGGTTAAAATACGATTGATATTCGCTCTGATGTTGTTTCAATAAGGTCGCGTAAGGTTGCGCTAGGGCTTTGGTCAGGAAACCAGCCGCCAGTTGTTTTTCGTCTTTTCCGTCTTTGTCGGGGCATTTGTCGTAGCCGTTAAAACTGGTAGCAGCCACAATGTACAAAACTACTTCGCTGGCCTTCTCAATGTGAATACCTGCGGTGTCGGTTTTTACCGAGCCATCTTTGGCAACCGCCTTGATTCGGTACTGAAAACGCATTCCATTGCAGCCTTCGGCATCTTCGTAAATGACAGGAGTACGGCCTTTGGGATTATAATAGGACGGGTCCACTTTCGCAGGGGCTTTGCCATTGACAACCAGTTCGGTGTTGCTCAACGGTTGTTTTTCAATCCGTAGTTTGGAACGCGTATTGATGTCAAGATTAAGTTGTTTCGACTTATCAGCACTCAAACGTACCACAAACACATTGGCAGGTGCCGAAACGAAACCTTCCCGAACGTAAGTGACCCCGTCCACGGTGAAACGGGTGGTGGATATAGCTTTTGAAATGTCAAGGTCGCGGTAGTAAGCCGTTGGCGTGCCATTTGCCAAACGGTGCTTAATCATCAAATCGGCCAACGGCAAGTACGACTCCGTATAAAACCCTTGCATTTTTTTGGTGAGTTCGTTGGCTTTTGAATAATCTTCTTTTTCCAACAACGCCTCGCGAATGCCACTGAGGTATTGGTGCGCTTCGGGGTTAACGTTCTTTTTGAGCGGTCCACCCGACCACAGCGTTGATTCGTTCAACTGTATCAACTCTTCATTGACACCGCCAAACACCATTGCCCCGACGCGGCCATTGCCCAATGGTAATGCTTCCACCCACCGTTCGGCGGGCTTGGCATACCATAGTTTTTGGCTCGATTGGCCAAGGGTTTGAAAATAACATAAAAAGAGGAAGGCAAAAGATTTCAATAAGTGCTTCATAATGTGTGTAGAGACTTATGGCGTTAAGGCTATGATTAGAAATAGAACTATTGGTTTTACAAAGTACGTGTATTTCTAATCCAGTATAAATTTGGAAATTATCAAGATTATAAGTTATTTTAACTACAAAACAGACATAAACGAGTATTTTCTGCTAATTTTTCTACTATGAAACCCCAGCTTTTACAGGTTGCTATTAGCCCTAACCGCTCCTTTAGCCTTCGTCGAGATACGATTCCGAACATCAACAACCGTTGGCATTGCCATAAAGAGGTCGAATTGGTTTGGTTTCACCGAGGCAGCGGAACACAGTTTATTGGCGACAGTATCCGACGCTTTAAACCTGGCGATGTAGTACTGGTAGGGGCAAATTTACCGCATTACTGGCACTTTGACCACGAAGAAAAAATAGTAAGCCCCAAAGGAAGTGAGTTTTATTCTTCCGTCATTCATTTTACGGAAGATTTCTGGGGAAGCCAATTTCTGCAACTTCCCGAGAATAAAATGCTTAAAAATGTGCTTGAAAAAGCCAAAAGGGGTATCTCATTTTCGGAAGAATTGAGCCAACAAATGGCACAACAAATGGAGTCCATTTTTGCCACGGAAGGCACTTACCAACTCATCGCCCTGATTCAGTGTTTGTTGCTCGCTCAGCACTGCGACGAAAATGATTTATTGTCTTCCCTTAGTTTTCAATACGACGCCTCCGACCTTGAGAATGAACGCCTTCACGGTATTTATAAATACACCCTCCAGAACTTTCACAACAAGATAAAACTGCAAGAAATTGCGTCGTTGGCTGGGCTAACGCCCAACTCTTTTTGTCGGTATTTTAAGCACCGAACGGGTAAATCGTACTCTCAGTTTTTGCTCGAAATACGGGTAGGAAATGCCTGTAAGTTACTCATTAACACGCCTATGACCATCAAGCAAATTTGTTTTGAAAGTGGTTTCAACAACTTCACTTGTTTTTATAAGCAGTTCAAGAACATTACAGGCATGAGTCCATTTTCGTACCAAAAAGCCCACGCAGATAAGTAGAAGGGAATGACGAAGTACGAATGAGCGAATGACGCACGCTGGTTTAGGACTAACGGCCTATTTTTACCCCAAAATTGATAAACCCGAGCTTGCCACTTTGCTGATTGTAGTATTGAGCGTTGCTGGTAGAGAACCTCGTCAAGCTAGGTGTAATTTGGGTAAATGAAGGCGTATAATTAAAAAAGAGCGACACGCCTCGGTAACCCACTTCTGCCATGTAAGTGAAGTTTTTTAGGCCGTTTTCTTTGACAGCATAATACATATCTCTAGAAGCAATAACGGGGCCGCTAGTGGCCGTAACCCGACCTCCCAAAACTCCATCTGAATCTATGGAATACCCACCCCAGCCAATAAGCATACTGCCAGCATCCAATGGCTGTTTCATCCTACTAACATTGTAACGAACCCCTACGCCCAACGAAAATGTTTCTTTTCCTTTTTTGTTTTTGAGAAACACTTTGGGCATTAGTTGAAAATTATAACTGAACGCGCGGACATCGGTTTGTTCTGCCCTAAGCGCTAAAGTATTGGTGTAATAATCGTATTTGGCAGAAGATATTCGATTGTCGGAAAACAGTTCTGGATCCATTTTTTCAACATTAGAATATTGATACCTCAGCCCCAACGCTTCTATCCCTACTCCGTACCTAAATTTCATTCCCATTCGTTTTCCATTCCACCAATAAGCGTCGTGTACCAAACTCACCCCTACCACCGAACGGGTTCGTAACCAAAGCGAATTAAAAACCGTATATCTCTTGCTCGGTGGGTTGTCCATAAAAACTGAAGGGTCATTGAGTCTAAAGTATTCGTACCGACCAATGGGCTGGTTGAAAAAAGTGTAACTACCCATTCCCAGATGCAAATTAAAAAACGTGTTTTTCTTATACTCTTGCCAGTATTGTTGCCATTTGGGAAGTGGCTTGGCCGTTGCACGATAAGGCGCTGAACTCAGCTGAATGTGTCCCAACGTAGAGTCTTGGGTTTGGTTCAGGTCACGCAGAAGTTTGTTTAAATCCAACCGCTCAAGCTTTTGTAAGTCTGCGGGCGTTTTGCCGTAAAAAATAACGCGGCTTGCGGGGCCTGCATTCACAATGAGGGAGTCGGCAGCCCAGCTACAGTTCGCAGCAAGGAGACACATTAAGATGGTTGTTTTCATGGTTGTTATTGGTTATTTCGATTCTGGTACAACGAGGCTGTGCGCGACCAACGACCACACGCCTTTGCCTGCGCGGCGGTCCAATGCTCTTAAATCAAATTTTCGTTCTGTGCGCAAACGGCGCGTTTCTCGGCTAAAGCGTTCTAAAAAGGTGGTTCTTAGTAAATCTTGGGCGGGGGTTTTCTCGGGCAAGTCTGGTATGTCAATATCCACAATCAGCACTCGTTCCTTGGGTGTGACATTATCCCTTGAATCCCCTTCTTCCTTCTGGGAAAGGGGACTTTTGTGGGCTTCGCTCGCTTCTTTTTCAACACGGGGAAACGCTTCACCCTTCTCCAACAAGGCGAGGGGTTGGGGTGAGGTGATTCCATCGGCTTGGACAACGACTTGCGCAAGCTTACTTGAATCCTCTGGCTCAACAACCCGCCTATCTTCTACAACGAGCATTTTTTCAACGTATCCGTAGCTTTTATTTTTCTTCACTAAAGCCTTTTCCTGTTGGGTAGCTTCTACTTTTAATGGCTCTACGAGAGGATTAGCAAGACTGCGTTGCGGAGTAACTTTGACCAAGCTTGGAGGTAGTTGAGTCGAAGAATGGGGATTCAACAACCATTTACCCAACAATAGTATCCCAATGAAAGCGGCAGCCACCGCCGCCCATCTACCAAAAGCAAAACCACGACGAGGCGAATTTTGCGTTTCGATGCGCTCCCACACGGCTTTTTTATCCCATTCAAGAGGGCTAATGTCCTCCACTGTATCGTCGCTGAGCGTTTCTCGGATTTTATCGAACAATTTTTGATTGTGCATAGTCTTTTTCTAGTTCAATGACCCTTTTTTGCAACAATGATTTTGCCTTACTCAATTGAGACTTGGAGGTTCCTTCCGAGATGTTCAGCATTTTGGCAATCTCGGCGTGGCTATACCCTTCGATTTCGTACAGGTTAAAAACGGTTCGGTAGCCAACAGGAAGCTGCGAGACAATTTCCCAAATCTGTGCGGCCGAAAGCCTCTCGATGGTGTTTTCGCTGACGGCTTCGATTTCAAACTCAGAATCTGACAACAAATGAAAATTGGCGCGCTTGCGAAGCGATTTCAACGCCTCATTGACCGTGATACGTTTCAACCAAGCTTCAAAAAATGGCACACTCTGAAAATTTGCTTTCGGCATATTCTCAAAAGCCAAGCAAAACGCTTCCGAAACTACGTCTTCGGCATCAGCCCGTTCGCGCAAATACCTGAAAGCCAAGCGATAGATGACATTACCGTACCCCTCAAAAAGCTGTTTTTGAGCCATTTTATCGCGGTGCTGGGCTTTTTGTATGGTGGCGAGTGTAATCAAATTAGGTGCGTTTTGGGCTTATAATAAGAAACGCAGGCGAAAGGTTGCCTGCGTTGTAAAAAAAATAAAAAAACAGTCTGACGTCTCCGACGCAAGTTTTAACTCAAAATGCCCTTCACCAACTTCCCGTGTACGTCTGTAAGGCGAAAGCGACGGCCTTGGTACTTATACGTCAACTGCTCGTGGTCAACGCCCATCAAATGCAGCAACGTCGCCTGAAAATCATGCACATGCACGGGGTCTTTGACGATATTGTAGCTAAAATCATCGGTTTGTCCATACGAAAATCCTGACTTCACGCCTGCCCCTGCCATCCACATCGTAAAGCAACGCGGGTGGTGGTCGCGGCCGTAATCGTTGGCCGCTAATTTTCCTTGCGAATACACCGTTCGGCCAAATTCACCTCCCCACACAACCAAGGTATCTTCGAGCAACCCTCGGCGCTTGAGGTCAATCAACAGCCCCGCCGTGGCTTGGTCAATTTGTTTACACTGCTTCGCCATGCCTTTGGGCAACGACCCGTGGTGGTCCCAGCCTTGGTGGTAAAGTTGCACAAAACGCACGTCTTTTTCCAACAGTTTACGCGCCAGCAAACAATTGGCCGCATAGCTTCCCTTGTCACGGCTGCCAGGGCCGTACAGGTCAAATACTTCGTCGGGTTCTTGGCTAGTATCCATCACTTCAGGTACGGAAGTTTGCATCCGATACGCCATTTCGTACTGCGCAATGCGGGCATTCACTTCGGGGTCGCCCCAGGTATCGTTTTGCAAGCTATTGAGTTGGCTCAAGTACCCCAACATCTGCTCGCGGTCGGTGCCGTCGTAGCCTTCAGGATTATTGAGAAACAACACGGGGTCTTTTCCCGACCGAAACTGCACGCCTTGGTATTCGGACGGCAAAAAGCCATTCCCCCACAGCCGCGCGTACAAAGGCTGGTCTTTGGATGCGTCTTTGGACACCAACACAATAAAAGCGGGCAAGTTCTGATTTTCAGAGCCTAAGCCATAGCTCACCCACGACCCAATCGACGGGCGCCCAGGGAGTTGATGACCCGTTTGAAAAAACGTAATAGCGGGGTCGTGGTTGATTTGTTCGGTATAAAGCGATTTAACCAAACACAATTCGTCCACCACCTGCGCCGTGTAAGGCAGCAGCTCGCTTACCCACGTGCGCGTGCTTCCGTGTTGTTTGAAACCATACACACTTGGGGCAATCGGCAACGATGCTTGGTTGGCACTCATCCCCGTCAGGCGTTGCCCCTTCCGAACCGAATCGGGCAAGGCCGCCCCCAGCATCGACTGCAATTTTGGTTTGTAATCAAAGGTTTCAAACTGCGAAGGCCCGCCTGCCATAAACAAGTAAACCACCCGTTTGGCTTTGGGCAAAATCGGCGTTGCTCCAAAACTTGGCGTTCCTAACAAGCTACCCAGCGCCAACGCCCCCAGTCCCGAGGCCGTTCGCTTGAGAAAATCACGGCGGTCGAGTTGTTGGTTCAAGCCCGAAAATTCGGGGGTATGCAATCGAAAAGGTTCATCGTGATGCGGTGTCATGGGCATTAGCGTTTGGTGATGGTTGCATCGGAATTTAAAATGGTATTGGCCACGACGGCGTAGGCTGCCACTTGGGCAGGTTCGAGCGTGGTATCTATTTTTTTCAACCCTGTTTTTAGCCAACCTTTTGTTTTGGCGGGGGTTGTTTTAAAAGTCTGGTATTGCGTCGTGTATAATTTATCCAACAACTGTACTTCCTTTTCGTTGGGTCTTTTTCCCGTCAGTTGTCGGTACGCCCATTCAATCGCTTCCGCTGACTGTTTTTGGCGGGCCATTTGCTCGCCCATCACCCGCGAGGCTTCCACGTAGGTGGGGTCGTTGAGCGTGACCAAGGCTTGCAAAGGCGTGTTGGTGCGTTGTCGGCGTACGATGCAGCTACTACGCGTGGGGGCATCAAACGTCCCCAAGGTCGGATTCGGCACGGAGCGTTTGACAATCACGTACAGGCTGCGGCGGTAAATGGCATCGGTCGTATCCATTTTGTAGGTCATGCTGTTGATTTCCCACAAGCCATCGGGCTGGTACGGTTTTACACTTTTACCCCCAATTTTGTTATTCAACAACCCACTAGCTACCAAGGCATTGTCGCGGAGCATTTCGGCGGTTAGGCGAGTGGCAGGGCCTCGCGCCAACAAGCGATTTTCGGGATCACGCTCTCGCAGGGCGGCCGTCGTGCGCGAATCTTGGCGGTACGTAGCCGACATCACCATCAATTTTACCAATCGTTTGACATCCCAGCCGTAATCCTGACGGAACGTGACCGCCAACCAATCCAGCAATTCAGGATGAGAGGGCAATTCGCCTTGGTTTCCAAAGTCTTCGGTGGTTTTTACTAAGCCTGTTCCAAAGAAATTTTGCCAATAGCGATTCACTGCTACCCGCGCCGTCAGCGGGTGATTAGGATCGGTCAACCACTGTGCCAAGCCAAGGCGGTTTTTGGGAAGCGTGGCGGGAAAAGCCAAGACCGCAGAGGGGGTGTTGGGAAACACTTCAGGGCCAGGTGCGTCGTATTGCCCGCGTTGTAGCAAGTACGAGCGTTTGGGCGTTGGCATTTCCTGCATTACCATAATTTCGGCAATGTGGCGCGTAGAATCGCTGAAAGCCGTTCGTTGTTGTTGCAGAACTGCCCGTTCAGCAGCTACTGCTGCATCCACGGCCGACACGTAATAGTCTTTCAGCACCGCCCGTTCTTCCTGCGACAGCGAGGCAACAGGCTTATCCACAATGGTTTGCCACGTAGCTTTGTTGGCCAACATCTTTATTTCAAAAGGCGTGAGGGTTCGGTTATACACCGCCACGTCGTCCACTTTACCGCCTTTGAAGCCCAATCCACGCCACCAGCCACCAATTTGTAGCCCCGTTTCGTTTTTGGCATCGTAAAAAATAATGTCTTTGTACAACTGGTCCATCACCGTTTCCATCGCCAATTCGGTTCCGTCCATAAACAATTTAAAGCCATTGGCTTTGGACGAACCGTCGTAGGTCATGGTCAACTGCACCCAGCGGTCGCGCGGAATGGCTTGATTGCTTTGCCGCGTGATGGCATTGGACGGTGCCGTGTGCGCCATGCAGATTTCGAAGCGGTTGTTTTTGACGTGCAAATGAAACCCTTTGAAATTGTACAACCGCTCGGCATTGCTTTTGTGAAAAATCACCCCTTCTTTAAACTCTTTGGGAAACCACGCCCAAATCCCAACCGAAAACGGCTCTGATTTTCGGAATACACCCACGGGCCGCAAATCGGCGTACGAATCGCCGTTGAGTTCGAGTACTTGTCCACGGGCGGTTTTGGAAAAAACAGGCTTGTCGGCATCGCCCGCGTCGCGCTTCATTTTGCCCTTATGCGAAGGGTTCACGGTATTTCGTAAAGAATCTTCAAAGGTAAAAAAGCCCTGTAAGCCTACCTGCGGCACGGCTTGGGTTCTGAGTTTTCGCGGCTCTTCCGTTCCCAACCACGCCTGAAAAGAAGCTTCGGAAGCATCCACAGTTTTGGCCAATTTGACTTCCTGTTCTTTCATCGACGACTGCATAAAACGGATTAACTCCTCTTGTTTTTCGGTAGGCAACAGCAGCGTCGGCGTGGGCAAGTCGTCGTTCCACGAAATTTGTCCCGCTTCGCGCACGTTGTTGAAAAAGCTGTAGAGTTCGTAGTAGTTTTTCTGAGAAATAGGGTCGTATTTGTGGTCGTGGCAACGCGCACAACCCAGCGACAACGCCATGAACGCATCGCCCAAGGTATTGGCTCGGTCCATGACGTATTCGGTTTGAAACTCTTCTTCCACAATTCCCCCTTCCATGTTTTGTTGGTGGTTTCGGTTGAAAGCCGTCGCAATCAGCATGTCACGGCTTGGGGTATTTCCCGAAGGCCCTTTCATCAAATCGCCCGCCAATTGCTGGTGGATGAAGGCATCGTAGCGCATGTTTTGGTTGAAAGCATTGATAACCCAGTCGCGGTAAGGTGACATATCGCGCAACCGATCAACGGTATAGCCGTGAGAATCGGCATAGCGGGCGACATCCAGCCAATCGGTGGCCATCCGCTCACCAAAATGCGGCGACGCCAGCAGTCTATCGACTTGTTTTTCGTAGGCATTGGGGCTTTTATCCGCCAAAAAAGCGTCGATTTCGGCAATGGTTGGTGGTAATCCTGTTACATCCAACGACAACCGCCGCAGCAATAATTCCTTGGGCGCTTCGACCGATGGCGTCAGTCCTTCACGCCCCAACCGTTGTCCAACAAAATAATCAATTTCATTGACGGGCGTGTAGCCGCTGAACGGTGCTGCCGTAGGCACGGCTTTTTTCTCAGGTTTCACAAACGCCCAGTGCGGCTTATACACCGCTCCCGTTTTTACCCATTTGAGTAAAACGGCCTTTTCTTCGGCCGTCAGGGTGAGGTGCGACTGCGGCGTCGGCATTTGGTAGTCAGGGTCGCTGGACAAAATGCGGTGTACCAACTCGCTTTTGGCCAAACTACCTGGCTTGACGGCTACTTTGCCAGGGTTTTCGGGCAATTGGCCATAAGCAGCTTGCGCCACGTCAAGGCGTAAACCCGCCTTTTGTTTGGCTTTGTCGGGGCCGTGGCAGGCAAAGCATTTGTCGGAAAGCACAGGCTTTACGTGTTGGTTATAATCCAGTTCGGCGGGGAGTTTGTCATAGACCGCGGCCACCTCCTCGGGTACTTTTACACCGTCAATGGTTTTGGTGGGTGGAAACCAAAAAGGCACGCTGGCCAAGCAAAAAAGGAGAAACCTCATCATGACTATGATTGCGTTTTCGTGGTTTTATTGGTGTCGGGCAACGTGAATCGTTGCTGCCCATCTTCTATTTTCAACGTTGGTTTGGCGCGTTTAAGCCGTTCAATCCCTTGCGGAGTTACCTTGGTTTTCCACAAATAGACGACCTTCAATTGTGGATAAGTCGCCAATTGTTGAATACCTTCGTCGGTCACGGCCGTACCGTATAAATTTAGCTGTTCCAATTTCGGCAATTGCTTCAATTCGGCCAACGCCGCATCCGTGATTTGCGTATTTTCCAGATTGAGTCGATTGAGGTTGGTCAAAGCGCTCAGGGGTTTTAATTCTTCGTCGCGCACGGGCTGGTTAGAAAGGCGCAACCGCACCAATTGCCCTTGCACGCGGCTTAATTCTTTCAACATCGACGGTTGGTACGCTTTTACATTCACAAAATTAGCTGCTACGTAGCCCGTTCCTTGCTGTACGGGCGTCAACGTCACCTGCTGTTGCTGAAAATACGTCACCGTCGATGCAGTGGGTGCTTCGGTTGGTTTCGCCAATATCGACGTCTCGACGCTTGCGAAAGCCGACGTTTCTTTTTGTGGAGCAATCGCACTATCCACCACCAAGGTAGGTAAGGTAAGTGGCAAAATCGCCGAAGCTTCCACCTCCGAAGGTTGTTGGTTTTGAATAACCTCCACTTCTGCTTTAAACGATGCCCCTTTGGCAATCCAATGGTGCAGAATCGTTACTTCTTGGGATGTCAGTTGGCGTTTGCCTTTGGGTGGCATGTGCATTTCGTCGTCGTGCGGCAGCAGCAGGTAGCTAAACAGCTTGCTTTTTTGTGGATTTCCCGCCACCAATACTCCTCCATTTTTACCTCCTTTTTGGATAAAAGCTTCAGTATCAAGCCGCAGTCCGCCCTTCTTTTTCTTCGCCGAATGGCAACTGTAACAGTTTTTTTCTAGAATAGGCACCACTTGGTCGCGGTAAAGAAACGTGCGCCGTACTTGGGGCTGATTGGCCGCCACCAGCGAATCTTGTTTTACCACCTCAGGCACCAAGGCCACCGCCGTCGTATCGGATGAATCAACAGATTGATTACCAAATGATAAATAGCCTTCGCCATGCGTCAAGTTGCCGCCGTAATGCCCCGCAACGGTCAACAAAATCACCGTTGCCGAGGCCAATAGCCAGCGGTATTTTGCAAAAGCGTAGGTCAGAAAACTCAACGCCGCCGTTGCCAACCCCGTCCATTGGTGTACCTGCACGGCCTCCGCCTCGTAGTCGCCCGACTGCGCCAATAGCCAGCCAGCTCCGCACGACAACAATGCGGCAATCGCCCCCGCCAACCAAGCCAGCGAAATAGCTTCCGTTACGTCCACTTTTCGGACTTTCTGGTACAACATCAACGCAAACCCAAACAGTAAAATACCGATGGGAAGATGCACTAAAAGCGGGTGGAAACGGCCTATGTATTCGGCAACGGTCATCATGCAAGATTTTCTGGTTTAGGATACACAAAAGTAAGGCGAAGTTTGCCTTTCAAAAATGAATAAAAGTGGCAGCTATTTGTACAAATCCGACTTTTTTTCAAATGCTTTCGCCCAAAAGCCCAGAATCAAAATTTCCAAATACCACAATCCTACTCTTTGCTAAATAAATATTCCCAATGAAATCTATTTTATGCGAATTAGAGGTTAAAATACCTGATAATTTTGGTAAATTTCAAAGACTAAATTGAACTAAAGTGTGTTTTCTTTGTAAAAATTAAAGCGCCAGACACCCATTATAACGCAGCGTTTTATAAATAAATAGATAGATAGGTTAAAATCACAAAAAGCTCATTGTTCCTTTTATACATGAGCTTTTTCTTATCTAATCCATACTGCAATGATTGACACACTCTACACCTTAAAATTTAACCTGTTGCACGTTGGCTACGCCTCACTAGGCACCGATTGGCAATTTGACGGCGTATTAAGCCCTTTTTCTCGGTTGTATTTTATTACCGAAGGCGAAGCTTGGGTTTACCATAATCAGCAAAAGTACCTGCTAAAGCCTGGGCACATGTACCTTATTCCCAAATTTTCGGTCAGTCGTTATCATTGCGACACCAACATGGAGCAGTATTATATTTCCTTTTTAGATGACTCCGAATCAGGTCTTTCGGTGTTCGACATGCTGCCGTTTGTCTATGAAACCCAAGCGTCGCATTTTGACAAGGAGCTATTCCAGCGCATATTAGATTTGCACCCAGGCCGCGCCATTCTCAAGAATGACCCTAAAACCTACGATAACCGCGCGGATTTGCTAAGTTTTAACCAAAAGTACCCTCCTACCAACGAGCACCATCTTATCGAAACGCAGGGAATTTTACTTCAATTGGTATCCCGATTTATCCGTCCTACCACTGCCTTTGGCAATACCAGCGAGAAACACCGACGAAGTGACATCGGCTTTGTGCTTCGGTTCATTCACACGCATTTGGATAAAAAGCTAACAGTAGAACAATTGGCTGGTCTTCAGGGGCTTAATTGCGATTATTTTTCGCGACAATTTCAAAAAGTCTTGGGAATTCGCCCATTGGACTATATCATCAATAAACGGCTGGAGCGGGCCAAATTATTGATAACGACATCTTCGCTTTCGTTGCAAGAAATTGCCGACCGAGTAGGTGTATTTGACATCTACTACTTCTCGAAACTGTTTAAAAGTCGTTTTGGAATAGCGCCGAGCCAGTATCGGAAACAAGTCTCCGAGCTTGACTAAAAGACCTGACGGGGGAGGGTGATAAAACCAAGCACGGGGGAGGCAAAACCTCCCCCGTCGCCCACTCACTCATTCTATCTAAAAAGTCTTTAAGTGCATTTGGAAGGATGGAATGCGCGCAAAAAAGCAAGCAAACCAAGAGCCCTAAAAATAAAACGGAGAGCGCGACATAAAAAATAAAAAAGCACCAATGCCCGTTTTGGCTGCTTAAATAGGGCATCTCAAGCGCTGAAAGCGGCTTTAGTTTATTTGCCCAACCATTCCTTAAAATCTGCAATGCGGTCGCCACTCACAAAAACTTCTTGTTTAAAAGCGGGTACCAATTCTAGCTTTATTTTACCTCCCGAATACGCATGGGCAACTTGAATCGCGGATAATGAAACGAGCAGGGAGCGATTGACCCGAAAAAAATCATGCGGATTGAGCAACTGCGTAAGTTTGTCGAGGCTGTAATCGACGCTGAGGCGAAGGTTGTCGTGCGTGGTAAGAATGGTCGCTCGGTCTTCAAACGAAAAATAAGCGATTTCGCTCGTTTGAAGGCTTCTCAATTTTGCCCCCACCGTTACCATAAAACGGTCTTTGTAAGCCACTTGGTTTTGGCCAAAAAGTTGGAGCATTGCATTGAGATTTACTTCAGGAGCAAGCGGTTGTCGCAACAGCTTAAATTTATCAATTGCGGCTTTTAGCTCCTCAAAATCAATGGGTTTCAACAAATAATCAATGCTATTAACTTTAAAAGCCCGCAAGGTATATTCGTGGTAAGCGGTGGTGAAAATGACGGGAATCGTCAGCTGAAGTTTTTCGATAATGCGAAACCCTAAATCGTCTTCCAAGTGGATGTCCAGAAATAACAAGTCGGGCTTGGGATGTTGGGGGTTTTCGAACCAATTAATCGCATTTTGCACCGAGGGGATTTGCGCCAACACCCGAATTTCGGGATCGTAACGATGCAGCAAATGAGCCAACCGCTGGGCCGTCAGTTTTTCATCTTCAATAATTAGTACGTTCATGCAAGCAATGGTATGGTAACTCTAAACATCCCGTCTTTTTGGGTGATAGAAACGGGACTTGAGGTTAGTAATTTGTAACGATTGACGATATTGTTCAACCCTAAGCCCGTCGAAGGTTCGCTTTGGGGACGGGGCTGAATCGGATTAACCACGCTCAAATACGTCTCGTCGCAGTGAATAGAAACCAGCAGTGGCTCTTCGGCCGACATTCGATTGTGTTTGACGGCGTTTTCAACCAACAATTGTAGCGTCAGCGGGGCAACCGAATACCGATTCGCGACCGATTCAGGAATGTCAATTTTCACGTTTAGTTTTTCATCAAAACGCATTTTCAACAAAAATAAATACGTTTCGATAAACTCAAGTTCTACTTTAAGGCTAATCCGTTCGTTGTCACTTTGTTCTAAAATATACCGATAGGCTTTTGACAACTGCTGCAAAAACTTCCCAGCCAATTCACTGTCAATTTCTACCAAAGAAGACAAAATACTAAAGTTGTTGAACAAAAAATGAGGGCTTACTTGATTTTTCAACGCATTGAATTGCGCTTTCACGTTTTCCTTTTCCAATCGCTCGGCTTTTAATTGGATATTCTCAAGTTGTTGATAAGCCCGTCGGTTAGAGGCCAAATAAAAGGCTGATAACATCGCTAAAATGGTCAGGCCCATATTGGCTTTTTTCTTTTGCTGCTTTGTAAAATGATGCGCCACGCTGTTTTCGGGGGAGTGGTTTGGAGCAAGGCCAAAACGTTGTTCGAGCGAATCTTCGGCAAAACTCCACAAACTCCGAAAGCCGATATTAAACATAATCGCCAACACGGTAGCCATCGAAAACATCGCCAATTGGGCAGGAATTTTGAATTCCATCAAAAACCCCCTACCAAACCAGCTAAACAACCGTTGCTGCACCCACTCAATGACGTTAATCCACAAAAAGAAAAACAGCACATTGACGGTCACTTCCATCATCCACAGTGGTAAGCGTTGTAAAATTGGGACTTGGCTAAGGTCATGAATGTTGATGTAGATCCGAATTGGTAAATAAACAACCACCACACTCAACGCGAGTTGGAGTTGTTGGCGTTTGCTGAGAAAATCAGAAGGAGCTAAGTTCATCAAAGTAAAAATAAGGAATTAGCTCATAATAAGGCAACAAAAACGGGCTGAATGTCTATTTCAGCCCGTCGAATGACTCATATCAAGTTGTGAATGCCTTTTTTGCTCAATCTCTTATTCTTCTCCCTCCTCGTTCACCCTGTTGTTCTCCCGAAGGCGACGACTGGGTTGAGCCGCGACCTTGCCATCCTCCACGGTCATTGCGGGGCGTTTCGCTCCGTTCTGTCGAACGGCTAGGACTTTGCGCTTCGCTACGGCGTTGCGGACTACTGTCTCTTTCTCCCCCGCCCTGCCAAGTACGCTCGGCACCACCGCGCGGTTGTTCGTAGCGTTGCTGGGGTTGTTCCTGACGTTGTTGCGGCTGTTCGTAACGGGGTTGAGGTTGCTGATAACGTCCCTCGTCTCTACGGCCATCGTTACGCTGACCTTGTGAATTTCGGTCGTCGTAACGGGGGTTATTTTGCGAACGATTCTCCCAACGTCCTTCACTTTCACCTCTCGACTGGGGCATGTTACGGTCATTGTAACGTGGGTTATTTTGTCCCATGCGGTTGTCGTACTGCCGCTGCGGGTACGAGCGGTTATTTTGTGAATAACGGTCGTTACGGTTATAATCGTTGCGGCGGTAATTGCGGTACAAGTCATCGGCCCGATAGACATACACACGGTTGCGAGTTACGCGCTCTAAATCATGGCGATGCGGGCCAAACACGTACGAGCGGTTGTTGTAGCGGTAATAATTGTTGAGATAGGATGTTCCACCCCACAAACCAGAGATGCGGTTTCGTGGTACACAGTAGCTATATACACGCGGGCTACGAATGTACATATCGGGAACAAACACCCAGTAGTTATACGGGATGTTGATGTTAATATTGATGTCCAGCCCCATACCTGGCCCCAACGGTGCCCAACCGTAGTAACCACCACCCGAGCGCCAAGTTACCCAAGCAGGCCCCCATTCATACCCAGGAATCCACACCCAGCCATAGTAGTTATCAAACGTCCAGCGTCCGTAGTGAAACGGTGCCCAGCCCCACGGGTAATCCGACACCCACGTGTTGCCGTATTCGGTCATTTCCCAGCGTCCATTGGTACCGTAGGGCTGAAAATCAGGCTCTACGCGGGGGCGCCACACCCGTCCGTACGACGGATAGTCCATCCAGTCGCCATAAGGAGAAAGCTCGTCGTAAAACTCATCGTACGAAGGCTCGTAGTCGTAGTTTTGGGCCCAGCTTTTTTGGGCTGCGAAGAGTGTCACAGCAATACCCAAAGCCAAAAATAGCGCGCGGAAGTTATTGAAAGTCATCATTGTTTTCAATTGTTAAAGGAAGCTGTTGCTTTTGTAATGATAACGAAAAGGTACTGCATTTCATTTCAATTACCAACCCCGTTAACAATCATTAAGGAAAATGTATCCGTTGCTACAAACGTTGCGCCTCTCCGAGGCTATTTTGAAGGACTACAAATGTTGCACCTCTCCGAGCTACTACAAACATTGCGCCTCTCCGAGGCTACTTTTTAAGTAACAGAGCAAAAGTTGTGGGGCATTTTCTTTTATACAATTCGTTGACTTTGAACGGATAACGACTAACAGTTAACGGTTAACGGTTAACCGCACGGATTTCTTTCGCCTATCCAATTAAATTTGAAAAATTAGTTGGATGGGCACCTTTTTAATTCTACATTTGTAGAACAAAATACACATCCGTAGAATATGCAGCTTTCTAAAGCCGAAGAACAACTCATGGAATACCTCTGGCGGCAAGGCCCCATTTTCATGAAAGACCTCATTGAGGCCCATCCCGACCCAAAACCCGCCGCCACTACCATTGCCACTTTGCTCAAACGAATGCAAGACAAAGGCTTTGTGGGCTACGAAACCTTTGGAAATTCGCGCCAATACCATGCCCTTGTAACCAAAGAGGATTATTTCGGAAAACACGTCAAGGGATTGATTCAGCAATTTTTTGGCAACTCTGCTTCTCAATTTGCCTCCTTTTTTACCACGGCTACCGACCTCTCCGAAACCGAACTTGAAGACTTAAAAAGCGTGATTGAACAACAAATCAAAAACAAACAACAATGATACTCTACGTGCTCAAATTCACCGTTGTGTCGGCCGTGTTGCTGATGGTTTATCATTTTTTGCTGCGTAAAGAAAAGGTCTATGTCTTTAGTCGCTTTTTCTTGGTGTTTGGGCTGGCTTTTGCTGCCCTTGTGCCCTTTGTCCCTATTCAACTTCCTTCTACGGTCGCGCCCGTGCCTACCTACCTCAGCCATGAAACAGCCATTATTTCGACCAACCTTGCACCAAAAGCCGCAACAGCCCCTCCTTTTGTACAGCAGACGGTTGAAAAAACAACCACTATTTTCCCTTCTTTGGAGCAACTCATTGGGGGGCTGTATCTGCTCGTAGCCAGCTTATTGCTCGTACGTTTTGTTCAAAATCTTTGGCTTATGCGAAAGAGCATTGGGCAGCATCCCGTCGTTCGGCAGGGTCAATTAAGGATAGTTCTTCTTCCCCAAGCCATTACTCCCTACAGTTTTTGGAATTACGTTTTTGTCAACGAAACCGAATACCACCAAGGAAGCATCGAACCCGAAATTTGGCAGCACGAAGAAGCGCACATTCGTCAGAAACACACTTTTGATATTCTTTGGAGCGAGTTTTTCAAAATTATTGGCTGGTTCAACCCCGCCGTGTGGTATTACCGCCACGCGATTGCCCTCAATCACGAGTTTTTGGCCGACGAATGGGTACTTCGCGGCCATCCTAATCCGCCCGTTTACCAATACTTGCTACTCCACCGCCTTTGTCACCACACGCACCTTACCTTGTCGAGTTCATTTAATTATAAAATCACCAAAACCCGTTTCGCCATGATGCAAAAAAACACAACTCCCCTCCGCGCCTTTGGCCTTAAAGCGGCTGCTTTTGTCACCATCTTGGGCGTAGGCATTGCTTTTGCCGACCTTAGTTGGGCGCAAACCCCTGCTCCTCCAACTATTCAACCTGCTTCTAGCGCCAAAGCCGCCTCCAACCCCGACGGAGCCTCTGCCGAAATGATTGCTGAATACCAGACACTGGTTAATAAATACCTTACAAAAGGTGTGCATAACGGCAAAGAATGGAGTCGATTGGATCGCCCCAACGAACAAGACCGCGCCCGTTTGGAAGTACTTTTTAAGTCGATGAGTGAGGCGCAGCAGTTACAGCAACAGTATGCCATGAACCCTCCTTTGGGGCCATTGCCAAGAATTACGCCTACCGAAAAGGAGTTTGAAGCCTACAAAAATCCGAAAATTTACGGCCTCTGGATTGATGGCAAAAAAGTACCTAATTCGGTGTTGAACAAGTACAAGGCATCGGATTTTTCACAAGTGTTTATTAGCCGACTTTACAAAAACGCCCAAGCGACGATTGGTTACAAATACAAGTTTCAGTTGGACTTGGAAACAACGGCATACTACGAAAAAAACCGAGCAGAAACCTTGGCAGATAAGCGTTATTACTTGGGTTTTAACATGGCCAAGTGGAAGAAAGAAAATGCGGAGAAAGGCAAATGAGGATTTTGCTAAAACAAAAAGTGGCTGTCTCCAATCAAAGAGACAGCCACTTTTTGTATAAAACGAGCATTATAAGCTATTGCCAATCCCCACAATAACCACCGAAACGAGCATGGTGAGAATCCCTAGCACAATCGTGCGGAAGGTACGAGGAGAAACAGCTTTCCACTCTTTAAAGTATAAACCCCATAAGTTAGCCGTTAGGATGATGGTTGCCATGTGGAGAATCCACGAACTAGCCCCATTGCCCAGTTTGCTTTCGCCCATTCCGTAGAAGAAAAATTGCAAAAACCAGGTAGTTCCCGCCAGTGCTGAGAATACATAGTTTTTGACGAGGGGCGTAGCGGGATTGAGGTAATCGCCAAACGATTTGTTGCGACTGTTAAGAATCATACACCAAATAAAATTGGTCGTTAGTCCTCCCCAAAGTAATACCACATAAATCACGTTGTTTTGATAAAGCGGATTCATCCCCGCTACTACGGCGGCGTCAGCCATGGGTTTTCCAGCTTCGATACCGAAATTAAAGCAGGCGCTCAACGTTCCCGAAATAATGGCCACAACCAATCCTTTTCCCACGTTGAACTCAGCCACACTCTTTTGTTTTTCTTCGGTAGAAAGTTCGTTTTCTTTCATCATTCCTGCTTTTCCACAAATAAAAATGCCAAGCAAGCACACCGCAATTCCGAGCAACACCACTTGTCCGCTGCGCGAATTAATCATATCAATGATAGACACTTTTCCTTCGGTTGGATAAACTGCGTAGAAAATAGCGGGAAGCAATGACCCAAACGCCGAACAAAACCCTAAAGTCACGGAGTTGCCAAGCGACATGCCCAAATAACGAACTCCCAACCCATACGTAAGTCCGCCGATTCCCCATAAAAGTCCAAAGAAAATGGTCAGTTTAATAACATCAGAGGAGGTCGCTTTGATGATTTCGGCAAAACCTGGAATGGTTAACCAAGCGGCCAAAGGTGGCATAATGAGCCACGAGAATAGCCCCCCGATAATCCAATAACTTTCCCAAGACCATCCTTTTACTTTTTTGTAGGGCATATAAAAACTACCCGAGGCAAATCCCCCTATTGAGTGAAAAATAACGCCTAAAATAGACTCCATGAGAAAACGGTTTTTGAGTTAGTAAAGAGTTGAAAATTGTATTAATACAACAAATTGTACAAACTTAGATAGCTGCATACCCTCAACTGTCCTTGACTGTCATGTAAAAAGATTTTTTTTTCTCCGTTTTACGCACCATCTATTGTAGCTTTTTTGAAGTGCATCGAAACGCAAAAATGAGGAAGTTCTTGCATGAGGGGGATGAGCGGCGTAATTTTGGATTCTCAATTTTGTAAAAAATTAACACGCATCGCGTACCACCTTCCAATGATTTTATACAGTACCAAAAATACACAGCTCAAAGCCTCCTTAGAAGAAGCTGTTTTTCGTAGCCTTCCTGCCGATAATGGGTTGTATATGCCCGAACATATTCCCAGTATTTCACCCGATTTTTTAGCGAATATCGAGCAACGTTCATTCAACGAAATTGCGTTTGAAGTATCCAAAACGCTTTTGAGCGACGACATTCCCGAAGCTGACATTCTGCGCATTGTGGAGCGGGCCTTTGATTTTGATGCGCCAGTTGTCCCTATTGAAGATAAAACGTACTGTTTAGAGCTATTCCACGGGCCGTCGATGGCCTTCAAGGATTTTGGGGCGCGCTTTATGGCTTCGTTGATGTCCTACTTTTTGGTACGTTCGCAGCAAGAAATACGCATCTTAGTGGCTACTTCGGGAGATACAGGTGGCGCGGTAGCCCAAGGGTTTCATAATGTACCAGGCATCAACGTAACGATTTTGTACCCTAGCGGAAAGGTCAGCGATATTCAAGAAAAGCAATTGACCACCTTGGGCGGAAATGTAACCGCGCTAGAAGTCGATGGTACATTTGATGACTGTCAGGCGCTGGTAAAGCAAGCATTTTTGGACGACGAACTCAATAAAAAGTATAACCTAGCTTCGGCCAACTCCATCAATATTTCACGCCTCATTCCGCAGTCGTTCTATTATTTCCGCGCGTATGCCCAAGTGAAACAATTAGGTTTGCCTGTGGTGTTTTCGGTACCTAGCGGAAACTTTGGCAACTTGAGCGCTGGACTTTTGGCGTATCGGATGGGTTTACCCGTGGCGCATTTTATTGCCACTACCAACCGCAACAACGTCGTTCCCAACTATTTGTCAAATGGAAACTATGCGCCTGTGCCGTCGGTTGAAACCATTTCTAACGCTATGGACGTAGGCAACCCAAGCAATTTTGTGCGGATGACTCGCTTTTTTGGGGATGAATGGGCCAAAGTAAAACAAGACATTTCTGGATTTTGGTTTAATGATGACCAAACCAAAGCCGCCATGCGCGAGGTATATGACCGCACGGGCTATTTGATGTGCCCGCATACGGCCGTGGCTTATTTAGGTTTAAAAGAATACACGAACCTAACCCAAAAAGAAGTAGCGGGGGTATTTTTGTCAACGGCGCATTATGCCAAATTCTTAAACGTTGTGGAAGAAGCGTTGGGCACTGGCGACGTCGAGATTCCGACGCGTTTGTCTGATTTGCTCAGTAAAGAAAAAGTGGCTACCCCAATGACCAAACAGTTTGCTGATTTCAAAGCCTATTTGTTGGGATAAACTATGAATATCATCGTTGCTCGAACTTCTGAACACTACCTTGAGGCGGTCAAACTCTTCAAAGAGTACGCCACCAGCCTTGGCATTGATTTGCAGTTTCAGAAGTTCGACAACGAACTTCAACTCCTTCCGACCATGTATGGCCCACCTGTGGGTGAGTTATGGTTATTGGAAGAAGACGGCAATTTTGTAGGCTGTGCCGCCTTGCGAAAATTAGAAGAAGGCATTTGTGAATTAAAACGAATGTATATCCGCCCTACTTACCGAGGTAAGCGCTGGGGGCGAGAATTGATGGACGTTGCGCTCCAAACCGCTCAATCGTTGGGCTACCATACCATACGTTTAGACAGCCTACAACGCTTGGAAGCCGCCGTAAAACTATATACCTCCTACGGCTTTCAGCCAATCTCTCCTTATAATTTCAATCCAGAGGCGGATGTGGTCTATTTTGAGAAAAATCTCCATTCCTAGACTTCCACCTCATCCCCAAAATTCTCCATTCATTTTGTCCTTTAACCGTTGGTCGTAAAAAATATTTTATTACCTTGCATTGCATAGTACCTTTGAATCAACAATAAAGCCCCACGGCACACAAACCAACTTTTAACAATCACTTATAAATCAACCATAGCCATGAACAATAAGCCCTTACGTCGAATACAAAGTGAAGCCGTTTTAGGCGGTGTCGCTGCTGGTCTTGCCGATTATTTCGGAATGGACAAAGCCTTGATGCGTGTCATCCTTATCGTCCTAATGATTTTTGCGAAAGGGTTCCCCATCGTATTATTATACATCATTCTGTGGGTAGCGTTGCCAGTAGGCGGCCCTTCTACTCCCGCCGCTGGGTTGGAGAATAGTTGGCAGTATCCCGACGATATGGCTCCTAAGAAAACCAGTAACCGTGGAATAGAAATCGTAGGATACGGTTTACTTTTGATTGGTGGCTTTATGCTTTTCGACCGTCTTTTCTACTGGATGCACCTACAGAAGTACATTCCAGCGGCGATTTTGATTGGCATTGGTTTGTTTTTGATTTTGAGACACAACAACTCCCAAAGCGGAACGCCAACTTCCTCGGTGGATAGCGACCGTGCTACCCCCTCGTGGACCGACTCGGCTCCTATCTCTTCATGGCAGCCCCCTGCTTCTACCGAACCAACCGCCCCAACGGCGCCATCTTCGGACGAACCAACAGAGGACAAAAGCCCCGATGAGCCCAAAGCCTAATACAGCAATACTCACTAAAAAACGTTTACTTCTTTACACCTCTAAATTTTGATTGCCATGAATTATCGAAGCACTTTCTGGGGAATTCTCCTCGTATTAATCGGCGGCCTCTTACTCATGCGTGAGTTGTTTGATTGGTTTGATTTCGAGCGTTATTTTTTACCTGTTGTGTTGATTGTCGGAGGAGCGTTACTCATCTTTAAAGATAAAATCAAAAATCTTTCCTAACCCCACTTCGCCATGAAACAATCCTCTAATACCCTCGTTTGGGGTTCTATACTTCTGGCCTTTGGGTTGGTGCTTTTGGCCAAAACCCTCGGTTGGTTTCACATTGACTGGGGCTTTACGCTTCGCTTTTGGCCTGTTTTATTGATATTGGCAGGAGGAGTTTTGTTACTCAAACAATCTTGGTCTGGGGTAGTAACCGCCATTTTGATTGCCTTAGCGATTCCATCGGCCATCATTAATGGTGCCAATAAAAAGTTTCACGACTGGGACGACCGTGGTTTTGAGTTCAACATCGACGATTTTGATGACGATGATGATGACCACCATAACCACCGCAACGACTACGAAGAACGCTCCGATACCTACTCAAAAGACGGAAAAACTCACTTTTCTGAGCCATTTACCGAAAATATTGCCGATGCAACTTTGAAGTTTGGCGCAGGCGCAGGTGAATTTACCATTGAAGGCACTACCTCTCAACTGGTAGAAGCGGATGCTGAAACGGAGTTTGGAAACTATATCATGACAGCAAAACGAAACGAAAGCACCAAAACAAGCGTGGTGGACTTTGAAATGGAAAGCAAAGACAGCACGGGCCGTAAGAAAATCCGTATTCGTGATTTTGACAATATGGATAACCGCGTAGAGATGCGTTTGAGCGATAAACCTACTTGGACCTTCGATTTGGGGCTTGGCGCTGGAAAAGGGAATTTCGACTTGTCGGCCTATCGGGTGAAAAAAGTAAAACTCGGTGCAGGTGCTGCCGAAGTTGACCTCAAACTCGGCGAAAACGTAGAAAACGACGCCCAAATCGACATTGAAGCTGGCGTAGCCTCCATTGAAATTAACATCCCCGAATCGGTAGGTTGTGAATTTAAAATCGACGGAGCGCTCAACTCAAAAGACCTCGACAATTTTGAAAAAATCAGCAGCGGTTTGTATCGCACTTCTAACTATAACTCGGCGAAGAAAAAAATCAAAATTTCGTACGAGGGTGGTATCTCTTCTTTGGAAGTGAATCGCTACTAGATAAAACCAATAACTTGAAAAATAAATAGTCGCAAAAATGCTGCTGGTCAGAATGACTGGCAGCATTTTTGTTTTTTGTACCTTTGTAACACACGCAACAAAAGCGGCCTTTTTTCGTTCACTATTGGCAAACATTCGCACAACAATGAAACAACTACTGACTGCCTCGGCATTATTGGCAAGCATAACCCTCTTTGCACAAAGCACGCCTAAAGATTTTACCATATCGGGCACGGCTAAAACATTGCAACCCAAGGAAAAAGTGTATCTCGAAATCCCTGGAACTCAGCCGTTGGTTGTACTAGACTCAGTGACGGTGGGTAACGATAAGCGTTTTACGTTTAAGCGTAAAGAGCTTGACGAAGGAACTGTTTATCAGGTGAACATCGCTAAAAAACAACGCTTCATTGTGCTCATTGAAGGCGGTGAAAATATTGAAGTTACTGCGGATGGAACGGAAAATGGCGCTGCGCAAATCAAAGGTTCGGCCAACAACGATTACTATCAAAAGTTGTTGGGACTCTACAAGGTGATGTCAGAAAAATCAGCCAAATGGCAAGATGAATACGCCAAAGCTGAACAAAAGAAAGACAGCAAGAAAATAGCCGAAATTCAGCAGGCATTTGAAGCAGAAAGTAAGGACTTTACGGCCAAAGTAAAGGCTATGATTCCAGAAATGGGAACTTCGTTGTCGGCGTTGTTTGCGACCAATTTCCTCAACCCAGAGGTAGAAATGAGTACTATTTTCGACCTGGCTCAGAAGTTTGAGAAGGAGCGCCCTAACATGAAGCAAGGGCAAATTTTTGTCGGTAATGCCAAACGTATGCGCGGAATTCAGATTGGTGACAGTGCCCCTGAAATTACCCTCAACACAACAGGCGACAAACCCCTTAGCCTTTCATCCCTTCGTGGAAAAGTAGTTTTGATTGACTTTTGGGCGTCGTGGTGCGGGCCTTGCCGCCAAGAAAACCCTAATGTGGTGAAAGCCTACAATCGCTTCAAAGACAAAGGCTTCGAGATTTTTAGCGTGTCGCTCGACAAAGACAAAACCGCGTGGGTTAAAGCCATTGAAAAAGACGGTTTGTTGTGGCCAAGTCACGTATCTGATTTGAAGTATTGGCAATCGGCTGCTGCTCAAACATACGGGGTGAACGGTATTCCTGCAACGTTTTTGTTGGACAAAGACGGAAAAATTATCGGTAAAAACCTTCGCGGCGAGGCACTTGAGAAAAAATTGGAAGAAGTGTTGAAAGTAAATAATTAGACTTCTTCTCGCTTTTTACTGCTAGAAAAATAAACCATGAAAACTTTTCAGGTGTTCGTCACTTGGAAAGTTTTTTTATTTTGAGTCAAACCTTAATCTTTACAGTATTCTAAAACCAGCGAAACCATGCGCCATTTTTACCTCTCAACTATTCTTACTGCGTTATCTGGACTCGGAGCCCTTGCCCAAACCTCCGACTTTACCCGTGAACATGAGTTTACCAACAACTGCGAAGGGCCATCGGTAGATGGCGAAGGCAATGTCTATGCCGTCAACTATGCCATGGATGGCACCATTGCCCAAATCCCCAAACGCAACAAAACGTCGATTTTTTTGACCTTACCCAAAGGAAGCACAGGAAATGGGATACGTTTTGGCAATGCCAACACTTTTTATGTTGCCGATTTTACAGGCCATAATGTACTGAAAGTCAATCTAGAAACAAAGCAAGTGAGTGTTCACTGCCACGAACCAAGCATGAATCAACCCAATGATTTGGCGATTACGAGCAAAGGACACATTTTTTGTTCGGACCCCAACTGGAAAGCTGGAACGGGGCAAGTCTGGCACGTGTCGCCCGAAGGAAAAGCCAAAATTGTAGCTCCCTCAATGGGAACAACCAACGGCATTGATGTGAGTCCTGACGAACGGACATTGTACGTCAATGAAAGCGTGCAACGTAACGTCTGGGCTTTCGATATTGGCGCGGATGGAAGCTTGTCGAACAAACGGTTGTTGATACAATTTGCCGACGGAGGAATGGACGGGATGCGCTGCGACGCCAACGGAAACCTGTATATCACACGTCATGGCAAGGGAGAAGTAGCTGTTGTAGCACCCGATGGAAAAATCGTTAAGACCATCAAAACCAAAGGCAAAAGTGTGTCTAATATTTGTTTTGGAGGCAAAAAAGGGCGAACTTGCTACATCACTTTACAAGACAGAGGCTGTATGGAAACCTTTACCGCCGATGCTCCTGGTAGAGAGTGGACAATGATGCAAGCTTTTTTAGGAAAGAAATAACCCCATTAATACGTTTAGATGCAGAAGTTTAACGCTCTTATCATTCTGATTTTAGGCTTACTGGCAGCTCGTTCGGATGCCCCGCGCGAACAAATGATAACGTTGGGAATGGCTTTTCAAGATTTGAATACGCAGATTCGTGAACAAACCCTGACGCCTGATTCCGCTCAATTGCGCTTTCAGGCCATTTTGCGAGAATTGCGCCAAGTAACTCAGCCGTATCGTCAGCAAAACTGCACGGATTCGGTTCGATTTGTGTTTCCTTTGCGCGATTACGATGCCAACAACATAGGAGGACATGGCTCGGGTTTTCGCCCAAAAGGCTTTAATTTATTTGACCATAAAGTGCAAGGAAGCCACCCTGCTCACGATATTTTTGTGTATGACCGCAACCAGGATAGCGTTGATGACCAGACAGATAAACCCGTGGATGTGTTGGCGATGCGCCCTGGCATTGTAGTAGCAACCGAAACGAATTGGTCACCTGAAAGCTTGTACCGAGGCGGCAATTTTGTGTGGATTTATGACCCTTGCCTCGACGGGTTGTTTTATTATGCCCACCATAGCAAAGTAATGGTCGAAGCAGGCGACGAAATAACACTTGGACAAAAAATAGCGGAAGTAGGTCGTACGGGGCTCAACGCCGCCAAGGCACGCTCAGGTACCCACCTCCACATGATGTATCTTCAACTGACTCCCGAAGCGCTTCCTCATCCTATAAACACCTACGATTGGTTAGCGAGCGCTGAAATAATACGATAAAAAAAATCGCCGCATGGTTACCCATAGCGGCGATTCTCTTCACGAAACCAATCACTTCTTTACCAATCCACTTAACTCTTTTTGAAGCGTTTTGTTATCAGGAAATTCTTGCGGAATCCAGCGTTCTACAATCTTTCCTTGCGCATCTATCAATACGAATGGATACCCCATGGTGGTTGCGTAGGTTTCTTTTAATTTTTGTGCGTCTTCGTCGGAAGCCCAAAGATGGACAACACTCGGACGGTTCTCGGTCAACGATTGCCAAAGCTCAAAAGACGTATTGGGTGTAACGTTGAGATAAACAAACGTTAAACGACCCTTATACGCTTCTTCGAGCGGCTTAAAAATAAGCTCGTGTTGTTTGAGATTAAAGCAAAACGCAATACAAATAGGCTTTCCTTGCAGACTTTGGAGGGTTACTTCTTTGCCATCGCGGTCTTTGAGTAAAAAGTTGGGGGCGCCCTTTCCTACGTACATGCCTTCTTTGGCCGTAATGCTTTGTTTGAAATACGGAATGAGCTCGGAAGATGGGTACGCACGTTCAAATTTTTCCAATAAACTATGAGCCGCAGTCATGTCGCTTCTAAACGCCACCGCATAGTCAACCCAATGCGTGAGCAAGTAAGCGCGTTGTTTGGGATAGGCTCGTAGCTGTTCGTCGCTTTCTTGGTAAGCTAGTTGTAAGGCTTCTCCCGACAAAATGTAGCGTTGTGCCGAATCTGTTGGGTACCTTTTGGTAATTGGAATCAGGATATGATTGACCAATTCGCGGCGGTACGGCTCACTCATAAGGGCGGCATCGGGCAAGATTTTAAAGTTTTGAAGCGTAAAATTTTCTACCTCTTGGCGCTGCGTACCTTTGAGTTGAACTCCCTGACTTTCACGGATTTTTTTATCCAATACCAACTGACGGGTTAAATACGCTTCGGTGTTGATAGTTGCCGTGATGTACGCATCAAACGCTTCGCTGATGGGTTGTTGGCTTTTCAATGTCTGAAAACGCTGCAAACGAGCTTGTTGCAGGCTATCCACCTTTGGCAAGATGATGCTGTTGTCGTTTTTGGTAGGTTTGTAGCCAAATACGGGCAAGTATTCGTATAAGTTTTCTTTGAAATAATCCCGCAAAAACTCTTGGTAGTAGGCATTGGTTCCCTCAAAAGTCAACGATTTATTGGGATGAATCGTCACCGTCAGCTTATCGTTGGGACTGACAAACAACACCCGATTAAAGCTTTGACTAACAGGCTGGTAGGCCGAAGCCCCCGCAGAAGTAGGAACAATTTGAAGCCGTACCAACTGAGGTTCGGTCAGCGCCACTTCCGCATTGGCGACTTTTTGATTGGTAATTTCAAAATAACCAATATTTAGAAACTCAACGTCGGCCAAACCAATGGCTGGCGAAGGCTGGAATTTTACTTTTTCCGTCACCAGCGACACCGAAAAATTGGTGGCCTCAGGAGCCATTTTGAGGGTAATTTGGGCATTTTGTGCCTTCAGGACTTGTGCAAACAAAAGTGCAAAAAGGCCGTAGAGAGGATATTTCATAATGCGTTATTTTCTAATAAACGAAAAACGGCGGAACTAATTGTCGATTTAATTGACCGAAAAATTCACCCCTCCCATGGATTCTATCAGTTTAAAGAACTCGTTGGTAGGTGCAACTCGGTGCGTTCGTGATTGAAGTTTCACCTCCGTCCGACTTTGATGATCCACGACCGACACCGTGAGCGCACAGTGGCCAGGGTAGGCTTGAACGGCTTCGTTGAGTTTGGTAACGAGTACCCCATCCAGCATGTCCAAATCAAGTTGTAGCTTGATTTCTTTGGTGAGTTTTTCACGAACTTCATTCAAAAGCTGCATCGACGTGATTTTAAACTCGTATTGATCTTCTTGTTTCCAGCGGTTTTGAATTTTCCCTTTGACAAACAAAAAGTGCCCCATTTGGACGTAAGCCGAAAACTTCACAAAATCTTCGCCAAAAAGCGCCATTTCCATCGAACCCGCGTAATCTTCGAGCTTGAAGATACAAAACGGGTTTCCTGTTTTGGTGGTTCTGACTTGGCTACTACTCACAATACCCGCCACCGTAATGTCTTTGCCAAACAAGAGCGGGCGACCGCCGATCTCTACGTTGGCAACGGCAGGTATATCTCCTTCTTCGGTATCACTGGTTTCAGTAACTTCAGAAGTGAGCATCACTTTATCGAGGGTACAAGTACAGAAGTTGGTCAACTCCAAGCGATACATATCAAGCGGGTGACCCGAAATGTAGAAACCAACTACGTCTTTTTCAAAACGTAACCGCTCTATGTCACTCCACTGCTCTACAATAGGCGCTTTGGGTTTGGCAATATCGGCGCCACTACCGCCAAAACCACCAAATAACGACGCCTGCGCGTTGGATTTATCGGCTTGAACGGCGTTGGCGTATTTGATTAATTTTTCGATTAAGTTTTGTTGTTCACCATCAGCGGCTGTAAAATACTGAGCACGGTGGTATTCCTCAAACAAGTCAAACGCCCCCGCATAGGCCAATGATTCGATGGTTTTCTTGTTGACAGTTCGTAAGTTAACCCGAGTCATAAAGTCAAAAAGGTCTTTGAAAGGGCCATTATTGGTTCTTTCTTCGATGATGCTTTCTACGGCGGCGTCACCTGTTCCTTTAATCCCTCCCAATCCAAAACGAATTTCGCCGCGTTTGTTTACCCCAAAACGCCGTTCCGATTCGTTGACGTCGGGGCCCAACACAGGAATTCCGAGGGCTTTACATTCTTCGAGGAAGAACGTGATTTTTTCAATGTTTCCTAGCGAACTTGTCAAGACGGCCGCCATGTATTCGGCGGGATAATGGGCTTTGAGATACGCCGTTTGGTAGGCCACAAAAGCATAGCAAGTAGAGTGCGATTTGTTAAAGGCATACGAGGCAAAAGCTTCCCAGTCCGTCCAGACCTTATCGAGTTTTTTCTCATCAAGGTTGTTTTTCTTTCCTCCCTCAATAAATTTACTCTTCATCTTGTTTAGTACCTCAATCTGCTTTTTCCCCATGGCCTTCCGCAGTACGTCGGCATCACCCTTACTAAAACCTGCTAACTTCTGGGAAAGCAACATAATCTGCTCTTGATACGTTGCAATACCCTGTGTTTCAGCCAAATACTCCTCCATTTCGGGGAGGTCGTATTCTACTTTTTCACGGCCGTGTTTACGGTTGATGAAGTTAGGAATGTACGCAATCGGGCCTGGACGATACAGGGCGTTCATGGCGATAAGGTCTTCAAAACGGTCAGGTTTGAGTTCGCGCATGTACTTTTTCATCCCGTCGGATTCAAATTGAAAGACGGCGTTGGTCTCACCACGTTGGAAAAGCTCAAACACCTTGATGTCATCGAGCGGAATGTAATCAATGTCAATTTTTACCCCGTGGTTGGCCTCAATCATCCGAAGGGCTTCCTTGATGATAGTCAAGTTTCGCAGCCCCAAAAAGTCCATCTTGATAACCCCCGCATCTTCAATAATTTTCCCTTCGTACTGCGTAATCAACAAACTCGATTCTTTAGAGGTACTCACAGGAATCAAATCCGTCAGGTCGGATGGGGCAATGATAATCCCTGCCGCGTGAATACCCACGTTCCGAACGGTTCCCTCTAATTTTTGAGCTTCTTTGAGAACTTTGGCCGTGAGGTCATTGCCTTTCAGCATTTCACGGAGGCGTTTTAAGTTTTCGACCTCGTCGGGTGTCACAACATCCGCCATTTTTTCGAGAGGTACTTTAAACACCTTGTCCAAGTTCATGTTGTACGTCGGCTTATCAGGCACGAGTTTCACCACGGCATTGGCCTCTTGCAATGGCAAATCCATCACCCGCGCCACGTCCTTAATCGACGATTTGGCGGCCATTGTACCGTAGGTAATGATTTGAGCTACCTGATTTTTACCGTATTTCTGCACCACGTAATCAATCACCCGTTGGCGGCCTTCGTCGTCGAAGTCCGTATCAATATCGGGCATGGAGATACGGTCGGGGTTCAAAAAACGCTCAAAAAGGAGATCGTACTTAATAGGATCAATGTTGGTGATTCCGATGGCATACGCTACGGCACTTCCCGCTGCCGATCCCCGCCCTGGCCCAATGAGTACACCCATGTCGCGCCCCGCTTGGATAAAGTCGGCAACGATGAGAAAGTAGCCAGGAAAACCCATGTTTTTGATGGTATTCAGTTCAAAGTTGAGTCGTTCCTCCACTTCTGGCGTAATTTCCTTGTATTTTTTTCGAGCCCCTTCAAACGTCCAATGCTTGAGGTATTCCCACTGATTAAGTACATCGGCGGTGAGTTCTTTCATTTTACCGTTGAACTCAATCATTTGCGAAATACTGTGTTTCTTAAACTCTTCAGGAATGGGGAAGTTGGGCAATAAAATATCTCGATTGAGCTTTAACAACTCTACTTTATCAACGATTTCTTGCGTATTGTCCAGCGATTCGGGCAAGTCACTGAACGTTTTGAGCATTTCGTCTTTGGTTTTGAAATAAAACTCATCGTTGAAAAACGCAAAGCGCGTACCCTTAGGCATTGGATTTTCGTCATCAAAGTCCTTGTTGGTAGGCGTAGATTGTTTGTCACCCGTATTGACACACAACAAAATATCGTGGGCGTTGGCGTCGTCTTGCTCTACGTAATGACTATCATTGGAACATATCACCTTGACGTTGAACTCTTTGGCGTATTTGAGCAGTGCATCGTTGGCAATAATTTGGTCACGAATACCGTGGCGTTGGATTTCGACGTAATAGTCATCGCCAAACAAATCGAGCCACCACTTAAACTCTTGACGACCAGCCTCTTCTCCTTTTTTGATGATAGCCTGTGGTACACTTGCTCCGATGCAACAAGTCGTGGCGATGAGCCCTTTGTGGTATTTGACGAGCAGTTCTTTATCGATGCGTGGGTATTTGCCGTACATCCCTTCGATGAAACCCAGCGAGCATAGTTTAGCCAAGTTGCGGTAGCCTTCGGCGTTTTTGGCCAACAGCAACTGGTGGCGGCGAACGTCCTTTTGTTCTTTGGTAAACTGTTTTTTGTGGCGGTCTTCTACCAAATAAAACTCACAGCCTACGATGGGTTTAATGCCTTGTTTGTGTCCTTCGGCGACAAACTCAAATACGCCAAACATGTTGCCGTGGTCAGTAATGGCGATGGCGGGCATGTCGTCGGCTTTGGCCTTTTTAAACAGCTTTTTTATATCTGCCGCCCCGTCGAGTAAGGAATATTGGGTGTGGCAGTGAAGGTGGGAGAATTGCATATCAACTACGTTAAAGTCTGTATCTTAGATTGGATTTTAGTGCGTTGCCAACGCACGTTTTTGGAGCTTGGGAGGGTTTTAGCTTCTGATTGACCCAAAAATGCCAATTTTCTCCAATGACATTTTTTCACGCCACCGCAAACCCCGTATCAGGCCGAACAACAGGTGAACGAAAGCCTAGGACAATATCTTCTTTTGGAATACCTGCTTCGAGCAGTTGCTCAACAACCACTAGGTCAGTACCATCATAATGAATCCAAACCTTACCCGAAGAAGCTACTTCCATGTGTAAAATTGGCCCATAGAGTCGGCGTTCATTATGCCAGTCATTTTGAAAAAGTAAGTATTGTCCATGCGAATCATCCTTAATCATTTGCATTTGGAAGGGCTGAGTCGCCGATTGGAAATCACTTACTATGGTGTTCATAATATTCTGAACAACTGATTTATAAAAAATTAGCTTATCCATTTTTCTATTTTTTCTTCTTTCACATTATAAACAATAATCTTCAGATGATAACGCTCTATTACCTTGAGAGTTAGGGGCTCTTCAAAAAGAGTATCATAAATATCTAAGGGGACGGCGAGAAACAATATCCGTTGTGGTTGAGTTTCTTCAATAGCTAATTGATAATAATTGAATTGTCCAAGCGCTTTGTAAAATTCATGAATTTCGGATAAACCAATAAAGCTCTTTATTTCTATTGCAATTTGTTGATTTCCTTTTTCTGCTCCAATTAATCTCTCTGCTCCTAAATCAACTTGAATAGTTCTTTTCAAAGTAGGCACGAAAAGTGGGTCATGCGTGATGCTCCAACCTTCTGCTATCAGTGCTTTTTTTACAAGTTGGTGGTATTTGTCTTTAGCCATAAAGTGTAGGTTTCTTCTGTGATAACCCCATATGATACAAGTCCTATCCAAAGTTACGGTTTTCTGCTAGAAAGCAGAAGAGGATAGCCGCTAAAATTGCGGTGGGGTGCATTAGCGTGAGGGATTGGCCACTTGCCACGCCACTTGAAAAATCAGCGTTGTCCGTTTTTGCAGCAAGGCGTAGTCTATCTTTTCCGCAGTATCGGAAGGTTGGTGGTAATCGGGATGCTCGCCGTCAAAAAAGAAAGCAATGGGGATGTTATTTTTGGCAAAATTGTAGTGGTCGGAGCGATAAAAGTACTGTTTTACGTCATTTTGGGTATCAAAAACCGTCTCTATTTCCAAACCCACCGAAGCTGCGTTGGCACTCATAACTACTTCTCGAAGGGAATTTTTCTTCCCTCCCGTGATTAAATAACAATAGTTCGGCTTTCGACGGTGCCATTTATCGGTACGGCCAATCATGTCGATGTTCAAATTAGCCACAAATTTGTCAAGACCCGCTGGAGCGTTTTGAATAAAATAGGTTGACCCAATCAGCCCACCTTCTTCCCCCGAAAATAGCACAAACAAAATACTACGTTGGGCACGAATCCCCGCTTGGGCAAGACTGTCAAAAGTTGCCGCCATTGCCAAAACCGCCGCCGTACCCGAGGCATTATCGTCGGCACCGTGAAAAATTTGCTGATTAGCTTGCCCCAAATGGTCAAAATGGGCAGAGACAACCACTACCTCTTGGGGCCGAGTGGTACCTATAAGTAATCCTCCGATATTATGCGCCACGTACCGACGGAGACTGTCGTTGGCCGAAGGAGGCGGTACTAGTCTCATGCGTTGGGAGGTGCCTATTAGAGTAGCATTATTTGGTAAAACAGGCATGAATCGCTCGTTGATAAAATAGTACCGTTGCCAAAAAGACGACTGAGTACTATCAATAGGAAAGAAAGGCTGGAGGTGATTTTCTTTGAGTTGCTGGGCGCAATACTTGGCGGCTTTGAGCTGACCCGCCGTTCCTGTTTGGCGTCCTTGTAAACTATCGGAAGCTAGTACAAAAACATGTTGTTTGAGCAGGCTTTCCGAGACGTGTAGTGAAGAAATGGCCTGTTGAGCAAAGCTGGTAAAGGCACAAAAGACGGAGAAAAACAAGAGTTGTAAAATGATGATTGGCATTGAAAAAATATCAGTTTAGCGGCACCAGTTTTATTCTCCTCTTTCCCAACTCAAAATTAACACAATCCCGCTTTAAATGGGCAAAAAACAGCGTTTTGTCAAAAATGAGCAAAAGAAAGTCAAAAATGAGTTAATAAAAATTGGAATTTTTTACATCAAAATTTTTCAAATGTCAAAAATGAGACAAAGAATGTCCATTTTGAGCTAACACCCACAGTCCGTTCGATACGATATTTGTACAGCTTATTTATTCACTCATAACTCATTCTTTTATGAAAACTTCCCGCACATTTTGGTTATCTCTTTCGACTGTCGTATTGGTTGGTTGGCTTGTGGCTTGTAATGAAAAAGAAGAAGTCGTGCCTGAGCCAGAACAATTGACGGCGGCCAACTTTGCAGATCAATTACGCGCTCCCATCGGGCTTACCCTCGACACCAAAGGGCAGCTTTGGGTCACCGAAGCTGGTACGGGTAAAAACGACGGAAGCATCGTCATGATTACTCCACAAGGAACAAAAACGACGGCCATGACGGGCTTCCCTTCGGTCATTGCCAACGGGGCGATTGAAGGCATGAGCCACCCTCTTTTCCACGATGGAAAATTGTACGTGCTTCACGGTGTCAGTGGAATGCTTTATACCATTGACGTTGCTTCTTTCAAAGCAGGCGATGCTCCTCTTAATATTTCTACTGCCCAAAAGGAGGATTTAGGCACCTACATCCGTACCCTCAAACTTACCGACCCTATCAATTCCAACGTGTTTGATTTGGTCGTTGGCCCCGATGGCAATCTATACATCGCCGACGCGGGTGCCAATGCCATCTTTAAACGCGACAAGGCCACGGGGAAATTGAGCTTGTTTGCCAAAATCCCCGATGCAGGAACCAAAATAGAAGCCGTTCCGACGGGAATTGTATTTGATGGCACGCGTTTCTTAGTGACAACGCTCAGCGGATTTCCGTTTGCCCCAGGTAATGCTAAAATGTACCAAATAACGACCGACGGTACCGTAAGTGAGTACAAAACAGGTTTTACGACTTTGTCGCATTTGACGCTTTCTAAAAACAACAAGCCATTGGCGATTCAGATGGCGGAGTTTGGCGCAACGGGCTTTCAGCCGCTTTCGGGTAAAGTGGTCAACGAAGAAGGCAAAGTATTACTACCAAGCATCATGATGCCAACCGACATCGAACGCAGCGGAAACCGCGAATTTTACCTTTTGAGCTACGCCCTTGGAACAATCCAAAAACTAACATACTAATTAACCTTTTTTCCCTACAACAATGAAAAACTATCCTATTTACGCATTTGCCCTACTCGTTTTCTTTATTGCAGCTTGTCAACCTTCGCAAGAGTCGAAGGACACGGCCAAGGCTGAACTGGAACTATCGGACTCGGCGCTTATCAAGCGTGGTGAGTACTTGGTTGGCATCATGGGCTGCCAAGACTGCCATTCGCCCAAGCAGCTGGGTCCGAAAGGGCCAGAAGAAGTACCAGGTCGCCACTTGTCGGGCTACCCGTCTGACCGTCCCATCGCAAAAGTAACCCCTGACGCGTTGAAAAATGGTTGGATGCTACTTGGCGGCGACGGTACGTCGGCCGTTGGCCCTTGGGGAATGAGCTTTGCAGCCAATTTGACCTCCGATACCACAGGAATTGGCTCTTGGTCGTTTGAGCAGTTCAAGATTGCCCTCACGCAAGGCAAATCAAAAGGGATTGCGACCGCACGCCCCTTGTTGCCTCCGATGCCTTGGCCCAACTACGTGAACATGGCCGAAGAAGACCTGCAAGCAGTATTTGCCTACTTGAAGAGCACGCCACCCGTCAACAACATCGTGCCGATGCCTATTGCACCTGATAAGTTGCAGTAACTAACCCATCCTTGACGTAATTCTCTCGCTTTGAGCCCTCCTTTTTGGGAGGGCTAGGCGATAGCCTTGTCTCATTCACTCTGAACACACTTAAATTTTTCTACCATGAAAACGTGTTTACAACCATTTACCCTAATACGGCTTATTTTTTTTGCCATACTCAGCTTTTTTACCCAAGCGGCAAAGGCTCAGTACGTAAACGTAGATATTGTACCAGATAACACTGGAAAAGTAACAGGTATTGGTATCAACCTCAACTGTTCTAGCTATTGCTCTGGGTATTCTCAGGGGCAGGCAAATATCTTTTTTACTCCCGCCCCTGAGCACGCACTGACAAATGTAGTTGGATACAGAATTACCAACAGCAATGGAAATCAATCCCCAATTAACACAACCAATGGAAGTCTGGGCACACAAGACTGGTATTATGGCGGCCAGCTTACTGCCACCTTTTATGCTGCGCCGTCAGAGATAGACGTCCGAGGAAACGATATATCTATTCCCAGCGGTGACGTCACCCCCACAGTAAATGATAATACCCATTTTGGGGTACAATTAGCTCCCAGTGGATCACATACACGGTTGTTCAGAATTTATAATACAGGGACTGGTGCTTTGGGGCTTTCTGGAAGTCCAAGAGTAAATGTTACAGGGGCAAACGCAAGCGATTTTCAGGTAACCACCCAACCGAGTTCAGACATAGTGGTTGGCAACTCTTCTATTTTCTTTATTATAACCTTTACACCCTCAGGTTTAGGAACACGTACGGCAACGGTTACGATAACTAATAGTGATAGCAACGAAGGCACTTATACATTTAATATTGCTGGAATAGGGGTAAATAACTTGCCAAATATAAACATAGTAGGAAAAGGGCAAGATATTCCGCATACCTACAATGGACCTTCAACAGATAATGATACAGATTTTGGTTCAAGAAATATAGGAGCGGGGCCAGTTGTTAAAACATTTACCATCGAAAATACAGGTACAGGTACATTAGACTTGAGTACGGGCACTGTCGTTCTATTTGATGGAACAGGAGCCGCCGACTTCTCCCTTGCTTCTCCCCCCTCCTCTTCGTCCATTGCTCCAAACGGTTCAACCACATTTCAAGTAGCCTTTAACCCTTCTGTTGTTGGATCCAGAAATGCTACTGTTTATGTCAATAGCTTTGCTCCTACCGAGCATCCATATTATTTTAGTATCAGAGGAACGGGGTTAGAAGGCTGCACCCAAGTCGCCTCTGCCACGCAATCAATGAGTTGGAACGGCTCAGTGAGCAACGACTGGACGAACCCCTGCAACTGGACTCCCAACGGTGTACCGACGCAGACCAATCCAGTTTCAATTCAATCGGGTGGGACAGTGGTTATCCCTTCGGGAACAACGGCCACCGCCAAGTCAATAACGCTCAATGGAAGCTTTTCAAACAGGCCATCATTGACCATTAATCAGAACGCCGCACTGCGCATGGGCAGCACCGAAAGTACTGTAACCAAATTTGAGATGGTACAATATGCCACTGTGACCAACAATGGCTTACTCATCCTTGAAACAAGCGGCGGTAGTGGTGTCAACAGTACGTTTGAAATGAGTTTTGATGACAACGTTTTCCATAACTACGGATCCGTTGTAATTAATTCTACCAACTCAACCCCTATTCAAATTGGTAATACTGGTTCCAATGGTCCTAGTGCTACTTTCAACAACTACGCCTGTGCTAGCTTTGCCAATTACAGCGGGGGAATGCTTCTCAATACTGTTGGTAGCTCCTTTTTTAACAATGCTGGGATGTTCAGAACGGTAGGAAATTTAGGGGCAGTAGGAACTTTTACCAATCAAAGCGGTGGGGTTGCGTTCATTGGAGGCACGCTCACTCCTAATCAAATTACCTCAAATACTGGTTCGGTACGGGTAAATAGAAATGCTTCTGCCACAACAATGTTCACCTATACTGGCACTTACGCAGGTACCATTGAGATTTTTACTGATGCAGGACTTTCTAATTCAGCAGGTACGTACAATCAGGCGAACAACACCTTTACCCCAGCCAATACCCTTCCCGCAGGAAGTGTCCCCATCTTTATAAAAATAACATCGACAGCCAATAGTTGCAGCTACGTAGTGCCTAATACCTTTCAAAACGGCTGTGCCCAAGTCGCTACATCTACAGAGAATATGGGCTGGAATGGCTCGGTGAGTTCCGACTGGACAAACCCGTGTAATTGGACTCCCAATGGCGTACCAAGTGCAGGCAATGTAGTTCTTATTCCTACTGCCACTGTGTATCCGACCATTTCGACGGGCATCAATGCCGCTGCTAAACAAGTATATATGACAGGGAATGCTAGTTTAACAGTAGGGACAGGGGCTAGTTTAACCGTTCAAAATAATGCTGTTGCGCTGTATTTACAAGATAATGCTCAGTTCATTAATAGAGGTACTACCACCATAACCAATACCAACGCCACTGCACAAAATCAAGGCGCCATTCAGTTAGCAGTCTCAACCACGGCTTTAGAAAACTATGGAACCTTAAATGCAAATGGTAACCAAAATTATGGAATGTATGCTGTTGGTACTTTCAACAACAAAACGGGTGCGACCCTTACTGCTTCAGGGTATAGAGGGGGTTATGTAGCAGCTGGCGGTAAAATCATCAACGAAAGCAATGCTACGATTAATGCCACGGGTAGCAATATTGGCTTGGTATTAGATGGACAAAATACAACCAGTAGTAACAGCGGTACTATCAACAGTAGTAAGATAGAAATTATCAATGCCACTACGTTTACTAATCAGAATTGTGGCGTCATCAAAATCACTGGCAACCTCGACATGTCAGGGAACTCGGTCTTTAACAATTACGGATATACCCTTGTCGGATCCGATTTAGGCCATTACGTAGCCACCACCAATAATTATGGCGTACTGAAATACAATAGCTTAACGGGAGGTGTGAACAATACGACCAACTCCGTTGTGGTCAACAATACAACCCCTATTTTTACCTTTGGGGCAACGTATAACGGCACGGTCAATGGTATTTTCACGAACGATGCTGCGACTACCTCGGCAGGTACTTACACCCAAAATACCAATACCTTCACTCCGTCGTCGGGCTTGCCTACAGGTTCACAAACTCTCTATGCTAAAATCACCCCCAATACAGGCGGATGTTTTTATGTAGTTCCGTTTACCTTTAACAATGCTGGCCAGCCTGATTATACCATCAGTACATCGGGCAATAACCTTGTCATCACAGACCTAACAGGAACGGGCGAAACGTTGGACATTACTCCAAATAGTACGAATATCCATTTTAATGTGACAGGGAAAACATTCAGCCTAAACAATGGCCCTACGACCAACTTCCCCGCGGATGTACCTTTGAGTAGTTTAGCAAGCATCACGGTAAATACCGCTGCGGGCAACGACATCATCAACATCGGCGCTCTCGGCAACAATCTCCCTTCACTAACCATCAACGGTGGCACGGGCGACGACCAAGTGAATTTTAACGAAGACATCACTTTTGCGACCAATGCTAACTTGGATGTGGATTTGCAAAACGATGACGCTAACCCAGGAGTGGATGGCATCACGTTTGCCATTAATGCTAACATTATACTTCAAGGAACAGGGGCGGCGACTCTCAGAGTAAGCAAAAATGTCGTTTTCAATAACGGAAGCACACTCGGAACCAATAATGGTAACCTCACCGTAGAAGCAAACCAACAAGCAAGTCCTACCGCTGGTAATTTCATCGGTGTATCTATGGGCAGTAGCACTCAATTGCAAGTCCTAGGTTCAGGTACCCTGACGGTCAAAGGAAAAGGAGGAAATGACGCATTAGGTGCTCAAATAGGTATTCATTTGATTTTTGGGGGAGTAATCTATGGAGGTAGCAATACCGTTTCGGTCATTGGCAACGGCGGTGCTTCGAGTAACAATAACAACAATGGTATTTTAATTCAAGGAAATACGTCGAAAATAACCTCTTTGGGCGGAGCGGTAACCGTAGAGGGTACAGGTGGTGGAACAGGAAGCAGTGGTGGCAATGACGGGATAAGACTGGCTACTTCTGGTGAAATTACCTCTGCGGGAACGGGCGCGGTGACGGTCACAGGAAGAGGGGGTACAGCTCCAACGGGAATCAATAATGTAGGGGTAAATATACAAGCTTCGGCTAAAATCACTTCAGTAGGCGGGGCTGTTACGGTCAATGCCTACGGCGGAGGCAGCGGAGCTAGCCAATTCAATTATGGACTTTTTATGAACCAAAGTGGCGAAATATCAGCTGGAGGTACTGGCACGGTAACTATCACGGGAGAAGGCGGAACCGCTACTGGTATTTCAAACAATGGAATAATATTAGAAGGCTTGATTAAGTCTGCGGGCGGAAACGTCTCACTTACAGGAAAATCGGGTGGCGGAAGTACGACGTACGGTATCTATATGTCAAAACAAAGCGGGGCTCCAGTCTCTAGCATTACTACGGAAGTAAATGGCGGTAACATTGCAATTACTACCAATAGTTTACGAATAGTAGATTCACCTGATATCCGCACTAATTCGTCAGGCCGTGTAACCCTCAAGCCCTTCACGGCAGGTACAGCGATTGAGTTTTCTCTTGCCCCTGATGCCACCAATGGCCCCCTTATTTTATCGGATCTTGAACTTGATAGAATCAGTACGGGTACGCTTGTCGTCGGTGATGCGACGATGGGCGATATTACCGTTGGGACTGGAATTACTCGCCCAACGCTTACCAACATGGAACTCATCAGTGGAGGCGATGTCATCATCAGTGGAGGAAGTATTAATACCAACGGCGGTACGCTGTTGCTCGACCCAGGCACTTCGCCCAAAGCCGTGAAACCAACCTTCAACGGGACGGATGTCATTGCCAACACGCTGTCGTTTAACAGTGATTTGCAAATCACCCTCAACGGCACTACCCTCGGTGACGGTACGGGTAGCACCTACTCCCAACTCAATGTTGAAGGAGCAATCGATTTAAGGGGCGTAGATTTGCTTTTGGCGGGTACGTACGTGCCAACAGGTAACGAAGTATTTACCATCGTCAACAACGACGGTACCGACCCTATCGTGGGTACGTTCAACGGCCTAGCACCAGGAGCTACGATTCCTAACTTCCGAGGAAGCAGTCTCAATGCGACGATTAGCTACACGGGAGGAACTGGCAATAATGATGTAGTGATTACGGTGGCAGCCCCTGCCGTACCCGATATCAACCTCAAAGGCAACAACGTTAGCATCGTAAGTGGTGACAATACACCCATCATTACTGATCACACAGATTTTGGCCCCGTCTCAGTGCCAAGTGGCTCCGTAACACGCACCTTTACCATCGAAAATACGGGCGCTGGCGCTTTGACGTTGGGAACAATTACGGGTGGAACCACCGATTTTGTCATCACGCAACCTTCGTTGACAACTATTCCTGCCAATGGTACAACCACCTTTACCGTGACGTTTGACCCTACCACAGCGGGTAAACGTACGACCACCATCAGCATTCCGAGCAACGACCCCGACGAAAACCCTTACACCTTCGCCATCGAAGGCTACGGTGGAACGCCTTTTATCACAACTTGGAAAACCGACAACTCAGGCAACCCAGGTAGTTCAAACAGTACCTCTATTAGAATACCTACCACGGGTACGGGCTATAGCTACGACGTCGACTGGAACAACGACGGTATTTATGATGAGTTTGGACTGACGGGTAATGTCATCCACGATTATGGTACGGCAGGTACATATACAGTGGCTATCAGAGGGACTTTTCCGCGAATTTATTTTAATGATGCAGGTGATAAGGCAAAGTTGTTGGCGGTAACTCAATGGGGAAGCGGTGCCTGGACAAGCATGGAAAGGGCGTTTGCGGGATGTATCAACCTAGAGGTTTCGGCTACAGATATTCCTGATTTAACCAATGTTACTTCTACCCGTGTAATGTTCTCTGGTTGCCAAAAACTAACAGGGCCAAACAACATAGGTAGCTGGAATGTAGGCTCTGTCACTGACATGGGATACATGTTTGCTGGATGTCTTCTTTTCAACCAAGCTATTAATGGTTGGGATGTGAGAGCCGTAACTACCATGAGATCTTTGTTTTTCGGAGCTACCTCCTTTAATCAACCGCTCAACGGCTGGCAAGTAGGTGCCGTGACCACGATGGAAGAGATGTTCAGCAATGCAGACGCATTTAACGGGAATATCGCGAACTGGGATGTAAGAAATGTTACCACGTTTAGACGGATGTTTTTTATGGCACCCCGTTTCAATCAAAATATTGGAAGTTGGCAACCGACGAAGGCACTTTCGACCTCACAAATGTTCTACGGAGCCACCGATTTTAATGGAAATATTGGCGGGTGGGATGTGCAGATGGTCAACGATATGTCTGGAATGTTCTACGGAGCCAGTCACTTTAATCAAGACATCGGTAATTGGCAAGTAGGTGCTGTTACTGACATGAGCACAATGTTTAGAGCTGCGGTTGCCTTCAATCAAGATATAAGCCGTTGGAATGTAAGTAAAGTTTTGGACATGAGTATGATGCTTTACGGTACAACTGCTTTCAATCAAAACATAAGTGGGTGGAACGTAAGCACAGTTACGAATATGGGCTTGATGTTTCACGAAACGTCTGCTTTTAATCAGGACTTGAGCTCGTGGGACATCAGAGCTGTCACTACCCTGTACGGGATGTTTGACCATGCGACGGCCTTTAACCAAAGTCTATCTTCGTGGGGAGCCAAACTTAATACAGGCGTTGACTTACGATTTTTTCTTGATAACTGCGGGATGAGTGTTGCGAACTATGATGCTACCCTCACTGGGTTTAGTCAAAGTACACTCACAAGCAAAGAAATGGGTGCCGCAGGTTTAAAATACTGTGCTGCCGCCGCCGCGCGCGCTACGTTGGTGGGAGCGACTGGAAGTGGTGGAAAAGGGTGGGTCATTACGGGCGATGCGCTCTCTTCAACGTGTACGCCCGACATCAACCTCAAAGGCAACAACGTCAGCATCGTAAGTGGTGACAATACACCCATCATTACTGATCACACAGATTTTGGCCCAGTCTCAGTGCCAAGTGGCTCGGTGACTCGTACGTTCACCATCGAAAATACGGGGGCAGTGGCCTTGACGTTGGGAACAATCACGGGAGGAACCACCGATTTTACCATCACGCAACCTTCCTTGACGAGTATTCCTGCCAATAGTTCAACCACCTTTACGGTGACGTTTGACCCTACAACAACGGGTAAACGCACGACAACTATCAGCATTCCGAGCAACGACTCTGGCTCGCCTTATACCTTTGCCATTGAAGGTTACGGTGGAAAGCCTTTTATTACGACGTGGCAAACTGATAAAGACAATCCAGCGCAGACCTCTATCACTATTCCAACTACAGGCACGGGCTATAGCTACGACGTGGATTGGAACAATGATGGTATTTATGATGAGTTTGGGCTGACGGGTAATGTCACCCACGATTATGGTACGGCTAATACCTACACGGTAGCTATTAGAGGCGCTTTCCCGCGAATATTCTTCGATAATGATGGAGCCAATAATAAGAAACTTTTGTCCGTCAATCAGTGGGGAGATATTGACTGGAAAAGTTTTGAAAGAGCATTTTTAGGATGTGATAACTTACAGATAAATGCCACTGATAAGCCCGACTTGAATGATGTAACTAACATGAGCCGTACGTTTTTGGCGATAGCCGCTATTAACCAAGACATCAGTGGTTGGGATGTGAGTAGTGTCGAGAATATGTCATTGATGTTCAGTGGCGTTAGCTCCTTCAACCAAAACATTAGCAATTGGAACGTAAGTAAGGTGACAAACATGGCTAGGATGTTTTCCGCGACAGCTTTCAATCAAGACATCAGTGGTTGGGATGTGAGTAAGGTGACAGATATGACTGGGATGTTTTTGGGAGCAACGGCGTTTGATCAAAACTTGGGGGCTTGGGGAACCAAATTCAATGCCAGTGTTGATTTAACAGAGATGCTGAGTAGCTGCGGCATGAGCATTGCCAACTACGACGCTACGCTAATTGGCTTCAATCAGGGCACAGTGACAGGTCGAAATTTGGGAGCAACAGGTTTGCAATATTGTACTGCGCAATCGGCTCGTACGAACCTAACTACCAACAAAGGCTGGACTATCACGGGTGATGCTCTTTCTTCTACGTGTGCGCCAGAGATTAACCTCAAAGGCAATAGCATCAGCATCGTAAGTGGTGATAACTCACCAATTATCACCGACCATACGGATTTTGGGCCTGTCTCGGTACCAAGTGGCTCGGTGACGCGTACGTTCACCATCGAAAATACGGGAGCGGGCGCTTTGACATTGGGAACAATCACGGGAGGAACCACCGATTTTGTCATCACTCAACCTTCTTCAACGACTGTTGCTGTAGGTAGTTCAACGACCTTTACGGTAACGTTTGACCCTACAACAACGGGTAAACGCACGGCCACCATCAGCATTCCGAGCAACGACCCTGGCTCGCCTTACACCTTTGCCATTGAAGGGTACGGTGGAAAGCCTTTTGTCACGACGTGGAAAACCAACAATCCAGGTACTTCTAATAGTACTTCCATCACCATCCCGACCTTAGGTACAGGCTACAATTACGACGTGGACTGGAACAACGACGGTATTTATGATGAGTTAGGAGTAACGGGGAGCGTTACCCATAATTACGGTACGGCAGGTACTTACACAGTAGCTATTCGAGGGGATTTCCCAAGGATTCATTTTAACTCCGTAGGCGATGCTTCTAAATTACTGACGATTAGTCAATGGGGGGACATTGCTTGGACATCTATGAGCAGTGCTTTCAATGGTTGTAATAACCTGAGCATTCCTGCAACGGATGTCCCCAACTTGTCTGGTGTAACGTCGCTTTCATCCATGTTTGCTAATTGTACGATTCTCAATGGCCCCGCAAATATCGGTACATGGAATACAAGCACCATAACGGGGATGTCACGTATGTTCCAAGAAGCGACTTCGTTTAACCAAAATATCAGCAACTGGGACGTGAGTAACGTCACTAACATGTCGTTAATGTTTCAAAATGCAACGGCTTTTGATCAAAGCTTGGCGGCTTGGGGAACCAAATTCAATGCCAGTGTTAATCTAGGCAACTTCCTAGACAACTGTGGAATGAGCGAGGTCAACTACGATGCGACGTTGATTGGCTTCAATCAGGGGACAGTGACGGGTCGGAGTTTGGGCGCACTAGGGCTAAAATATTGTACTGCTCAATCGGCGCGTAACAATTTGATTACCAACAAAGGCTGGACTATCACGGGTGATGCTCAAAATATTGCCTGTACCTCTCCCGACTACACCATTACGACCACAAGCGGAAACATCGTCATTACCGATACCAAAGGCACGGGCGAAACGCTGGAAGTAAGTGAAAACAGCGGTAAAATCCGCTTTAACGTCACGGGTAAAACGTATAACATCGACGGCGGCACCACTACGGCCTTTACGACGCCAGCGGAAGTAGTTCTTTCGGGTAAAAATAGTATTACTGTCAACACGGCTGGCGGCAACGACATCATCAACGTTGGGGCATTTACAACCCAATTACCCACCTTGACCATCAACGGTGGCACAGGCGATGACGAAGTGAATTTGAATGGTAACATCACGTTTGTCAGCAATGCTAACTTGGATTTAGACTTGCAAAATGATGACGCTACCGCGCCTGGAACGGATGCTTTGAGTATCGCTGCTAATGCGATTGTCACCCTCTCTGGCACAGGTACGGCCACGGTGAAAGTAAGCAAAAATGCAACCATCAATTCAGGGGGTAGTTTGCAGACTCAAAACGGAAATTTGGTCGTGGAAGCCAACCAACAGGCAACGCCTTCATCGGGCGATTTTGCTGGTGTTGATGTCAATGGCGGCTCACTAAAAGTAACGGGTAGTGGCCAAGCAGCCATCAAAGGAAAAAGCGGGGTTGCTGGCTACAAAGCAGGGGTTTCAGTGAGCAACGGTGGTATCATTGAAGGAGGAACCGCCGCCCTTTCGGTAACGGGAACAGGTGGTACTGCCGCTGGTAATGAAAACATTGGCGTGTTGGTCACTGGTACAAATTCTAAAATTACTTCTTTAGGGGGAAATGTGAGTGTTGTAGGCCAAGGAGATGGCATGCCAAGCAGGTTTAACCAACACGGAGTGGCAGTCACCGACCTAGGAATGATTACCGCAGGTGGAACGGGTACGGTTACTGTACAAGGCACAGGAGCTAGCCAGACCGATGGTAATACATTTGGGGTACACCTCAAGGCAGGTACCATCACTTCTTCAGGAGGAAATGTAGGCGTAACAGGTCAAGGTGGAGCAGGGGTCAATAACATCGCCAACTACGGTGTCTATCTTGAAAGTTCAGGATTAATTTCTGCGGGTGGATCGGGAACTGTAACGGTGCAAGGCACTGGCGGAAGCGGCACGAATGGCGGCCACCAAGGCGTTTTTCTAAAATCAAGTGCCATCACTTCTACCAATGGAAACATTAGTGTCACTGGCCAAGCAGGAGCAGGGGAGGCAAGTACCAGTATCGCCAATACAGGTGTTTTACTGGAGGCTACTAGCCGTATTGCGGCGGGAGGAACTGGGAATGTCACGGTACAGGGTACTGGCAGTAGCTCGGTAAGCACCCCTTCATTTAATTATGGTCTTCGGCTTGGTGATTCTAATAGCCAAATTAGTACCAATAACGGTAATATCCGACTCATTGGTCAGGGTGGTCAGGGCACATCCACTTCTACGGGTAATACTGGCATTGGGCTAAGTGGAAAAGTCCTTGCGGGTGGTACTGGTACCATTTATATAGAAGGTACGGGTGCCAACCAGTCGTTTAGTGATGGGGTGCAGATTGGTAACTTGATAACAACTAATGATGGCACTATTACTATTATTGGTATAGGAGGAGCTGATGCTACAGCATCCAATGGAAGTGTAGGGGTTGACTTAAATGGCACCGTTACGGCGGGGAATGGGAAAGCAATCAACATTCAAGGAACGGCTGGAAGCTCAACTGGCCCCTATAATCAAGGGGTATATATTCGCAGGACTGTCAATAGCACCTCAGGAGGTGCCATCACCATAACTGGCATTGAAGGCGGTAGCGGCGTGGGTATTGAGATTGAATCACTTTCTGGTGGACAAATTACAACAGCGAGCATGGGAGGAAACATTTCGCTGATTACCAACAGTATTGACATTAAAAATACGGCGGTCATCAGTACCAACTCGGCCAGCAGTGTGATACTTCGTCCTTACACCAATGGCGTCAATATCGACTTGGGAGCAGCGACAAATTCGCTAGGCGGACCTTTGAGCCTTTCCGACGACGAACTTGACCGCATCACGGCGGGTACGCTCCAAATCGGTGATGCCAACAGCGGTGCCATTACCATCAGTACTCCCATTAGCCGCGCCGCAGCCACCAACGTCAACCTGACGACGGCAGGGGCGGTTAATTTGAACGCTTCGGCCTTGGCAACCAACGGAGGCAACCTTGCCATCAACGCAGCGGGAGGAATCAACCCAACAGTTGCTGGAACGGATGTCAACGTCGGAACTGTCTCGTTTGCCTCGGGCAATGACTTGGCCATTGCCATTAACGGCACTACGGCCGATACCGACTATCGTCAGCTCAACGTAGCAGGGGCAGTCAACCTGTCGGGACTTGATTTAGTACTCAGCGGTAGCCACGTGCCCGTACTGGGACAAACGTTTGTGATAGTCAACAACGACGGTAGTGATGCCATTCAAGGTACGTTCAACGGCTTGCCCGAAGGGGCAACGATTGCACCATTTTTGGGAGGTCAGTTAAACGCCCGCATCAGTTATGTAGGTGGCGATGGCAACGATGCGGTATTGACCGTCATTGCTTCGGTAGAACTTCCAGCGAATACTGCCAACGTGACTATTTGCAAAAACGCGACGGCGTCGTTGACGGCTTCGTGTAAAGTAGGTCAAGTAACGTGGTACAACGCGGCGGGCACCACCCAGTTGTTTGTGGGCTCACCGCTGGTAACGCCAACACTTACGGCAAGTACGAGCTACAAAGTTCGTTGCGAATTAGCACCTCAATTGAGCGGATTTGTGGATGTGATGGTAACAGTAGTCGTTCCGCCAACGATTACCCTAACTACCCTTCAACAAACCCTAAACGAAGGTAACAACCCAGTTCTTTGCGACACCGATGCGAATCCTGTGAATGGTTTACAGTTTAATGTTACGGGTTTGTGTGTGGTGGGTAATCCCGTTTGGCGAGTACAAGTAGGTACTGGTGCATGGAGCGACTGGTCGGCGACAGCCCCAGTTTCCCAACCGTCCAATAACCAACCCCACCGCTACCAAGCGGCCTGTGACGCCAATTGTGCTTCGACTTATTCGGGGGTAATAGAATTGACAATTAATAACCGTGCTTCTGTTCCGCAAAATGTGTCGTTGTTGGTGGATGGCGTAACAGTTGCCTTAGGCGAGACGAAGGAAGTATGTAGCCTAGCTACTACTAGCTTAACTTTTAATGCGAATTGCGCTGCTGGTGAAGTGATACTTTATTCCGTTGACGGTGGCGAATACAGCACAGGCGTACCTGTAGGCTTGGTGGATAATCAGTACCACAATTACCGCGTACGTTGCCGCAAATCGGACGGAACGCCATCGTGTGTGGAGTCAGAGTCTGGGGTAATGCGCTTAAAACTGGTTACCATTCCATCGGCGCCGACGGTATCACTTTTATCAACAGCGAGTTGTGACGCGACAGCCAGTTTCAGTGGCCAATCAACGTGTGGAAGTTTGCGCACAGTTTGGTACAATGCGACGACGAACGTGGCACTGCCAAGCCTTCCATCGACTGTTCCTAGCCAAACGACGTCGTATTACGCTCGTTGTCAGACGGAAAATGGTTGTGTGAGCGAGAAGAGTAATGTGGTGACGTTTACTTTAACGCCAACGCAAGTTGCCCCCGTGATTACGGCAAGTCAAGAGATTGTGTGTACGGGCACGACGGTGACGATTTCAGCCAACTGTCCCGCAGGAAGTCAGACGTTTTGGAACACGGGTGTCACTGCACCAAGTTTTGAGGTAGCGTTTAGCAACGTAACGAAGCAAACGTATTGGGCAAAGTGTCTCTTCGACGGCGGTTGTCAGAGTTCGGAAAGTATTCGCAAGGATATTTATTGGAATGCGTTTGTGGTGACGTTGATAAACATCGGCGAATCAAAATCGGCGGTGAAGCCAGCGAACGACAAGTCATTGTGGACAAGCCAATTCATCACCCGCGACGGTGGTCCAGAATTGGAGCAAAGCACGCAAGTGAACCCGACGCTATTTTACGTAGAAAACGCCAACAAAATGGCTCCACGTTACTGGACTATCAACGTAGAAGCCTGCGGATTAAGTACCGATGGTTCGTTGACCTTTGACATGTTGGCAACACCCGAAATGGGCGTGATACGTTCGTTCAACACGCACGAGAACAACGCACCGTATTTTATGTATGCCAACCGTGAAGGCTGGACGGAGCTATACGCTCAAAATCACCCCGCGTACGGTTTTTACCAAGACAACGGTGCGGGTGGTAACGTCTATGACACTGGTTTACCAAAAGGATTGTACAAATTAGGCATTCGTTACTGGGACCAAAAGGGTTGGGGCAGTATTTATCCCTCGACACGCCAACCGCAAGGCAATGTGCTGGCGTACCAAGAATACTGGTTCAGAATCCAATCGCGAGATGGAGTAGGCGTAGGAGCAGCGAGATCAGCAGTGAGCGAAGAGGCAAAGGGCAAAGGGCAAGGAGCAAGAGGCGAAGGGCAAGGGGCAAATGGCAAAGGGCAAGGTTCGGATAACGGACAACCGATAACGGATAACGGCACCTTCGCCACCGTTCTCCCCAATCCCGTCAGCAACATCCTTCGCTTAAAAGTGCAAGATGGCAAAGCGCAAACAGTGCAAGCGGCTTTAACCGATGCTTCGGGTAGAGAGATAGTACGCCGTCAATTTGTACCCGAAACCAATACGCATCAGGAAGAGTTTGGCGTGAGCGAATTACCTGCGGGGATGTATTTCTTGAAGGTGACGACTCCTGAAAAACAAGCAACGCTGAAAGTTGTAAAAGTAAATTAAGGTTCGTTTATCAATTTTTGGCCCTGTTTTAGTGACACTCACTTAAAATAGGGCCAAAAATTGTACAATAACGATACAAAATCAGCAATTAACTAAGATTTGGGTTGGGTAAATGAATCACGTTCTGCTATATTTGCCCGACATTTTATATAAATATTCAACTAAATCTTTTAACCTACGCATGAATAGTATCGTTTACCTTGTCCCAGCTTTTGGGGCTATTGGGCTTCTGTACACCGCTTGGCGTTTCAACTGGGTTGCCAACCAACCTGCTGGCGACGACAACATGAAAAAGCTATCAGGCTATATTGCCGATGGCGCCATCGCTTTCTTGAAAGCTGAATGGAAAATTTTGGCCTACTTCGCCATTCCTACTGCCTTAATTTTGGCGTATCTGGGTAGCCAAACCGAAGCCAATGGCATCGAAATACACTCGTCTCCACTTATCGCTGTCGCGTTCTTGATTGGAGCAGTGTTCTCAGCTACTGCGGGGTACATCGGTATGAAAGTGGCTACCAAAGCCAACGTTCGCACCGCCCAAGCAGCCCGCACTTCACTCGCCAAGGCCCTTAACGTATCTTTTACTGGTGGCTCGGTTATGGGTATGGGCGTGGCAGGTTTGGCCGTATTGGGTCTAAGTGGCCTATTCATTGTTTTTTATCAAATGTTTGCGGCAGGCCAGCCACTTACTTCGGTCGAAATGAAAAAAGTAATCGAAGTCTTAGCTGGTTTCTCGTTGGGCGCTGAATCTATCGCGTTGTTTGCGCGGGTAGGTGGTGGTATTTATACCAAAGCTGCCGACGTTGGCGCTGACCTTGTAGGAAAAGTAGAAGCAGGTATTCCTGAAGACGACGTTCGCAACCCAGCAACTATCGCTGACAACGTAGGTGACAACGTGGGTGACGTAGCAGGTATGGGTGCTGACTTGTTCGGTTCGTACGTAGCAACAATTTTGGCTACCATGGTTTTAGGACAAGAAATCAACGTTACTGATAACTACGGCGGCTTCTCCCCTGTTCTTCTTCCTATGTTGATTGCAGGTGTAGGTTTATTAGCCTCTTTGGTTTCTACATTTTTTGTACGTATAAGCAATGAAAACGCATCCGTTCAAAATGCTTTAAACATTGGCAACTGGGCATCAATTGGTATCACATTTGTGGCTTCATATTTCCTTGTAAAAAATATTTTACCAGAAAGTCTGGTTCTTCGTGGCTTTGAATTTACTTCTGATGGTGTATTTTATTCCATTGTAGTAGGCTTAATCGTAGGTGCATTGATGTCGTATATTACCGAATATTATACGGCTATGGGCAAACGTCCTGTTAATTCAATCATCGAAAAATCAGGCACAGGACACGCTACCAACATCATCGGTGGTTTGGCAGTAGGTATGGAGTCAACCGTTTTACCTATCATTGTGTTGGCTGCGGGTATTATTTTGTCTTACAAATTCGCTGGTTTGTACGGTGTGTCTATTGCAGCAGCAGGTATGATGGCAACCACAGCGATGCAATTAGCAATCGACGCCTTTGGACCTATTGCTGACAACGCGGGGGGGATTGCTGAAATGTCGCAGCTGCCTTCAGAAGTACGTGAACGCACGGATAACTTGGATGCCGTAGGTAATACAACCGCTGCTACAGGGAAAGGCTTTGCGATTGCTTCTGCAGCCTTGACTTCGTTGGCATTGTTTGCTGCTTTTGTTGGAATTGCAGGCATTTCCCAAATTGATATTTACAAAGCCGACGTACTAGCAGGCTTGTTTGTAGGCGGCATGATTCCGTTCATTTTCAGCGCATTGGCTATCTCCGCTGTAGGTAAGGCCGCCATGGAAATGGTAAATGAAGTTCGCCGTCAGTTCCGCGAAATTCCTGGCATTATGGAATACAAAACAGAGCCAGAGTACGAAAAATGCGTGGCTATTTCAACTGAAGCTTCAATTAGACAAATGATTTTACCAGGAGCAATTGCTTTGATTACTCCCGTGCTTGTAGGTTTCACTATGGGGCCTGAAGTATTAGGAGGTTTATTGGCAGGTGTGACAGTTTCAGGCGTATTGATGGGAATGTTCCAATCGAACGCAGGTGGTGCCTGGGATAATGCAAAAAAATCGTTTGAAAAAGGGGTAGTAATCAACGGAGAAACTTTCTATAAAAAGTCAGAACCTCACAAAGCGTCGGTGACTGGGGACACTGTAGGTGATCCATTCAAAGATACTTCTGGCCCTTCGATGAACATCTTAATCAAGTTAATGTCTATCGTATCATTGGTCATTGCTCCATACATTGCCGTGAATGGCGGTCACGAGCATAGTGCAACGAAAGAAACGAACAAAGTAAGTTCAGTACAAACCACAAAAGTAAGCACATTCACCAAAGCATCAGCTCTTGGTCAAATTGCTTCAAAATAGTTAGAGTACAAGTACTCCCTTAATTAAAAATAGCCGCCTCAAAAGCAATTTTTGGGCGGCTATTTTTATATTCTCAATAGTGGTTTTGTAGTTTTTTGGGATCAATTTCAAAATTTGTGGAGCAACCTGGATTAAGCATATAACTGCGTTAGCCGATAAAGGAAAAATTCCACATTCCTTACCCCTCGGAACTGACTTCTAAAG